>JBLIRG010000001.1:0-90010 GCA_049472195.1 Thermoplasmatota archaeon
GTGAAGACCAGGGTCCGAATGTTTGCACAATGGAACATTGTGCACACACGTGAAAAATGGAACATTTTTCACAAGTCCCATAATCCAAAGCCTGCGGCATACCCACTCACCAAGTTGAGTGGGTAAAAGTGCAGGCGCCGGGACCTCCGAGTGGAAGGACAATATCTAATTAGTGACAGGCGAGGAGGTATGGAAAATAACGGTACTGATTGTTGTCAAAGCATTATTTTCCTACAGGCGTCTGGACGGTTCAAATCAGAAAAAATTGGAGTGCAGGCGCCGGGATGTCCGAGCGGAAGGACGTTTCCCATATGATGCAAGGCGAGGACATATGGAAAATAACGATACCGATCAAAGTCTAATCATTATTTTCCTTCAGGCGCCTGCACGGTTCAAATCAGAAAAAAATTGGAGTGCAGGCGCCGGGATTCGATGCAGCAACAATTTCTCAATGAAATATTGTTGATTTCGAAATTGTGCGCACTTCGAAACGCAGTTATCGTTGTAGCGTTTCGAAGACCAGGGTTCGAATCCCATAACCCAAAGCCTGCGGCATACCCACTCACCAAGTTGAGTGGGTAAAAGTGCAGGCGCAGGGACCTCCGAGCGGAAGGACAATATCTGATCAATGTAAGGCGAGGAGGTATGGAAAAAAACGATAATGATCATTATTCAATTATTTTTTTCCAATAGGCGCCTGCACGGTTATCATCAAAAATAGAATGGAGTGCAGGCGCCGGGATTCGAACCCGGGTCGAAGGCTTGGAAGGCCTTAGTCATAACCAACTAGACTACGCCTGCGTGGTCTCGTGCAGGGGGAGAATATGCATTTCTTTTATAATCCTTCCTATCAGACCAGGGCAGGGAATTTGCGAATATCGTCAGCCCAGAGGAGTGAAGAAATCGCCCGGAAAGATCCCCGGCCATGAAAGATATATGAATCCCAGAATGAACCCGGGAACCAGCTGGGTGGTGAAATTGTCATCGGTCTTGAAGAAGATCTCCACCCTGTCGATCTTCATCATCTTCGTATAGAGATGAACTAGCTCCGGTCTTATCCTGAACTTCCCTGCCGCTTCCACGGATTCGCCTATTACCATGAACAAGCCGCCTACCATCGCCAGATAAAACGGATATCCGAACAGCATGTACAGAAGAGTGATAAACGCGAAGCCCAGGGGAAGGACCAGCCACTTCCTCCATATCCTTATCTCACCGAGCATGGGATCGGTAACCGAGAATATCATTATGGTGGGTACCACTATCGATTGAGGAAGGACAAGGATCATTATCAGAGCCCCCCATGTGGACCATAGATAGGATCCCGGAATGTTGATCTCATGGGGCCTCTGACCCATGAGAAGTACTCCTTTTCGGATCCTCACGAATTCAATTACAGCTGGAAGTAATCCGAACAGACAGAAGATGATCGCCTTCCTGGGAACGAAACCTATGGTCTCGGTAAAAAGATAGTAAACGACGGTCAAAGAGATGGAAAGGTGCAGGAGCCTTCTGAAAAGATGCTGGCGCATGGTAAGCCTGGGTCTGTTTCCAGCCTCATCAATATTAACCTCTTCGAACCGGGCCCCCATGAGACCATGATCGGGATATGCATATAATAATAACTTCTGTTCCAATGCAATTATTTCCCTCGATCTCCCTAAAGTATATTATGCCAAGATCGGGATTATCGTACGAGGTGTACCCCGATTGAAGATAGTCGAGGCAAGATGTCCAAACTGTGACGAGGAACTCCTCCTCAGACCTCCGAAAGGAACCAAAGACGGTGAGTTCACGTTCGAATGCCAGGGATGCGGGAAGGAGATGATGATCCGCATACTGGATTCGAAAAGGGGAAAATTCAGGATCGAACCGGTTAAAAAGGCATCAAAGGTGAACATAGAGCTTTCCGGGATCTCGAAGAAGAAGAGATCCAAGGTCATGATCGAGGAGGAGGAAGAGATCGTCCCGGCGAAGGTCGAGGATTCCCTCGAAACCAGGCTGATGGTCGCCGTTGTCATCATGGGCATCGTGGCCGTACTCGGAGTTGCTTCCGCGGTCTCCACCCTCACGGGATCCTTCGGGATCAAGGACCTGGACGAGCAGAGTCCGTCGGATCATGCATCGCTTACCATATGGGCGCTGGATTCGACGACCGGGCAGGGCATCGAGGGAGTTACCGTAACGCTGACGTCCGGCGAGGGAAATGTCACGGCCACCACCGACACCGAGGGACTTGCCGTGATAGACAGGATCATGACCGGGGAGATGGAGATCCGGCTGATCAAGGACGGTTACAAGGTGACCGAGGGAGAGATCACAGTCAGGAAGGGAGTCCCGAACGTCCTGGACATACCCATGGAGAGGGGATCGCCCTCCGAGTCAATTCCGATACTCACGGTTCAATTCGAATCCCAGAGGTATTCAACATTCATAACCGACATAATGGCCGTTCTGATGTTCCTCGCATCCATAATGGCCGTTGTCGCCGCATATTCGATATACAAGAAGGAGTTCTATCTGCTTGCTGTGGTCTCGACATTCCTTTCGATATTTTCATTCGGATTCTTTATCGGAGCCATCCTGTCCACGATCGCCCTGTTGATAATAATCTTCTCTTACGACAAATTCTACCACACCCATCTGGTGAGATGGTTCCTGGAGAATCGCGGGAGGGAGGACATAGCGGAGGTGTTCACACATCCGTCCAGGATCCTGCCCAGGCTCCCGCCTTCAGATGATGATGAGAAAACCTAGAAAACCTGTATGAAATGCCATTGAAAGATATTCAGAGTTCCTCGCCGCAGTACGGACAGAACTTGGGCTCCTTTTTGGTTATCAGTGATTCACCGCAGTACGGACAGAACCTCACGGACCTGTTTCCCTTGGGCATCTTCACCTTCATACCGTTCTTCCCCTTCACAACACCGTCCTCAATGACCATCTCGGCCACATGCGGTTCGACCTCTGGTGGTTCGGGTCTTGTATCGTCCCTCTCGTTGGGTTTGAAGAAACTGCGGTCCTCGAGATCCCCGGGGGCCCTGGAATAGATATTTTCCGCCAGCTGGGCCAGCCCCCCCGATTTCTCGTCGTATAATATCACGAGGTTCGGATCCATCTCCTTCATTCTTCCCACGGATTCGCTGTCGCCGATAAGGTAGAACAGGTTTGCAGCATCCTGATATCTGCCCATCTTCTCAAGTTCCACGGCCTTTCTGGAGTAACCGTCAACCATCTTCTTCCTGACCCTCTCCTCGTTCTCCTTATCGTTGATGGAGGTATAGATCCTGAGGGCCTCGGTATATAGATTCAGGGATTCATACCACTTGGCCTGGTTGACCTTGTCCCGTTTTATCTCGAGCTCCCGATCCTTAAGCTCTTCATCGTCGCTCAACGAATATTCCTCCTTGTCTTGTTGAAAAGGCGATCCGCTCGTATTAAAATTCTGCGGGGCAATTCATACCCGCTGAAAAAAAGGGAAATATCCATGGAATAAACACTCTGCTGGACATTGCCTCAAGGCACATTTTGAGTGTAAGAAACGTATATATAACAGTTCTTTATTGTGTCAACACTCCAACATGCATCCAATGATTGATGAAGGTCCGGAACATGCGCTTCTGGATCGGAAGGAGGTATGAAAATGGCAAAAGGAAGTTACGTTGATTTTGAGATGCCCAAGGACCTTATCGAGTCCGTGTACGAGGCAGTTGAGCTTGCCCGGGATACCGGGAAACTGAAGAAGGGAGCCAATGAGGTCACCAAGGTGATCGAGAGGGGCAAGGCCAGAATAGTCATCATGGCCGGAGATGTCACCCCTCCCGAGATCCTCATGCATATCCCGTACCTCTGCAGGGAGAAGGGAATTCCCTACTCCTACGTTCCGAGCAGGCAGGAGCTTGGAAACTCGGCGTCGCTGAAGGTCCCCACCACAGCTGTGGCGATCATTCAGCCCGGCAAGGGAAAGGTCCTGGTGGAATCGATCTCCAAGCGGCTGCTCGAGCTCAACAAGAAGGAGTAACCGGAGGGATTTCAAGTGCCAGTTGATGGAATTCCGGCTGAGGTTGTCGAGCTTATCGGCAGGACCGGAATGGCCGGTGAAGCTACCCAGGTCAAGGTCAGGATCCTTGACGGTAAGGACAAGGGCAGGATCATCGCCCGGAACGCAATGGGTCCTATCCAGGTTGGGGATATCCTCCTGCTTCGGGAATCCTCCAGAGAGGCCAGAAAGCTCAGTGTGAGGTGAGGAGATGGTAGAGGCAAGGACCTGCAATTTCTGCGGGGAGAAAATAGAACCGGGTACCGGAAGGATGTATATCAAGAAGGACTCCCATATATTCTACTTCTGCTCCTCCAAATGCTACAAGAACATGATCGAACTCAAGAGAGTTCCCAGAAAGACGAATTGGACGAAGCATCACAAGAAGGAGTGATCCATTGACAGCTGAGAGGACCTACTTCATGATCAAGCCCGACGGGATTCACAGGAGCCTGATCGGTAGGATCATCAGCCGTTTGGAGGAAAAGGGATACAAGATCACGGCCATGAAGTTGATCAGGATCGATCGGGATACCGCAGAGGTTCATTACGGCGAACACAAGGGAAAGGGATTCTTCCCCGACCTGGTTGATTTCATCACGTCCGGGCCGGTTGTTGCCATGGTGGTCGAGGGTGAGAACGCCGTAAACGGCGTCAGGGACCTTATGGGAAAGACCGATCCCGCGGATTCCCCTTTCGGAACCATCAGGGGAGATTTCGGATTGAACCTGTCCAGGAATGTGGTTCACGGATCGGACTCACCGGCCAGCGCGGAAAGGGAGATAGGAATATTCTTCCGGGACGAAGAGATCCTCGAATACGCAAGGAACGATGAGAAATGGATATATCCTTAATGTTTATTCAGGTTTGAAGGGGTATCAAAGATGGATGATGAGAAGTTCTGCATCGGGGCCATCGTCGTGGCCATACTCATGTTCGGCGGCATAGCCGTCATGACGTATGTCGACGAGGAGGGATGGCCCTGGGAAAAGGATGATAAAAAGGAGGAAGTCCTCCGGATACAGGCCGGTGACGAGGTTACCGTTGATTACACGGGATACTTCCTCGGACCTAGCGGGGAGATCGGATCCGTCTTCGATACATCCGTCGGCGATATTGCCAGGAACGACTCCATACCGAAATCCCCGGGTTTCATTCTAAAGGAGACCTACGATGACATGAAGTTCACGGTTGTAGAGGAGGGGGAGGCCGCTACCATGATAGCCGGATTCAACGACGCCGTGATAGGTATGAAGGTGGGAGAGACCAAACAGGTATCCATACCCCCGGAAAAGGGGTATCCCGAGTATTACGATGAGCGGGTTCTGGTGGTGAACTCCACAATGCAGATCCCGCTGGTCGAGACGCTGACCGCCGAGGAATTCACCCTGTACTACCCCATGGTGGACCTTGAAGAGGACGACAGCTTCATACATCCATTCTGGGGGTGGGACATGACCATCGTATCCCACTCACCCAGAAACGTGACCGTGATCAACAACGCCAGGTATGGAGTCAGCTATATGGGATTCCCATGGAACTCCACGGTGGTTGACCTGTCAACCGAGAGAAATGTGATAACCATACACCACCAGGTCCAGGAGATCACAACGAAAACAAGGGTCCAGATAGATAAAGTGACACCCCTGTATCCTTTATGGTTCCAGGGTACCTTACCGACAGGCGATAAGAACCTGGAGAGAAACGGTTACGTCACCTCCGTGGGAGGGGATATCGTCCTGGATTTCAACACCGAGGTCGCCGGCAAGACGCTGGTATTCCAGATTACCGTTAACCACATCAACAGAGGTGATGAGGAATGAGATCCTCCCATTGTATGAGAAAGGACGGAGTTTCCAGCATGACCCCGCTCCTTGTGATGCTGGGGGCTGTGGTGATAATCGTAGCCGGTTTCGTCCTCAGCCAGTTCTTCTATCTGGACGAGGGCGACAGGCAGGATAACGGGGAGTTCCTGGACGAGGAGATATCCGAAAGGGGTCAGCCGTATGCATACCTGCAGATAGAGAGATACGGCACCATCAAGATATTCCTCGACGAGGCAAAGGCGCCCATAACGGTGGCGAACTGGATCTCACTCAACAACAGGCAGTTCTACAACGGTCTCACATTCCACCGGGTCATCCAGGACTTCATGATCCAGGGAGGCGATCCCAGCGGGGACGGGACCGGAGGCCCGGGATACACGATCGAGAGCGAAGCGGATAACGGACTTCAGCACGACCGCGGTGCGATCGCCATGGCCAAGAAAGGGGACGATGTCAGGATGTCCGGATCACAGTTCTATATCGTGCAGGGAGCAAACGGCGCCCACCACCTTGACGGACAGCACACGGTTTTCGGAAATGTCGTTGAGGGCATGGAGATCGTCGACCAGATAGCATCGGCATCCACCAACGCAAACGATGCCCCGCTTACACCGATAATCATAGAGAGGGCATACATCCAGTACGAGTGATCCGCTTGGGATGAGCACCGCGCTATCCTTTTTGTTTGGGTCTATGACCACTGGGATGAGGTCCTGTCAGATCCTTTTACATATCTCTCGGCGGACAGTGCGGCCCTGCATCCGTCGCCCACGGCCAGAGATATCTGTCTGAACGGTTTACACCTGAGATCCCCGGCGGAATAGACCCCGGGAATGGAAGTTGACATATCCGCCTCGTTCACAACGAGGCATCCGTTCTCGCCCCTCTCGAGGGTGTCGACTATATAGTCGGCGACCGGCCTGTTCCCCTGAAGATAGAGAAATATTCCGTCCACATCAAGGACCTCATCGCCATCGGGTCCCTTCAACAGGACTCCCTCGAAGGACGCGGATCCCTTGACGCTTTTCAGCCTGAATCCGGGCATGGTAATGAGGTTCGGGATCGACCGGAGTCTCTCGATATCCTCGTCGGATATCTTTCCCGAAGGTGATATGTAGAATATCCGCTGTGCGAACCTCGAGATCATGTCCAGTTCATCTAGGATCCGGTCCGCGCTGCCGGTTACCGCAACCTTCTTCCCCTCGAAGTAAGGTGCGTCGCATATCGCACAGTAGGCCACACCCCGGCCCACGAACATCGATTCTCCACCGATGGAGGGCTCCCGTCCCATTGATCCGGTTGCGAGGATCACGGATTTTCCAAACAGCTTTCTGGCAGGGGTGGAAACCTCTTTCAGATCCCCCCTGAAATCTGTGTAAATGACCTTGTCGAGAATGAATTCCGCCCCAAGTCCCTCAGCCTGCTCCCTCATCAAACCGAGCAGCTTTCCCGCCTCCGTGATCCCGGGGAACCCGGGATAGTTCGAGATCGGGTGATCTCCTCCCATCGCCCCCTGCCCGATATCCTTGTCGATCACCAATGTCCGCAGTTTTCCACGGGAGGCGTAGATCGCCGAGGATGTACCGGCAGGACCTCCTCCTATGATTATCAGGTCGTAAACGTTGTCCGATCCTCCCGATCCGGACGTTTCATCAGGATCGCTCTGTAGATCTTCAGCCATGATTCGATCACCACTGCGAGATTGCCACGGCTGAGTAATCTAATAATCTTTGTCCAATATATATTCAATAAGCCAAAAAGGGGGGGTCACCTCTTCCTTATGATGATCGAAAGGATATCCCCGTCCACCAGACGGTGGTTCAAACCGACCGATTGTCCCGGGTACTTCGCGCTATCACCCCATACGTAGGCGAACCTGAACCGATCCACGAAGTCGCGGTGAAGGTGTTCACATACTGTTCTGACAGTGGAATCATCCAGTATGACCAGGGGTTCTTCCATATCCGCCTTTCCCCCCTGGGGTTTGAGATAGATCCTCATGAAACCCAGGGTGTTGAATATCAGTTCCTTCAGCTCCTCGATACCGCTTCCGTCCACGACGGAGAGCTTGAAGAACTCCCGGTCAACATGCTCCCTGATCTTCTCGTCCACTCCATCGTAGACCAGGTCGTATTTGTTGATCACCGTAAGCGCCGGTATGTAAACCCTGTTGTCTGCGAGGAAATCCACCAATCGATCGTGGGTAACGTCCTCCCTGAGCACAATGGTCGCGTTCACGGTGCCGTATACCCTCAGGATCTCGGATATCTCGTCATCGGTCATATGAGTCTGCCTGACGGTCCTTCTGATCACTATTCCCCCGCGGGATGCGGGAGATATGTGGATATTCGGCGGGTTCTCGTTCATCCTGATCGCGGCCGAGATCAGCTCCCGCTTCAGAACATCGATCCTGTAATTGTATACGTCACCCAGCAGGATAATAATATCGGCGGCCCGGGCGGCAGTGATGACCTCCTTTCCCCTGCCTTTTCCCTTGGAAGCCCCCCTGATAAGTCCGGGCATGTCGAGGATCTGGATCTTTGCCCCTTTGTATTCCATGATCCCGGGAATAACCTCCAGCGTCGTGAACTCGTAGGCCCCCACCTCGGATACCTTATCGGTCAGAACGTTCAACAGACTTGATTTCCCCACCGAGGGATAACCTACCAGCGCAACGGTCGCATCTCCGGATTTCTTGATATAGTAACCACGGCCGCCCCCTCCGGCCTTTATCTTGTGAAGCTCCAGCTGGGCCCTGAGCTTCGCAAGTTTGGCCTTCAATTTCCCTATATGATGCTCTGTTGCCTTGTTCTTCTGGGTGTTGAAGATCTCTTCCTCGATCTCCTTTATCTGTTCCTCGATGTTGCCCATCCGTATCTTACCTCGAAGGAGTTACCGATCTTATATATATACACATGCTTGAATAAATTAACCGCTGTGCGGGCAAGGTCAAAGGGCGGGATCCCATTCGAAAAATGAAAAACGGCGGTATGCGGCCGCCGTTTTTCATCCGTACGCATCCTCACTGCTGCTGTGGAGGATACGGCGGCCTGGGCTGCCCCGGACGAGGGGGGACGATCGGACCCTGGGCACCTGGCTGTCCCGGAGGGACGATCCGTCCCGGAGGCTGTGCGCCAGGAGGTATTATCCGGGTTGGCTGGCCTCCTCCGATCTGGGGCTGACCCGGCGTCGGAGGCGGCGGCATCTGGGGAGATCCCGCCGCAGGCGGAGGCATCTGACCGGGTATGATCGCACCCCGATGCTGCAGGGATTCGAGGGGTTCCCCGTCTCCCTCATCATCGCCTTCGCCTTCCACCTCGATGTCAAGGACACTTGCGTATTCCTGTTCCAGATCGTGCAGCGCTCTCTCCTTCCTCTCCTCGAGCTCCTTCTCTGCATCGTCTATCGCCTTATCCTGCCCCTGCCATCCGATCGGGATCGCTATCCTCATCTCCGTCAGGACCAGATCGTGATCTGCCAGATACTGATCGATCCCGTTGATCGGTACTCCCTCGAACGATTCCAGGCAGAAGCTACAGTGAGAGTCATCGGTGATCTTCACTTTGGTCTGGCCGCATGAACAGCTCCATGTCGGGAGATTCGTGTATATGGGCTCCATTGCCTCGATATCCTTCTTCCTCTCCTCATATTTCTCCAGCTGTTCCTTCTTTGCGGAACGCCTCCCGCTGATCCACACGAACAGGCCGATCGCGATGAACAGGAATAAAAGAAGGATGAATACGCCAAGGAGGATCCATCCTATCGTGGCCTCTGTTTGAGGTTCTTTCGTTATCTCTATCGTAACCACGAGTTCCTCGGATGCCTCGCCCTCATCGTCCTCGATCACGAGAGAAACGATATACGTCCCTTCCTTCTCGATGGGGATGTTGAAAGAGGGAACCTTTCCGCTCTTCACGATGAACTGGCCGTCGGGTGTGGTCAGGTTCCAGTAGTACTCCATTCTCTCCGGTCGGATCGTGTAGTCATCATTGGCCATGCCAACGAAGTAAAGCTGTCCGGAATAGGCGATATCCTCCATTTTGATTGTGGTCTCGGGATTCTCATCGCTCAGGACAACCTGGAACAGCTCGTCGGATCCCTCGACCTCGTGTTTCACGGTGATGCTGAGATTGTACGGGGCCTGGTTCAGTCCGGTGGTCGTCACGTTTTTGGGATCGAGGGCGTCCCCGCGGTTTCCGTTGTCGTCAACCACCGAGATGTTGAACCAATAAAGGGTCCCCCTGGTCAGATCCTCGATCACCCAGGTATCGGTATCGATATCCTCTATGATTATCTCCTCCGGATATTCGATCTGCTCCCAGTATGTTATGATGTATCTGTTGAAGTCCGGAACGGATCCGGTGTCGGCGGCCGTCCATCTGATCCTGAACCAGGTGTTGTTCACATCCGCCTCGGGATTATCTATCCTGAGCCCCGATACGACAGGCGGGGGAGTGAAATCGGACTGGTTGACAGGTTGTACCGGACCTGCGTAATTGTTGCCGGGCCATTCGATTATGATATCGGTGTTCTCGTTGTCGTTGAAGTCCTCGATGGTAACCACGACATAGTAATCCCTGCCGTCCACCAGAGGTTCACCATCAACGGTCTGATTGATCTCATAGGATTCCACGCGGTAGTTGGTAATTTCCGCGTAGGGTTCCACATCCAGGATGGATTCGATCGGTTCGTCGCTGAAATAGATGTAATATCTCCAGAACTCTCCAGGTACTATGTTCCCCGACCATGTGACGAGAAGTGCTCCTCCTCCGTCATTCGGTCTGTCCACCATCTCCACATGGTCAACCTGATCCTCGGGTGTTTTATCCTGCTCGTTGATGGCCCTGATGTTGGAAACGTAATTACCGTCTATCACCAGTTCCTTGTCCATATGTCGATTGTAATCCCTGGTTATGACCGCGAAGGAATAGAGCTTGCCTGGTGCTATATCAGCCCCGCTGAGCTCCTCCACCTTGTAGGATGAGGCGGATATGTCCGTAATTTGTTCGATCAGAACCGCCTGTTCGATATCGGAGAACGGGTAATCGGCCCCGTAGATAAGATAGTCGGTGAACCTCTGATCCCTTGTCGGCGTCCACTGAAGAGTCAGAGAATTGCCGAAATCGTCCGGGGTATCGGTGACCCTGAGGTCCTTGATCGCGGATATGGCTATACCCTTGTCATCGATGACTGTCTCCGGGCCGGACATCTCAACCAGCGGCGTGAACTGTCCCAGCCAGTTTATCGGAACGACTGCCGCATAATAACTCTGGCCGTTTTCGATCTCTCCGCCGTGGTAGCTGTCAATAATGTATCTATTGGTTGTATTGTAGAACTGATCGTCGTCCTTTGTTATGTTGAAATCGGGCATTCGGTACGATCCGTCCTCATTTCGTATGCTCGTGATCGGTTCCGTATCTATGAAGATCCAGTACGAGAGCAGATCCTCGCCTGCGACAGAGGATGGTATCCAGGTGATGCTGAGCTGCTTTCCGTTATCGTCGGGAACATCAAGGAGTTCGCAGGTTGTGTTGCCGGGTATGATCGGTTTCCTCCACCACACCTCGGCTCCGGGCGATTCCGATATCGGCCCGATATTTCCCTGATCGTCCTCCGCCTGGAAAGCGAAATAGTACATGTTCACCTTTCCCACCTCGTAGCTGAACCGGATATCGTTGGGATTGTTCTCAATATCCTCCGGCAGTCCCATGGTGATCCAGTTCTCATGTATGTAGGGGGCCTTGATCTGAGCGCCCTGGAATGTCTTGTACACGTCAGCATCGTTCCAGTTTGCCTCGGTTATCTCGGACCCTTTTCTATATTTGAGCGTTAACTTGGTCACCTTGCCGGTGATGGTGCCTGATTGGAACTCGTCCTCACCGGGCCAGTCCCAGCTAAGCCTGAGAGTACCCTCAACGGCATTCGGATCGTTGTCTCCCCAAGTCTGGGCCTTCACATACAACGTGGAGGAAGGTCGTATACCATCAACTATGGGACCGTTCTCGGCCTTTCCTGACGCATTTGTCAGGATTCTCCTCGTTGATCCCCGCTTCGCCTGGGTTTCGGCGCTCAAATACAAACGGGCCGATTGATCTTGTTCCGTGATGGAATTCGGAAGCTTCAAGGAAACTGTGTAGTTGACTCCTTTGACAAAATCCATATCTGCGCTCTTGTTGAGTTTCAATGTCCGGATGGGATCCTTCATTCCAGAATCCCGATATACCGTCATAGTAACGTGTGAGGCAGGATCTCCGTCGAAATCCTTGTAAAGGACGGATAGTGTGAAAAGGTCGTTCTCGTTGCCAATCAGAGGAGAGGGGATTCCTATGGAGATCTCGGGAAGCCTGTTCCTCTCCAGTATGAAGAGCTTTCCGGTATTGACCAGCGAGAATGACCTGTCGTAGTTCGCGGCAGATGCAAGTATATTCGGATCTCCGCTGGTTCCGAAGGCCACCTCGCAAACACCGGTACCCAGGTTGCCCGCTTCCTGATCCCCTATGTAGCTGGTATCCGCATCAGTGATCGTGACCTGGCCACCGAAGGTCATGAAGAACGTGAAAATACCGCCGGTGTCTTTAACGGTCCCGTTATCATAACCGGGCGCTCCTACAGTGACCGATAGGTCCTCGGAACCCATCGAATTCGCGCATACAGACCAGCCGAATCGGTCTCCATCAAGTTCTCCCTCAAGCTCGTGAGAGACCGCAATGGAGGCAGCCGAGATATTGCCCCGGATAGGAGACTGCTGTCCGTAGAAGATATAAACCTTGCCCTTTCCGAACATGGGAGCCCCAACGACGACGGAAGCGAATACATCCGTTCCACCCAGGCTTCCAGCTCTCGTGGTGGACCAGCCGAAACGGGATCCCTTCTCTCCGATGATCAGCCCGTTTATGGCCGAGGATACTATTATCGGAATATAATCCTCTGGCTTTCCATAGAAAATATAGAACGCACCATCGTCACTCCAGTCGTAATAGGGATCCCCTATTCCGAGATCCTCTATTCCGTCGAGATTGACGTCTCCGAGATTGACCATCGTGAAACCAAACATTCCGTTGTTCACGTCACCCACCAGCGACTTGTTTGCCGCAAACCAGTAAACCGTATCATCCCCGCTTTTTATAACCTCGGTCATGTTCCACATGAAAACCGCGCCCGTGGTGAAATTCGCCCCGGCGGATTCAACGAGGTGGTTGTTCAAAGGCGCTCCCACGGCAATGTAGATGTTGCTGTTGTTGGCGTAATCGAAACCCGCCACCGAATGCCCCAGCATTTCGGATTCCCCTCCCACGATGGTCAGAACAGCGCTGAGATAGGATTTCGATGTCGAGGGCAATCCGCCCTCGAACAGATATGCTTTTGATTCGGCGGGAGCCCCGATCAGAATCTCATTGTCACCGTCGTTATCTATATCGGGGATTCCGGCAACCGACCAGCCGAAATCGCTGTTGGCCGGGCCGGTTATGATCCAGTTTGGCGCCCCCCCTATTCCGGTCGAGGTAGTAAAACCGTTCGGAAGAGGACCGTGCCATATGTAGACCTTGTCGTCACCCGGAGCGGATACGGCGTAGTCCTCCGCCGAGGATCCGCCCACGTTTCCCAATGATGTAATGTTCCAGCCGAGCATCGCCCCTGGCGAGGATCCCTCGAAGAAGTCTGCGACCTCGAGATCTTCAACACTCCCGATTACCGTGAACGGTGTGATCACGAACATGATGATCACAGCGACCGCGGCAATATATCTCATGATTGAATCATGAACGTTGCTTATCTTTTTGCTCGATAAATCCATACTTTGCCCCCCGTGTACCGGTCAGGAAAAAATGGTCATGACTATGTGGGGGTTCCCAACGGCAGGATTATATATATTTTTTACTTCAAACGGCCTGTCTGGATTGGAAAAAAAGTAATATCATGAAAAAGCCCCCGAGCTGTCCATCCTACGACATGTCGATCCCGAACACCCTCTCAGGATGATCGATCATCATCCTGGCATGGACGGATTCGTCCATAAGACCGGTCCTGTAAGCCCATTTTATCTTCTTAGGGACCGTGTCCGGAGGCATCACGACGTCGGGTCTCTGTCTGGAATCGATGTAATCGGTTTCAAGGAGGAATTCGGGTCCGTAGCTGAGGCCTGCCCTGATGTTCTTTCTGCTGGAGAGAACCGATACTGACAGACCTTTGTTGAACGACGGATCGACCATGTCTCCGCTCGAATAATGCTTGACGACCCGGTATCTGGCCAGACCCGTTCTGTCCGAGATCCGGGCCAGATGATCCATCAGGTTCGGGTTGTCCGAAGGAGAATCGGTATGCAGCACAACCGGACAGTCGATTTCCCGGCATCTTTCCATCGAGTACTCCATAAGGGAATCGCAGACGTCCTGTATCCCATCTTCGACCGGAAAATGAATCCTTCCGATCTCGCCCAAACCGACAGCTTCTCCGTTTTCCACGAGTTCCACTGCAGCATCGAGGGCACTTCTCTGAAGATCCGCTGCCGCATTCAGTCCCATTCTTTCAGCTAGATGAGGAAGTTCGCCCGGATACGGACCGACCACGCAGTAGGCTCTGATCCCGCCCTCTTTCGCTTTTCGGGTCATTTCTATGGTCTGCTGGAATGAGAGCTTGTAATCCTGAAGGGACGATATGGGGATGGAGTCGTAGGGTTTGTGAACAATGATAAGATGAGTGCCTCCCTCGGCTCGAAATCTTCTGACCGCTCCAGCCGGATCACCGCCGGGATCGAGGTGCATATGGGAGTCGAGGATCGGAAGGGATTTGTCCGGTTCGACCATATGATCCCGCCTGATCATTCCAATCTCTTCTTAACCATCTCGAGGGCTGATACGGCGTCCATGACATTGTCAGCGCCCTTTGATACTATCTTCCCCTCAGGGAATATTAGAACCGTCACTCCCGTATTGCCGATTCTCAATATGAATCCCGGAAGCACCTTCGGATCGTATACAATCCCGTCCTTGCTGAATTCTCGGTAGATCCTCCCCGGATCAAGCTTCCCGATATCGGCGGAGGTGATCACCTCCTGGATAGCAGAAGGTCCTTTCCGTCTGATCTCAACTCCGGCCGATCTCAGCATGCCGGTGAACGATCCAAGCACCTGGTCAACCTGATCCTCCGACGTCAGACCATGGACCTTGACCGTCCCGTCCTGAAGGAGAAAGACGTTCGATCTGGGATCGTTCATCTCGTAAATGATGCCCTCCATGATATCCTTCTGGTATCTCGAGCCGGGCAGGGCGGAGCTTATCCTCTCCATGTTCAGATCTCCGTCCAGGGTGGCTTTCGCAACAATGTTCTCTATCTCCACCTTCATCATCAGCACCTCATTATCATCGAGATATCGTCCTGAATGAGTTCTAACAGGGATATAAACCTGTGTATTGATATGAAACCTTTTCAATCGTCATCGAAGAGCTTCTGTTCCCGAACGAATCGGCTGTCGTTTTCGGATATCTGGAGAATATGTCTGAACTGCCAGCAGTAAGAATCGTAATGCTTTCCATCCATCTCGTAAACCCGTCCCTTGATCCTCCTGTTACAGTGTGAGCATAGTATATCCGATAATAGAACGGTCTCGTGCGCGGTTTCGATGGCTTCCATTTCGGAGATCAGGTCCGGAAAGATCATATCAAAACTCCTTCAACCTGATGAATTCCTGTTTTTCCTCGTCGAATCTCTCGTATCCGTGCTTGTCGAACCTCACACCGCAGTCCGGGGATGTGCATCGGTAGACCACATCTTTCTCACCTCCACCCCCCAGAACCACTGGTAGAAGATGACCCTTGCTGCAGACAGGGCATTTTGGATAAGTCAAACTCTCTGAAATTTAAACCACCCCGATGATCGAATGCCATAAGCCATTATCATTATATTATCTTCTCCCAATTAACGCATTATTATCATTTCCAAGAGGATTATCCGACCGGAGGCGGGCTGAATGGAATAATAGGAAAAATTTTTATTGATGACCGTTATGGCCATTGATATTCAACCATTTGTGGTGTATCCCATGTTCTGCCCCAACTGCAAAACACTCCTGAGACCGAGCGGTGAGAACCTCGTATGTCCGAGATGCGAATTCGAGAAACCCATCGGAGAGAAAGCCGAACCGACCGTCAGAGAACAGCTTGATGAGGACCTAAGAGAGGTTCCGGTTTTCAAGGACATGGACACGCTTCCGATCGACGAATCGGTATTCTGCCCCAAATGTGAAAACAAAGGGGCATACTGGCATCTCAGGCAGACCAGGGCCGCGGATGAGGCCACGACCAGGTTCTACCGATGCACGAAATGCAAACACACATGGAGAGAGTATACCTGATTGGGGCCCGCCCTCATCCGTAATTATCGACAATTATATCCGAAGGTCATCGATACGGGCGCATTTCGAACATCCTCATACGGGAACATTATAAAATGTACCGACGGGATTCGGATCGGATGAGCGACGACACCGGATCCCAAACCGGCGGCTTCATACTTTCCGAGGGAATGGTAGAACTCGAGATCCAACCCTCGGGCGGAAACAGGGGGCCAGGTATCAGGAATGGAGTCTTCTTCAATCCCGCCATGGTCGAGAACAGGGACATGTCGATACTGCTCATGCAGGTGTTTGCGGATTCGGGTATCCTCCCCGGCAGGACCGTCATATCCATTCTGGACGGTCTTACGGGATCCGGAGTCAGGGCGTTGAGGTTCGAGAAGGAGGTATCCTGGGGAGAGAAAAATCATAGGATCGTCGGTAACGATCGGGACAGAATGGCCGTGGAAAACGCAAGAGAGAACGCCCGGAGGAACTCCCTTGACATCGAATTCATCAATGAAGACCTTTCATCCCATCTCACCTCCACCAGGTACTCCTACATCGATGTGGACCCGTTCGGATCGCCCGTCCCATTCATTGACCAGGCCGTAAGGTCGGTACTATCCGGCGGCATTCTCGCGGTCACGGCTACTGATACAGCGGCCTTGACGGGATCGATACCGAGAGTGGCCAGAAGACGGTACGGAATATCCCTTAGAAAGACATCATACATGCACGAGACCTCATGCCGGGCCCTTATGGGATATATCGCAAGATCGGCCGCTGTCCACGAGATCGGAGCGGACCCGGTCTTCTTCTATTCTTCGGATCATTTTCTGAGAGGCTATGTGAGGTTAAGAAAGGGAGCCGGAAGAGCAGATTCGAGTCTGAAGGAGATCGGGTATCTTATTGATGATCCTCCAGACCGTCCGGTTCCGGCAAGATCTCTTCAGGAGATCGGGGACAAGGGGAAAGGGTGTACTGTAATGGGGCCGCTTTGGCTGGGCCCTCTGGCGGACAGGGAAATCATGGAAGAACTCAACTCCCATATCGAAAGAAGCGGGGATCGGTTGACGAACATCGGTTCCTTGAAAAGGATAAAGGAAATGATCCGCAGAACATTGGCTGAGATAGAGGCTCCCCCGGGAGGCTTCGATATCGACTCTCTTTCCTCAAAATGGAAGATCCAGCAGCCCGCCGCCGATAAAATTGTGGAAGACCTCAGGAATCTCGGTTACCACGCCTCGAGGAGCAGATTCTCCAACAAGCTGATAAGAACCGATGCGGAGATGGACACCATGAGAAAGGTTATGATGGGGGAGGGATGACGGATTGGTGCAGGTCAAGGCAAAATCGATAGAGGCAAAGATATTGAAGGTCCTGCTCAGAATCTACCCCGTGGACTCGAATACGGTTTCCGATGAGATCGGAATTCCCTTAAGGGAGGTGGACAGGATTCTCAAGGGAATGGAGAAAAGGGGATGGATCTCCCTTGAAAGGCTGCCAGACCGGACCTTCATAAGGTTGAGAAGGACGGACTTCACATTCCTGGGCAGGGAGGAAACCCAGAGAAAGGCGGTCAAACACAAGAGAAAGGACCGAAAGAAATCCGAGATCAAGAAGAAACTCACGAGGGACGAGCATGACGACATGATGTATGCATGAAATCGATCCATTGACCGAAATCATTTTTATACAATGCTCGTTTGACCTCCTGTCATTCAAACAATCACGCCGGGATGGCTCAATCTGGTACGGCGACGGTCTCGAAAACCGTTGGGGCAACCCATGTCGGTTCAAATCCGGCTCCCGGCGCCTCTATTCTATCGAAATTGATTGAAAATCAATGAAGATAGGATATATTACGGGAGCCGGATTTGAACTTGTTGTTAGAAGTTTTGAGCCGGAGGATCGAAACTTCTAACTGCGCACAATCATGAAATGATTGTTGCTGCACAAATCCGGCTCCCGGCGCCTAATTATATAAAAATCATAGGGAGCCGAGTTAATCATCATCTAAATATTGGTATCAATAAAAATCGTTCTTTTCAATATCCAATCAGTTAACTAATATAATCCATTGGATTCAGATATAATTGAACCTGGAGCATAGAAATCATTTTTCTGAAGCCATGATCTCCTTGAGTTCTTCCTTGGCAACTTCCCTCTGGTGGTTGGCACCGATTGACTGGAATATCCTGTGGGCTTCGCTGAGCATGTTCCTGGCCTCATCGGTCTTCTCCCTTCTCGTGTAATTTTCCCCCAGGTACATCTTCACTCTTCCAATATCGTAAGGGATCTCAAGCTCTTCGAATATTGCCATCGATCTTCCAAGAAGGGTCTCCGCTTCACTGTAATCACCCATTCTCGACCTGCAATCTCCCATATACATGGCAGCCAGACCGAGGGTGTGCTTGTCGCCGAGTTCTTTAATCAGGTCCAGAACGAGATTGTATACCTCTCCTGCTTCCGCATAATTACCCTGTATGGATCTGAGGCGTATCAGATTGATATACGGCCACCAGTTGTCCGTACCACCCTTCTGTTTGGATTTCTCCAGAGCGGTTGAAAGAACCTTCTCGGCCTCCTCGATCTCTCCAAGCTGTAATAGGACATTTGCCTTGTTTGAGTAACCTCTGGCCGCGTTGAAAAGATCCCCGGAGCTCTCAAGATGCCTGACTCCCCTCTGATAGTAATCGATGGACTTCTTTAGATCTCCCCTGTGATTGAACAGGTTCCCGATATGAAGATAGAGGGTCCCTATCGTCTTCAAATTGTTCTCCAGCTTCGCATACTGCAGGGATTTGGAAAACATCTCGAGGGCTTTGGGATAATCGCCCTTTCTCCATCTGATGAAACCGATACCCATATACGATACTGCAAGCCCCTCCGAGTATTCCTGAACCTGGGATAACCTGACGACCTCGTTGTAATAAGTAAGGGCTTTATCAAAATCGCTGGTCATCCTGAGTATCTCGGCAATCGTCAATTTGGTCTTGATCTCGATCTGGGTATCCTTCAGGATCATCGATAGGTTCAGGGATTTCTCCGCGAACTCGCGTGATCTTTTCCAGTCCCCTATCAACATGCACAGGTTCGAGATCTCGTGAAGAACGTGCATATGCTGGGTCTTCACCGAATCTGACTGGGGAAGCCTTTCGATACAGTCTAGGACCATATGGAGATATTCAAGCGCCCGGTGAGGCGAAATATGCTGATAATATGATGAGGCCCTGGTCAGATATTTCAACGCGTTTTCATATTCCTTTCCCTTGTAATAGTGGATCGCAATATTCCCCCATTCCACCGGCGTATCGGTAAATCTCTTCTCCAGCACCTTGGCAAGCTTGCTGTGAAGGAATCTTCTTCTCGAGTGGTTCAGCTCCGAATAGATTACCTCCTGGATCACGGGATTCTCGAATTCGTAATGCTCCTCCTCTTCCGATTCGTTGATGAACTTGGCGTGAGTCAGCTCCTCGAGGGCTTCTATGACCGCCTCGTCGCTCAGATCCAGTGCTTCCTTTATAATATCATAATTGAAGCTCTCGCCCGTGACCGAGGCGAAGCGAATGACCTTGATTGAAACCGGTTTCAGCCAGTGAACCCGCCTGAGTATCACATCCTTCAGCGTTGTCGGGAGCGATATCTTCTTTGGATCGAGATCCGTGAACCAATCGGGACTTGACGTATCGATGATACCCCTTTCCATGAGCGAATAGATTACCTCCTCGACGAAAAAGGGATTCCCCATGGTCCTGTTGTACACGAGTTCGAGGAATTTCGACGGAACATCACCCACGGAAAGTATGTCCCTGACCATGGCCTCCACCTCGTCCCTGCTGAGCCTCTTCAATTTCACGGGATAATACAGCCTGTCCCGGTTCAATCTTTTAAGGGCCTCCGCAAGAGGATGGGAATTGTCTCCTCCCCAGAACAGATCCTCGGGCCTGTATGTGCAGACGATCAATATTGGCTGATCCTTGATCTTCTGGGAAAGATACTGTAGAAGCTGCAGAGAGGGCGGGTCCGCCCAATGGAGATCGTCGATGAGAAGGCAGAGAGGGCCCTGTTGCGATAGATTGAATATGAACTGGGAAAGTTTGTCGAACCGGAGAAGTCCCTCGACCAGCATTCCCTCCTCTTCATCCTCGTCCTCCCCAAGCCCGACCTCGGCCGGTATCAGGGACATCGGAACGAAGGACTCCTCGGAAATGTAATCATTACCCATTTCATCCTCGGGAGAGAGCACATCCCCGATCGGAAATGGCGAGCTCATATCCCCTTCCATCTGGGAGATATGCTCCTTGTATTGATTGAACATCTCCTTGAAAGGCAGATAGATATCCGTATCCTTGAAATATAGACATCTTCCCCAGAGGAATTTGAAATCCTCAAACTGCGGAATGCCGCGCATCTCTGATGTAAAACGCGTCTTTCCGATCCCGGCCTCCCCCTCGACCATTACGAGGGCTCCCTTTCCAATTTTAACCTCATCGAGGATCTTTGCTAGGCGGGAGAGTTCCTCCTTTCTCCCAACGTAACCCGTTTTTTTCCTTTCGTGGGCCGGGAACATGACACTTCCTCATCCGTCTTGGTTTCTTACTTCCAATTTAGTATTAAATGCTTTTTACATTTATAGCAGAATAGAGAAATATTGGATAAATTACCATTACCCGGGCATAAATTCCCGAATACTTTTAGTCATCCCCCGAATTATTTTATATTTCATCTAGTCCTCCCCCGCCTACCGCTCATTGGATATAATCCATCGAAGGGGATACATTTCTCTCGGGGGTGTCATCTACATATCAGAGGGATGACTCCCTCCAGGGCCGGGGGATGTCTAACCGCTTAGTGGTAGCTATCATCAGTGCCTAGGAGGTCGCCATTTGAACCTTGAACAGCTTAGAGATCCTGTTCTCACAGACAACGCACGTCTCGTCCTCAACAAAAGATATCTGAAAAAGGACGATGAAGGAAAAGTTATCGAAACACCCAAGGAGATGTTCTTCAGGGTAGCCAGAAACATCGCGGAAGCGGATTTGATATTCGATGAAAAGGCTGACAGGGACAAGACCGAACTGGAATTCTACGAACTGATGGCATCGCTGGAATTCCTGCCCAACTCACCGACATTGATGAATGCGGGAAGGGAGCTTCAGCAGCTATCGGCCTGTTTCGTACTTCCGGTCGATGATTCGCTGAAGGATATATTCGAGACCGTGAAACAGACCGCGTTGATACACAAATCCGGCGGAGGTACCGGTTTCTCGTTTTCCAGAATCAGGCCCAAGAACGACCTGGTGAAATCCACAAAGGGAGTATCATCAGGTCCTATATCGTTCATGCAGGTATTTGATTCGGCGACTGATGTGATTAAACAGGGAGGCACCCGGAGAGGTGCAAACATGGCTATCCTCAGGGTCGATCACCCGGATATAATGGATTTCATTACAGCCAAGGACGATAACAAGAAACTCAACAATTTCAACATCTCGGTTGCCATAACCGACAGGTTCATGAAGGCATTGGAAACGGGATCGGATTATGATCTGATCAATCCCAGAAGCGGTGATGTGGCGGGGCAGGAGAATTCATCGGCGGTTTTTGATATCATCGTTAAACAGGCGCACAAGAACGGCGAGCCGGGGATAGTCTTCATCGACCGGATAAACAAGGACAATCCGACTCCCAAGATCGGCATGATAGAAAGCACCAATCCCTGCGGTGAACAGCCGCTGCTGCCTCATGAATCCTGCAATCTCGGATCCATAAACCTTTCCCTGATGTTGAAAGGAGATAATACTGTTGACTGGGACCGTCTGAGACGCGTTACCAGATCAGCGGTCCATTTTCTTGACAACGTTATCGAGATGAATAACTTCCCTCTTCCCGAGATCGAGAAGATGACAAAGGCAAACCGAAAAATAGGCCTTGGGATCATGGGATGGTCTGATCTTCTGTTCAAAATGGGAATCAGATACGATTCCCAGGATGCAGTGGAGCTTGCCTACAAGTTGATGGGCTTTATCGAGAAGGAGTCGAAATCCGCATCCATTGAGTTGGCCGAGAGGAGGGGTTCGTTCCCGAATTTCAAAGGATCGGTCTTCGATCGGAACAAGGAACCTCCCATCAGAAATGCGACCACGACCACCATAGCCCCGACCGGCACCATATCCATCATAGCAGGAACCTCTTCAGGTATTGAACCCCTATTTGCCCTGGCTTTCAAGAGGAATGTTCTCGACAAGGAGAAGATGCTGGAAGTCCATTCATACTTCAAGCAGGTGGCCCTGAGCGAAGGTTTCTTCTCGAACGAACTGATGGAGAAGATCATCGAACACGGAACTGTCAGGGGGATTACATCGGTCCCGGAAAAATACCGGAACATTTTCGCCACTGCCCACGACGTGACCCCGGAATGGCACATCAAGATGCAGGCAGCCTTCCAGAAGTACACGCATAATGCCGTTTCAAAAACAATTAACTTCCCGCACGAGGCAACCATCGAAGATGTGAAGAACTCATACCTCATGGCGTTCCAACTCGATTGCAAGGGAGTAACCATCTACAGGGATGGAAGCAGGGAGGAGCAGGTCCTCTCCACCATAAAGAAGAAGAAGACCGGTATGGACACGGGGACCATCAGGCCCAGGGACAGGCCGAAAACCATCCACGGAGTGACCGGAAAAGTGGATACCAGCTGCGGCGCACTCTATGTCACGATAAATGCGGACAAGTTCGGCCCGTTCGAGATGTTCGCGAACCTCGGCAAGGGCGGAGGCTGCGCCGCCGCCCAGATCGAGGCGATCGCACGGCTCACATCTCTTTCCATGAGATCGGGGATCGATCCCTGGTTGATCGTGAAACAGCTGAAAATGATCAGATGTCCGAATCCGAAAATGGGTCCCGTAGGCATGGCCGAGGAATCCATTCTATCATGTCCGGACGGAATGGCCAAAGCGCTCGAAAGGTATCTCGAGGGAAAGCCCCCATCCATAGAACAGGAGGAGATCACCTCTCCCTCACTGGACTATTACTCCCAGGAGGAGGCAGATAAAGACGATGATCTCGCGGGAAACGAGATCGTCGGGGTCTGCCCGGACTGCGGCAACTCCCTCGTCTATCAGGATGGGTGCTCAATATGCCACTCGTGTTTCTATTCCAAATGTTCATGAGGATTGTAAATGGATGAAGGTAAGGACGAGATCCGGGGGGATGGGTTCGCACCGGTCGGCCCTTTCAAGGGCCGGCCAACCTTCATCAGATCCGCACTCAGGCCGGTCGATCCAAGGATATCGATCCGCATAGATGAAATGATCCGGAACCTCAGATCCGGCGGAGTGAAAGATGATCCCGGGATCTCCATAGGCATCAGATCCCTGGACGGATATTACACGAACGGATCGAATATCACCCTATTGCAAATAAAAGGGGAGGAGCTTCTGGACATCATCAACTTCGATCCAACCAGGGAGGTGTTCATGATTTCAGGCGAGGGGCAGGCCGATATATCGGCAGAGTTGCTCTGGTTCGGATTCGAGGCCTTTCCCGACGACTCGACAATGTGCATTGCGGGTGAATCAGGGACCTGGCCCATGGTTATACCGGAGAAATCCGATGACAGAATCGATCTGGCCCTGGATATTCTGAGAAAATGGAAGCAAAATAAATGTGCGGTTATCAACGGTTATCGATTTTTCAGGGGGAGCGCCATACAGGATCTGGAGCACTATCTTCTTTCCGAATTCGCCGAAAGCGATCAGAAATCCCAGTGATCCCTGAGGACCTCCTCCGTTTCGATGACTATTCCCTCGATGACAGGAAGGCTGTCAAGGATTCCGAACCAGTAAATGACCATGCCCGGACCGAATATCTCAAGATATGATTCAAGCTGTTTCGACAGGTTCTTCCGGACCTCCCTCTGATCTCCGAAGGACGCTTTTGATTCTATCCACACGATCTTCTCCCCCCTGAAATAAACAGGCTCCTTCAGGAGAAAATCCGGGGTCTTCCCACCGAGGCTTCTGAGATCCTCTTCCCGCTCGTATTCAACACCGTTCTCATCCAGCCATACCCTGAGCCTCTCTTCTCCCCACTCACCGCGTTTCCTCTGAACCTCGTATCCCTCAGGACTGTATATCGGATCCTTTATCCTGACCTTCTCTATCTCCTTTCGCATTCTCTGGTTTTTAATCTTCTCGGGATGGTTGAGCATCTTTCTGAATGATTTCTTGCCGTACTCCATATTGGTAACAATTATGTAGGCGGCCATGACCGGCGGGTAGTCGATCTCTTCCGCGATCTTGAGGAAAGATTTCCCTGATCTCCATTCTTTCGTCAACTTGTCAGCTTTATTCTTGACCTTATGGAATTTCGATGTTACGTCCCTAATCTGCTTCTGGGTGAAGATCACAAGAAACAGCTCTCTATCGTAATAGTTGTATTTTGATGCGAGTCTGTCGATGTCCTCGTATCTGTTCAAATCGTCGTATATTTCCTGATATGTTCTCTCGTCGATGATCATGTTAAAACGCCTTTTCTGTTTAATCTCTGTACTATTGATCTCTAATTCACTCTTTCGAAAAACCATAAGATAGAAGTAACTTACGGTGGAATTTGAAAATCTTCCGGCATCAATCCATGCTCCTTCAGAATCGATGTGATCCCTTCCCAGTGCGTCCCGTACCAGTATATCTTCGAGCATTCGGAACATATAAGGAACAGGCTCTGGTTCTCCATGACCTTCGTCGGAATGTTCATTTCATCTTTCCTTTCAAGGTCGCTCTTTCGGATCGAAACCAGTTCTCCATTGCATACGGGGCATCGGCTCTTCCCGGGAGGATTATCATTTACCGGATAGGACTCGAATACCTCCGCCAACTGCGTCACCAGATCATCCGATCTTACAAGAAGGGACTCGATACCCTTCATATTGGATAGATCCCGATCCCTGGTAAGCAGGACCCTGCCTTCCGATACCGAGATCTGATTGAGCTCCCTGTCCGTCAAACCCCTGGGGGAAATCACATCATATCCCGCCATTCTCAGCCATCTGGCAAGTTTGCTCAACATCTCGTCGCAGAGGTAGGATACCATACAGACAACCCTTGAACAGACCTTCGAGGGTGTTTCTACGGTAAAAAGTCTGTTTTCGAAACAACTAATATATATACACTTCTATGTGGTTGTAAAAACATTTATATGTATGCATGTGCATGTATGCACATATCGGGGAGATGTATCGTATGAACGTGCTAGAAACTTCAAAGGTGCTTTCGGACAAACAGGCTCTCAGGATCCTGTCCGCAACGCAGATCAGGCCTTACACGGTCCAGGAGCTCTCGGAGACCCTGGAAACACCGCTTGCCGGAGTGTATAAGAAGATTAAGGAACTGGAGACAGCCGGTTTTATCACCCAGAAGGATAGAATCCTGACCAACTACGGAAAAAGGGTAACCAGATACACATCTCTGGTGAAGGGATTCTATGTTCAGTTCTACAACAATGAACTTAGGATCACACTTGAGATGGAAGACGCTGAGAAGTGCGTCAAGCTCACCTGGTCACCATTGATGAACAGTTGAACGGGACCGTATGGTCCCGTTTCATTTTTTTTCTAATTTTCAGTTAATTTTCATTATTTTTGGCATATATTCCGGTCAATTCCCGTTAGTTCATTGTCCGATAAATCTTTTATACTCCATCATGGAAATATCATACATTGTATAATCAGGAGGACAAAGAATGAGAAAACTGGCAGCAGCGATCGGATGCCTTCTAATCATGGTCGCATTGGTCGGTTTCGTATCGGCTCTCAACCCCCTGTCCAACAAGGACTGGGAATACGACCCTGACAATGACGGTTTGAACAACCTGGAGGAGTTCTCGGCAGGATCCGACCCCAACAACTGGGACACGGACGGAGACGGACTGCCGGACGGATGGGAAGTGGACAACAGCCTCGACCCAACAGATCCGGCTGACGCGGAACTCGACAACGACTACTGGGGAGGAGAGGAATACGCTTCCTACTCCGCAGTACCTGAAAGCCACTACAACAACTACGACGAATACTTCAGGTACCTCGGAGACGACCCTGAAACAGGAAAGAAACTCTACAGACCAACGGACCCGAACAACCCGGACACCGACGGCGACTCCATACTCGACCCGGACGACGCCTGGCCCTGGGACTTCTCCGACAAGGGAGGAGCGGGTGCTGGCGGCGGTTCCGACTCAATGGGACCGGGAGAACCCCTGGAACTGGAGACGCTTGATACCGACGGGGATGGGATCCTTGACCTGGACGAGACACTCCTGGGAACGGATCCATTCAATCCCGACACCGACGGGGACGGACTCATAGACTCCATGGAGCTTTCACTGGACCTCGATCCCAATGACTGGGACACCGACGACGACATGCTCATCGACGGAGTCGAGATGGGATCCGGCGACTCAACGGACGGACACCTGAAGGATACCGACAACGACGGACTTCCGGATTACTGGGAGGACAACGACGGCGACGGTATACTCAACGGCGAGGAGCAGGATGTGGTCATGTTCTGGATGTTGTTCTGGATCCCGGCAAACCAGGGAGGAGGTGGCCTCAACCCCGAATTGACCTACAGGATCAAATTCCGGGGCGCATCCCTTCTTGGAATGGATCCTAATACCAATGATACCGATTCCGATGAGATCTCCGACGATAAGGAGACCCAGGCTTACGGACCGGGGCCTATCAACAAGAACTCGAGGTCGGAGTACGGATATCATCAGGTTAACAACAAGTCCGCCAAGAACACAAATGAGAACAGCCCTTATTACAATCAGGTCGTATGGAGGCCCGATCGATACAATGACGATCACAGCATCAGCAATCCCAACTCGGGATTCTCGATATGGACCGAGAACAGGTTCTCCTGGTATGAATACTGGATGACAAAGGCTTACAACTACGGAGAACTCCCGGTCAACAAATACAACGTGGTTCTATACAACATCAACCCCTGGCTCTGGTGGTACATGCTTTACGATTTCGCCATCGGAAACGGATGGGTGACCGCTGAGCAGTTCGCGGAGCAGTTCCTTCACCTCAACCTCGACGTGTCAGCTCTGGGGATCGGACCCTACAAACAGCCGGTTACCTTCGATGACATATTCGGATGGATGGAGAGGGGCCCAGCGACAACCGATCCGAAGACATTCAGGTGGAACATGTACGATCTTAACCCGTGCAGCGACGATACCGATAACGACAGGATGGAGGATAACTGGGATCCCAGGCCCACGATTCCCGACGACAGGCTGGATACGGCTATTGCCCTCAGAAGGATTGGGTTCCCAACACCAACGGGAAGCCTTAACTGGTACTGGCCCGGCTTCGGACCCGGACTGCAGTATCCCCTGGGAGCCATTCTCTCACCCACATTCGTGTGGAGGGATGCAAACGGCAACTTCATGCACGACTACTTCGGATTCCCCTACAGGATAATCGACTCGACCATGAACAAGGGGGATCCCCTTTACATGGAGATAATCGTCGGTATCGAGAGAGGTGAACCCGGATCGGAGTTCTTCCAGCGCGGGTTCTACCAGTATCTCAACGTATCGATCGGATTCCATAACGGAACGATAGATGTGGTGGAGGACGAATGGGGGCCGGGACCGAGCAACAACATCTCCTATGACGTCGATGATGACGTTGACGGGGACGGGGTGCCGATCGGTGCGGATGCGAATCCCATGACTCCATGGGATTACAACCCGACCAACACGGACTATCCCATGTTCTCGCTGGGTCTGGATGATCTGAATCCTGACGCTATCCCGGATCATATGAAGTTCGAGGATTTCGATCCTACGAACTACAGGGTGCCGACAATATTCGGTGTGCTGGCATCGGATGATTCAGGCGACATACCTGCGTTCCCCGGACCCGCGGACTTTGGTGGAATAAAGACCACCTACGTCGATCCCGACACAGGTCTCGGTCACGGAGGCGAGAAGGTTCCATTCGTGAACGTCTCCCAGTATCCAAATCCGGACGCACCTCTGAGACTGGGAACCAACTGGCTGTGCTGGTCCCACATGACCTTCTACACGGTTGGCTTCTACTTCATGGTCCCCGAGGGGGTCATGGCGGGATACGTGGTCATGGACTTCATGGTCAACACGGACCAGAACATCCACGTGGAAATGTCATTCGATGTCTTCTCGGGACTGGCCTTCGGCCTTGGACCGGATGACGGATGGCCCTACATGGCTTACTGATCGTTTCGAACGATCGTATCGGGGGAGGGGATCATTTTCCTCCCCCATTTTTTTTGTACATCTATCCGCCCAACAGATCGCTTTGATGTCTGAATGATCCTATTTTCATGTACATAGGATTTTTAATATAGGATAAGCATAATCCATCTCCCTGGACGTTCGGTACCGGTAGTGATTCACGGAGGACCTGCAATGAAAAGATCGAGGTTCCTGGCCATTTTTATGATAACCATGTTCGCGATTCCACTGATTCCCCTCATTTCGGAGGAGGCTTCTGCCGGGAAGACGATATTCTCAACCAGCATCAAATTCGCCTGGAACGATACACAGCAGGGATACAGCCATCAGGTTCCCACGGATATCGAAGTGGCCCCCAGTGGAAGGATATATGCCGTTTTCCACTCGAGGATCTCGTATTACTATGATATAATGATCAGCCATTCCGATGATCTGGGCCGGACCTGGTCCCCTCAGGCCCGGGTCGACGACGTTTTGAGGGATTACAACGAATCCAACGATCAGTCCCACCAGAAGAATCCCTCACTTCTCATAGCACCGAACGGAACCGTGTACGTCGCCTGGCAGGATGAAAGGGATGTATCCTATACTATCGGGCATCAGCAGGACATCAGGATCGCCTGGGCCCAGGACGGGGAGAACTTCTCCAGAAGCCAGGTTATCGACCAGCCGAAGGCCGTCAGGTCATGGTACTCCTCAGAACCCGAGATAGCCATGAACGATGAGGGCAGGATCCTCTGCGTATGGAGGGATCTCAATCTATCGGGCGTCTTCCATCATATTTGGAGCGCATACTCCGATGATTTTGGCATCACATGGTCTCTTCCGGTTCGTATCAATACCGATCCGATAGAACAGAGGGACCATAAATACGCCCGGATGTCGTTTCACGGCGACCATGCGTATGTCACATGGGAGGACAACAGGGAAGACGGTCAGTTGAGACCCTATCTGTCAATATCGGCCGACGGCGGTGAAACCTGGAGCCCTGAGGTACAGGTCACGGACGATCTCGAGCCTGCAAACTCAAGGGGCATGGCCTGGAACGCCGTGGATGACCAGGGAAACCTCTACCTCGTCTGGTGGGACAAGAGAACCGGAAAGGACGAGATCTGGTTCTGCAAGAGCGGGGACTACGGCGCCAGCCTGACCAAGAACAAGAGGATCACCTTCGCACCGGACGAGAACGGGGATTTCTATCCCACCATCCATGCAACAGGAGACGGCATTCTTGCCGTCGCCTTCCAGAGGGAAACCCCGAAAGGGGATACCACCGATGGGGGGGATATCTACTACATTCAATCGGTCGACGGCGGAGATTCGTGGACCGATCCGGTCAGGGTGGACGACTCCGACAGGTACTGGGAGGATATGACCCTTCAGACGAAACCGGTAGTGACCATGGATCATAAGAACCGGGCAATGGTGGTATGGGACGACCGTCGGGATTACAACGAATGGGGATCCGATGCCTACTTCGCCAGGTACAGCGGCGGCCCCACGGCTCCAAATATCCTCCCGGAGATATCGCTGATGCATTTCACCTCGATGTTCCCCGAATACAACAGCTCCATTTCATCGGCTTACACCAATGTATCCTACAGATGCCTCTACAGGGATGATAACAACGATCTTCCCATGGACGGATATCCCAGGGTGTACCTCTATGCCGACGATGCCGGCACCATCCCTGTTGTTGAGGAACCCCAGCCAATGCATCTCATAAACCAGGCTGATTATGACTTCATGGACACCGATACCATCTACGAGGCTTCATTCAACTGCTCTTACGAGGGAAGGACCTGGTGGAAGATCGAGGTCGTCGATCAGAGGGGTTCGGATCCGGTCGTATCCGACATAATACCCGGGCCCCTGATGGATGATACACCTCCCAAGCTTACGGTCACCGAACCGCAGCCGCAGGATTGGCTCAACTCCGATACCGTCATTTGCCGTGTTCTCGTGGAGGATACGGGCGGAGGCCAGGTTAACAACAGGACCATCAAGGTCAGGAAATCCGTAACAGGTCTCGAATCCATGGAGAAGGGTGTCAAGGTCAACGGATTCACCAAGATCGACGACAACACCTACGAAGCATGGGCGAGGGTGGAAATGGAGATGGGAAAGGACAATTACATCGTATTCGAGGCGATGGACAGGGTTGCCAACGGACCTGGCCTCTCGGAACCGCTAAATCTTTGGATCGATCCCGAAGGACCCTACTACACGAAGGTTAGACCTTCCGTATACGACAAACAGCTGTACGCGACGGTGAACTGCTCGATCGTATGGATGGACCACCTGCCCGGATCTACCAATATCGAATCGAGCGGATTGAACATATCCTCGCTCAAGTACCGCTACCGGACCACAACCGGCCCGATGACCGAATGGAGGGACCCGGAGGGGATTATCCCACAGGAATCGGAAGGGGTGAAGCTCTGGACCAATATCGAATTCGAGGACAAGGGTGTTTACAATTACATCCAGTGGAAAGCCGAGGACATGATCGGACTGGAAACAATATCTCCGGAGTTCCGGATCGAGGTCGAGATTCCCGAAAACTACCCTCCGAGATTCGTCGGGGGTGCATATCCGTTCAAGGTTAACTCGAGCAGACCCCATCTGTGGTGGGAGGATGCGTTCGACGAGGAAGGAGACCCGCTTTTCTACAGCATAATGATAATGGACTATCCCTCCCGGTTGTACAAATTCACCAGACCGCTGTCCGTGGATGAGAGGACCTTCTACGATGTCAAGATGAAGCTGGATCCAGGATATTACCTCCTCCAGGTAAACGTCACGGACAACATCGGCGGTTTCGGCATCATGGAGCATATATTCCAGATCGTCGATGACGGCACCCCTCCCCCACAGGAGGTGGGTGATGTTGGACCCTATTTCAGGCATACCTCCAGATCGACCGTAAGCTGGCCACCCTCCCCATCCGAAAGTGAGATGGATGTCACCTACATGATAAGAATGGGATCCCACAGGTGGAGAGGCGATATCACGGAATGGATGGATATCGGACCGGATCCGGAGCTGAATCTATCGCTCCTGAATCTCGGGATCGGTGCCTACTCCCTTCAGGTCATGGCGCATTCGAACGGCAATTACTCGCAGGTCAGGGAGGGATTGCTCAAGATATCCGATTACACTCTGATAGTTGATCACCCTGTGAAGCATACGGTTTACCGGGGCAGGGGTGCGACAAAGGGGAAGGCCCTGATAATCAACCTCACCAACATGGGCGAGTTCGAGGACAACGTCACCGTTTATCTCGAGGGGGAGCTTGCGGATCTGAAATGGGCTGAGTTCTCCAGGAATTACAGACAGGATGTGACCGTGAACCTGGAATCCAAAAAGAACCTGTCGTTCACAGATCCTACCTTCGTCAACGTTCTATTCTTCCCGCCTGAAGATGCCGACAAGGGAACGTACGAACTGATCGTGCGCGTCGTTTCCGAGGATGACGAGATCGAATATGTAACCGAACCGATCGAGATCAAGATCACCGACGCGCCGTCGGATTCCAAGGGTATCGTCATCGCCGACAATCTGTACAAGTTCCTAACGGATACCATGCCGTTCCTGAAGCCAATTCCAAAGAACCTGCTCGTACCGCTCTTCCTGATCATCGTGGCCATAATCATCATCATCGTCGCATATTTCGGCATCACTTTCTACAGAAGAATGGTGAAGAGGAGGACAACCGAGGATCCCTACTCGGAACAGAAGAGGGTTTACAAGGAATTGTACGGGGTCGAGCCCACCAAGGATCAATTGGAGCAGATGATCGCCCAGAGCGACATCCTGAACGAGGACCGGGACGTCAATGTGGGATTGATGCCGGATAAACCGGATACTTCCGAATTCTCTGAAACATATCTCGAATCCGAAAAGACCGCTCCATCGGAGGAGGAGGATGTTGAGGAGCAGGAACCCCCGGAGGAGGAAGAAGAGGAGGAAACGGATCCGGAAGATGATGAGGGCGAGGAAGAGGATTTCATAACTCCCGATTCCGTTTGAACTCCTATCCGGCATAGGCAGTGACCGATCGAGAAAATGCTCGAGAATCACTCCGGTGTTAACTATCCCATTGATCCAACGTTTTCCGTGAAAGAAATCCACATGTGTTCTGATGTAAATCAGCAACAAACATGCAATGCCATTCAAAATAAAAAATATTTATACGGATACTTTTTTAATGTTTGGTATAATAAAAACATGTTTCAAGATTCAGGCTTGGTTGTTCTATGTCCCCCCGAAGGAAGAGAAAGGGAAAAAAGAATGATGAATCTCTCATTCCCCTCGACAGGTTCATTACCCCGCCATCCGGACAGGACGGTGATTCAGGCGGCGCCATAACGATCGAGAGGCCTTCCTCCGAGGAGATTCCCGGGATAGAAAAAACCAGGAAAAGCGGAGAGAAGATATTCGATGCCCAGAATATCGATCATGGGGAAACATCCGCATTCCTCAACCCGCTGAAGAAATATATAGAAAAGACGATGATGCTCGGAATATACTTTCACAACGATATGGATGGTTTGAACAGTGCGATATTGATCAATGAGATGGTCAGAAACTGGTTTGGTGACGAAGTTCAGATCCACGTCTCCCCCATCGAGTACGAGGACATCGAGAAGCTGACCATCAACGATGGCATGGCTTATGTCTTCTGCGACATGGACATAAACCTGGATCAGGACAACATATTCAGGATCGATCACCACGACAAGGAAAGGGATAGAAAACTCGTCAACGAGCGTACATTTCTACTGTCCCCCTCCAGGAACGACTACGAATATCCTTCATCGGCAACGATCCTGAGCGCCTATCTCAACTACGTGTCCAAGGGCGGAGAACTGACATTTCACGAATTTATGGAGAAAGGGCCGTGGCATGACGATAACCTTACCAGGCTTCTTATCCTCCTTGCGTCCATATGCGACAACCTCTGGCATCTGAACTTCATAATAAACATCCCGATCAAGCGCTGGATACCGGACATTGACGAGGAGCGGAACCTCATACTGATATCGATCTCCGCTTCCCTCATCCTCGGGAACAAGAATCGAATGGAACCGATAATGAATTATTTCTCCCTGTCTAGCCTGGATCCCGAGAGCTACCTGACCCCGCTCTGCGGAATGACGCTCCAGGCGCGAAACGTATTCGATTTTGCCGTTCAGGTTGCCAAGGAAGCCGAGAAGTTCCACAACAAGATCTTCTTCAACCTCACCGATTCGCTGGAAAAAACATTGAAATCCCTTGATCGGGACATGGAGATGCTGAAGAAGTACGATGAATCCATGCCCATGGACATGCGCGGGAACAGGGAAAAGATGATGGAACTCCTCAACACCAGGGGCAACCTCAATGAAGATCACTGGAAACGGATTCAGTTCTACGGAAAGGAAATGGTGAAGCTCGAAGCAAAGATAAAGGTCGAGGAGAAGAAGATCCTGAAGCTCAGAACGGCAAGAAGCATAATCTCAAAGACTGCCGGTCCGAGGATCTGTCTGTTCATACCGAGACAGGTATCCAAACAGATCAAGGGAATACTTGCCTCCCTTCTGTATTATATGGGATGGAAGAACGTCGTTATCGAGGATCGGGGAAATGTGGCTTCGTGGGGTGCGAGGGGATTCACCCGGGCAGAGGTCACGGAACATTTTTCCACGCTTTCCCTAGGTTACGAGGAGCTCAAGGATTACCTGCACATGGAGAAGGTTTACAAGGACCTGCCGGCGGTATTCAAACGGACACTGAACATATCCAGGAACATGGGATATGACAAGACCTACAGCGGAGGTATAGGCGGTAGGGGTCTGATCTACGGCGGCACCCTGACCGGAAAGGTCCCAAGGGTGTTTTCCCTGCTCGAGGAAGCAGGCGATGTTGAGCAGAAGATCCGGGAGCTCATCAGACATAAGGAACTCGGATCCGCCCTCCAGGGACTGACGGAGGGAAAATCAATGGTTCCGACTTCTCAGGCGCTTAAATCCAAATTCAAGAATACCGGATGGGTTGTGGTTCAGCTTGTCGGAGGAAAGGAGGAACCCGATGTCCAGTTCGGCAACTTCAACATGGGACTGATGTACATGGTGGGCTACACTGAAAGATTCGCCATCAAGCTGAACCCGATCCCCGAGAAGCTCCCCCCCATGGAGCATCAGCGCTTCGACGGAGTTCTGGATTGATATGATTTCAACATTGTTGCCGGAGACACCATTTATCAAACTGTAATAAAAAAAAAATATCCCGGATCCGGAAAAAGATCCGGGATGCATCGATATATTTTCACTATCAGATCGGTTCGGTTCTCTGCTTGTACGCGATGATCCCTACCGTGATCAGGATGATGGTGACCACGAATATCACGATGCGCCAGTTGATCTCCCTCTCATTCTCGTACTCGCCGATAACCACGTTATCCCAGTAACCGTAGTTGTCGTTCTCGTTGGATTCCTTTATGTTGTTGAAGGGATCCACGATCACCTCGAACGTATGGAAATCATCCTCGGTCAGGTTGAACTCGGTGATATTGAATATCAACCTGGTTGATCCGTATCCGTCCTGCGGTATGCTGGGTATGATCCCGTCGGCAACCCTTTTCCCGTCAACGAGAAGGGTTACGTTCACCAGGGACGCGGCTCTGTTCTGCGAACCGACGGTGATGTTTGCCTCGACGGTCCTGTTGAGTATAGGATCCGTGAGCTTCCTGTTGGTCAGCTTGAGATATCCCTGCGGTAGAATGAGGTTTGGCTCAGCCAACCTCAGGGTAATCCCGGCCGTCTCCGAATCACCGATGCGGTTGGTTCCGCTGAAGGTCAGCCTAAGGGAATCACCCACAAATGACTGGGTCTCCGTCGGAGAATGCACCGTCACCGCATACCTTCTCTGTCCCCTCGGAGTCAGGGATGCGTTCTCTCCGTATTCCGGAAATTCCTCCGAACCTTCCCACTCGATCCTCCATCTATCGGTGGTCCCGGGAAGGGGATCCATCATCACATTGACGACGTCCTCCCCGTTTCCGATATTCTGGACGGTAAGGTTGAACGTATAGGATTCATCGAAATCCATCCCGATGAGATCATCCGCATCGAAATTCAACTCGAAACCGTAGCTTGGAGGGGTTACTATGCTTATCTGGAAGTTGGCAGTTGTCTCCTCCGTGGTTTTGGCCTCGAATTTCACAACGTTATCCCAATCGGGATCGGAGGGCGCGGTGATGTTCACGAACAGGTTATCTATCCTCTCCCCGATGCCCACTTCGATTTCGGATCCTCCCGGAATATCCACGGTCCATCCGTCGGGTTTCTCCGAAACTTCATTTGTCACCACAATGGGCTCGTTTCCGGCGTTCTGGATATAATAAGGTATCCTTACCGTCTGTCCCGGAACCATCTGCAGCTCGTGCTCATGTTCCCGCATCAGTTCCATGGTGAAGGTATAGGTCTTGCTCTTCTCGAATTCCAGGGAGAGATCGGCGGGGACCGTGTCCTCGTCTATGGTCAGAGCCCGTCTGTAATCGTACGTCATCTCGATGTTGTATTCCCTGCGGGCTATGGAAGACGACACAGTATAGGTATAATGGGGCAGGTTTACGGTGAAGGTACCGCCCCTGATCTCGGTTTCGATGCTGGCCCCGTCATCTATCTGGAACGTCAGGGTTTCATCGCTGTTGATGTCACCGTGGAATATTCCGTCCGTATCCGTCAGGTATGCGGTTCCCGAATATCTTCCGGCTCCAACTGCTTCCCATTCGAGCCCGGTCATGTTGTCGCCCAGGTCGATGTTTATCTCGCCGAGGTAACCGTATACCGGTTTCAACGCCGTGTATTTGAATCCCGAAACATCGTAGACTCCAGGCGGAAGTCCTATAGAGAATGCACCGCCGTCTCCCGTGACCACCGTGTCAACATGATCCTCGCTTGAGAATGTCAGTTCCAGGCCCTTTACGGTCCTGTCACCGTCATCGTATTCGTCGTTGTCGTTCTCATCCATGAACATCGTCCCGGAAACCTCGATCTCCAGCGGATCAAGGGATATGTCCCAGAGTATCTCATTGGTTACCGGAAGGTTCAGGAATCCGTAACCCTCCTTGGGCTCCATCTTGAACTGTTCGGTTTCCACGGTTATCGTGAGCGGGGCAAAGGGAACCATTGCCTCGTAATCCCCCCCGTAATCGGAAGATACGGTGACCGGGTCAAGGTTCTCGTCCTCCGGGGTGAAGGTTATCAATACCAGTGCCTGTTTTTCCGTGGGCTCAATTGTCCTATCGCCATTGGCATCATAGTAGACCGCTCCGCTGACGAGAACCTCCTTGTTCAGTTCGAGCTCGAGGCCGAATACCGGGCCTTCCACGACAACCGAGGAGTTGTGATAATAGATCACCGGGACATCCTCTCCCATGATGCTCTCGGCCGTCTCGAAGAACATGACGATCCTGTACTCGCCTTCGAACATGAATATCTGGAAATCCCCGCTGGAATCGGGGACCGTACTTGTCCATACATCCTCGGAAGAGAACTGAAGGCGGGCGTTCTTGATCCCGTTGAACGGATTCGTGAAGGTTCCATCGACCAGAAATGCAGGTTTCAACATATACCGTTCGATCCCGCTTTCCGGACCTATGGTGATCGTATCCAGATACAGGTAGTTCTGGCCCGCCCTCTCATGGTGGCTCTCCAAAATGTAGTATCCCGCGGGAAGCTCTACCTGGAATCTTCCGTTCTCATCAGTCAATGTCGATTCGAGGGTCTCCCCGACGCCGTATACCGGATTGAATAACACCGAGGCATCATCGGGATACCTCAGAAGCGAGTCCTGCGTGAATGCCATCGTCCCTTCAAACACCACCGTATGGTTCATCACGGTATCCTTCAGAAGAAGCTTGTCGGAAGGATCAAGGAACAGAAGATCGTTGCCGTAGAGTTTGTGCTCAAGGCCGTTGTCCTCGTATCTCTCATCCACGACCACGGTATATTCCACTGGGATGAGGGAAGCCCTTATCTTACCCTCCGAATCTGTGGTGAAGGTGAGCTCATTACCTTCCATGTAGCTTTCCGCGGGAATGAAAAGCACATCGGTGTTGGCAAGAGGCACCATGGTCCTGGTCTCGGTTCCGATCATCTGATAGGAGATGTTGAGCTCGAAATCCCTCTCGTGGGGAACCAGTGGAGCGTCAGTCCCGTTGATCCCGAAATTCCTGTTTGCCACAGAATCCTCGATGATTATCTCCTTTTTGTAGAGATCGAATCCAGGTTCATCGATCTCCATTGAATACTTGCCTGGAAGGAGCAGTGCCTCGTACATACCTTCCTCTATCGTCTTGAAAGCAAGGGTCCCGTTCTGGTGATGGAATGCAACCGTGATATTTGCCAGCGCGAATTCGGCTGCGAGGTCCTTTGGGTCCCCCATTTCCTGAAGGTCCCGGCTCGAGGTGAAGATCTCGTTTCCATCCTTGTCCCAGTAAACTTTCCCCCTCACCACTATTGTCGAATCCGCCCATATGTCCAGCTGAACCGATCCGGTCTTGTCCTTGTATTCCAATTCCTGGATGTGGAAATAGGAAACATTTCCGATCTCGGTCTTGTTATCCACGATAACCCTGTAATTGCTTCCCCTGGGGAGATATATCTCGTATTCGCCGTTGTTGTTCGTGTACGCGTGGGCAGTGATTTCCGAGTTCGACATCTGGAATGAGAGCTCTGTATCCACCATGGGCGTGTCGCTCAGTTTGGTCAGGGTTCCGTTCACCCGTAATGCGCTTTTAAGGTCTACCGTTATATCACTGACACTGAGCCAGGACATGTCCAGAATTGCCAGTGCCGTATATGTCTGATCCCGCTCCTTCGATACAACATGCAGGTCGTAGAGACTCGCGGGAAGGTTCTGCAGTAGTTTACCGTCATCGTCCAGAGTGAAGGTCCACACCCTCGATGCGTTCAATTTGTCATTTATTCTAACCAAGGCTCCGGACGCCGGACCGCCGTTGTTCCCCCGGGATGTCACTTCCATATCAAGCGTGGCAACCGGATACAGTGTGATATTAACGGTTTCGTAGAGGCCGTTTGAGATGGCAGTGCTGACCGGGAAGTGATAAGAGTCATACTGCTCGACGATCACATCGTACACCCCCGGATATATCTGGGAGAATGAATAGTTGCCCGCGGGATCGGTCAAGGTCCTTTCGACATTTCCCTCGGAAGATATCAGCAGAACCGATGAATCTCTCACGGGTATTCCGTCGTTGTACAGGATCTGCCCGTTGATTCCCGAATCCAGCATCTTCAAGTCCCTTGCAGTATCGGTGCTGGGATCTATATTGAGATTCGAGATGAGCTCCTCCTCCACATTCTCATGTGTGTAAATCACGGTGTACTTCCCCGGGACAAGGTCGGATATCCTGTATTTTCCGTCCTCGTCGATATCCGTCGGGCCGTATACGACGTCCTCGTAATCGTTCATCACGAAGGTGATCTCTCCCTGTTTGATGGGTTCATCCTCTGACGTGAAGGACCCGTCCTCGTTCAGATCCCAGTATACGGTGCCGGAGATGGTCTTGCCGCCGATAATGAAATCCTGTTCGATCTTTCCGTCGTCGATCCGCCACATGGCCAGATCGTCCGATATCTCAAGCTGCGTCGAGTTCAGATTGACCACGGGCTGGCTGGTCGACTGATCGATCTGGAACTGGTACAGGTAATCGTATTCGTTGCTCAGCTCTCCTCCGGTGACCAGAATCGATGTCCTTCCCGGGGGAGCAATGACCTCGTATCTACCGTTTATGTCCGTTAGGACGTTCCCGTGGGCGATCCCGTACTCGTCCAGGACCGTTACCCGGACGCCTGGCGCTCCCTGTCCCCTGTTGGTCATCACACGGCCGCTGACCTTGGCCCCGTGGTAGTATTTCAGGTAGAACACGCCCTGTCCCAATCCTGACTTCACATCTCCGCCCTGATCGTAATAGAGATCGAGGGCCTTCTTCGATGACAGCGGGGTGTAATCGTCGGGGAAGGTCGAATTCGCCTCGTCCTTCTCCGAGTAATACATGGTTCTGTATGCAAGCATCCAGTGGGTCATGTTCCAACCCTGCATCGGGGGCAGATTTGCCGAAGTCCCCATCATGCCGGGTATGGACTTCCCGTCGCTTACCTGTCCCACGTCTTCCGGCGAGTAACCGATATATGTCTTGTAGAACATCGAGTTATAGAAGGCATCCGTGTAGTACATATCGTACTCCCTGATCCTGAACTTGTAACCGAGTCTCTCGGCCTCCTGTTCCGCCTTCTCCATCGATATCGGATTGTCGGGATAATCGGTCCATACCGGATTGTCGTTTGATCCCTGGGTGTTCTCCTGGGCATATACACGGTACTCGAGATAATCGTCGATATCCCTGTCCGCAAGCTTGATGGGAGCATAGAATATCCCTGTGTTGGAGGAGCTGAAAGGAAACAGCCTGTAATCGACAGCGAAGTAACGCAGGGATTTTTCGGTATGAAGTGTCACATCATTGTAAAGTTCGACCACCCCTTCCTTCCCGAGTTTCATTATCACGCCCTTTGCTGCCGCATAGAGGATGTTCGGCGTGGTCAATTCCAGGTAATTGCCGTAGTATCCCGGATTGCCCTCAACCTTGGTCTTGTACTTCGCGGGATTTCTGTATATCCTGTAGAGTTCCATAGCGCTGAGGGAGGAATTATCGTCATCCCCGAGATGCTCTCTTAGGATATCCCACATACCGTCGGAGAAATCCCGTTTATTTTCGATAAAGTCCCCTTCGATGATCCTTGCGGTCATCAATGATATGACTTCGGTTTCGTTCTGGGCGGCAATGACCGAACCGGTAAATTGGTATCCGTTCTGGAAGTTATCCGCTGCGGTGGGGTGTTTTCCCAGAAGAAGTTCGTCGAATCCGTAATCCCACCAGCTCATGAAACCGGGCCTTTCCTCCGGCTCCACGTATTCACCGTCGATCATCGTGTCCTGCTGGGACAGCCATATGTACGAATCCATCCAGTATTCGCTGTGAAGGGACGACCCGAATGACCCGAATATCTCAAGGTCCGGATCGATATCCGATTTTGACTCGTAGGGGATGGAAGCGTCAACCGCGAAGAGCACGTTGGGGAATATCACTATGAAACCCACGGATAAGGCCGTCAGTATCGTTCTGAACTTGAAGTTCTCCCTGTGCTTGCGGTATTTCATGTATGCGAAGAAACCGATGGATCCAAGGACTATGGGCAGGATGGTCAGAAGCAGGAAATTGTTGACCGCGAAATTATCCCAGCTCTCGTATGTGACCCCAACGAAACCGAGGAAAACCAGCAGCGCCACGATGGAATAGACGATCGAAAGCCCTTCCGCCTTGAAGAACTTCACGAGCTCCACGATAACCCAGCCGGCAAGAAGAGCGAAGGCCGGTGTCGCATTGAACGTGAACCTTATGGCCGTCAGCGCCATGTAGATTGCAACACCGGTCCAGATCACGATGAAGATATAATCCTTCTTGAGATGCTTCGGGATCTGGATGAACGCCATCACCACTCCCGCCAGTCCGAGGAAGAACGTCGCGGGTCCGTATGTGAATACCACCCGGGACAGATCAGGGGCCTGCGCCTCGGCTATGGTAGAATAGAGTTTGTTCGTGACGAAGTAACCGCCGCCCGTGAAAAGGAGGTCCGCCGTATCCGGGAATCCGAGCCGGAGCAGGAAGTATCCGGAAAGAAGGAAGAGTACCAGGGTGGGTATGACTATCAGCCAGGGCATATCCCTGGTGGGAACTATGAAGGCCCCGAGCATTATCATGGCCAGCAGTATGTAGAATCCCTGGCTCCAGATCGTGATCGAGAATACGAAATAGTACGGCAGCGACAGAAGCGGAGTTATACCTATCGCTATCAATATGATCAGGAACACTCCCAGGGAATCCTCGTTTCGGAACCTCTGGAGAAACAGCTGAACGAGGAAGTAGATCAGAAGAATGGCCATGACGTAGCCGTATCCCTGCCATGTCAATGCTATTGTCGCTATCGACAGACCGGTCAGTACGGCATATCCCACCGCTTCCTTGTTCTCCGTGAAGAACGACCTGAATCCCAGTATAACGGATTCCGGCTTTCTCCAATCCTCGATGTAGTTACGATCCTTCTGCACGGAGAACGACTTGGAGAGGAAGTACATCGCCAGGACCACGAAGAACACGATGAACGAATCGTGATCGGTAAATCCCAGGGTCGAACGTTCTATATGTGACGCGGTCAACGCCAGGAAAAATGCCGCCATGATGCCCGCTTTCCTTCCGAAAGCCTCCTTTCCGAGCAGGTACATCGGGAAGATCGTGAGAGCTCCCCAGAAGGTCGGCGCGAACTGGAACACGTACCATGTGGACGCATCCACGTTGAACCCGAAAAAGGGAGACAGTACCAATCCGACGATCGCGATGGACCAGTCGAAGATCGGCGGCCTGGGATTACCCCCCCCGATGGGGTAGTTCAGCAGAGGATCGATTATGGGATGACGGCCTTCGCTCTGGACGAAATCGATAACCCTCTTGTGATACGAAGGATCGTTACCAACGATGCGGGGAGGCCATGTGTCGAAGGAGATCTGATAGTAAAAATAGGATCTGATCAGGAAAGCGAGTATGAAAATGCCGATGAGGATGAAAATGAGGTTCTGGTTCTGCTTGAACCAGGCGGAAAGACCGCCCTTCTTCTCCTTCACAACCTTCTCCGGTTTTTTCTGTTCCGTCTCCTGTACAATCTCCCCCTGCACCTGGGCATCGGCCTTCGGCTTGGCCTTCACGGCCTGTTTTCCCTTGGTTTTCGGTGCTTTTGTCCTTGAGGATCTCGACCTGCGAGCCATCTGAATCCACCTGCATGAGGCATGCGGCCTCAAAATCCCGTCCAGAAACATACTGGATAGGGAGATACCACATGCTATTGAAGTGCCTCAATACCCTTCTTATACTTATTGGTTTTTATTATTACCATTACACATATGGCTTACGGATCAACTACTCCCGGTCCGATCCTTTCTTTCCCCCGAGGATAACCGGAGCCGCGAACAGTATGGAAAGCGACATTAGAACGAACACCTGAACGATCAGATCCGAGTTCAGATATACCCCTACCCGCGATATCCTGACGATGATGAAGAGGGATATGATGAAACCTGAGATCAGACCGGCCGTAACCATAATGGGTCCGGGCGACAACTTCTCCAACCTGTACGGCTTTCCGGACAGAATAAGCTCCATCATGATGAGCGAGGGTATGATTATCCCGAGGGTATAGACTGCCAGCTGATACATGTCGTTGAAGGATACCTCTATCCGCCCGAGGGTTATCAATCCGAACAGAAGGAATCCCACGAGACCTATCCATTTCTGTCGGGTGAGAAAGCAGACCGATACCAGGAGCAGGGGGAGCACCCAGAGAGGATTTAGGTCCGGACCGAGAATGAGAGCAACCAGAGCGAGGTACAGGACGAGCAGATGCCTGATCATTGGCTCATCCTCCTCAGGGTGGAGACCAGACGGTCGCCCCGTTCTCCGACGGACATCTCGATCACCCTGATCCCGTTCGAGCGCAGACCATTGAGATATAACTGTTTTGCATTCAGATCCTCGTACATTTCCTCGAACGTCAGGAGATCTATATCACCGGTTGAAACGTGATAGGGCCATGAGAACGGGGATATGACAATGACGCGATTGTTCTGCATCTTGGCCAGCGCGAGGGCCTTGGTGACGGCGGTGTTGTTAGTTTCCAGATCGGATATCACCACAAGAAGGAAACCGGTTCCCTCATCGCTCTTGATACATCTGACGGCCTCGAACACGCCTGTCGTCCTCTCTGACGAATACGATCCTCTTCTGCCCTTGACCAGAAACGGCCCGATGTTATCCATGAACTTTCCGACCGCTTTCCCTTCCCCGACGGGAACGGTCTCCGGCATTCCGGGGTACCCTCCGGTCCGGGTCGGATTGGGGAGCTGAAACAGCCCCAGAAGTACCTCGTCGAGGGAGGTTCCGACCGGATGGATCTCCCTGATCACCCTGTGCTCGTCGAACGCTATCAATCCGACGGGATGCCCCTGGACCTTGAGCAGGGTCGCCACCTGAAGACCGATCGAAATGGCATGATCCAGCTTGGACCTCCTTCCGACCAGCTCCCTCATCGACAAGGATGAATCCATCAATATTATCGTGGGAAGCCGGGTCTCCAGATCGTATTCCTTGGTCATCAGCCTGGTTAGCCTGGATGCCGCTTTCCAGTCAATATCCCTGAACCTGTCCCCCGGTATGTATTCCCTTATTGACTTGAACTCCGTCCTGGTCGTTCTGGTATGCCTCTTATGGGCCAGGCCGGTTATTTCGAACTGTTTTCTCTTCGCCATGAGCCTCGCCATGGATATCTCCTGTTTTGAGGCCTGAACGAACAGATGAAGCCCGTCATCGTATTCCATATTCCTCCTGAACAGTCCCCGGCTGTCCGTGAGAACTACCTCAAGGGGATTCAACTTATGATACCCCCGATCAAGCGGTACTATCGTGTAGTTGATGGTGACGGGTTTCTCGGGGAATAAGATCCCATCATGTCCCGTCTCACCCTGGACGAGTCGGAACCTCGATGGGATCCTCTCCGTAAACCGAATGCCGAGCGTCTCGCTTGCCGATACCTGTATCCTCACCGTCAGGGGAGAGCTCTTGTGTATTATCCGGTCCATCGGTTCCCGTTCGAAAACGAGCTCAATTCTGGATATCTTCTTTCGGTATTCCATGAGGTTGTAGGCCAGGTAGAAGAGGACAGCCGAACCGGCCGCGGCAACGAAAAGGTTCTCGAACAGGAAGGCGTAAACGTAGAATATCACAATTATCAGGATCATTGATTTCGATACCCTGGTGAAGGTTATCTCCATCAATCCCCCTCCCCGGACACATATACGGTATGAATCCCGACACCGGAAGGAGAGATCACTGTAACCGTGAGATAATGATCTCCCCGGGGAAATCTTAAAAGCAGGGGATGGTAGACCTCGGTTGCATTGACCCGCACGCTGAAGGCGACCCCGGACGATTCCGTCAGGTTTGCTCCGGGGAGAATGATCGGATCAGGTCCCGATCCCATTTCCAGCATGATCAGATCCGGGTAAACGGGATTCTGCGAGATGTTCAGCCTCACAGTAACGTCCATGTCCCTCTCCGCAGACCTGTGGTAATTCACCGATATTTCCCTGTAACCCCCGCCAAAAGGGGACAGAAGATTCGAGGGATCGCCGTCAAATCCCGTGAGGAAGGAAAGATCGCCGGAGGACCCCACCGATTCGAGGGATGCCTCGTCGAACACTCTCACCCATATATGAATTCCCTGATATTCCTCTCCGTCCACGAAGAGGTAGAACCTCAATCTGTGGAGGCCGATCTCCATTATGGTGAAATTGACATCCATCTCGACATTTTCACCGTCCCTGACGGAGATCTCCATCGAAGGGTTCCTATCGGGTTCCACAAGAATGTGATCGAACGATCCCACGGATTCGTTCTCTGCCCCATCCCTGATCATGCCCACCAGGGTGTAGTTCATCATCCTGTGCTCGTGATTCTCGATCCCGATGTACACGAGCTGTTCGCTTCCCGCATGGATCAAACTGGGATACTCTTCGGCCTTCCCGGATTCGCCCAGGATGTAGAACTCGGTGAAGGATTCACCCTCCCTTGGAACCACAACGATGTAAACCAGCAGTGATACGGAGATGATCATCATGATCACGATACCGACGGTGAGCGCCTTGTCCGCTCCGGTTTGATCCTCGGCCGTAGACAGATCGATGACGATCCCGAACCTCTTCTCGACGGGCACCATGTACCTTCTCCGGACCGCAACTCCGCCGGTTATCACGACGAACAGGAACATGGATCCGAATATCGGCACTAGTCTGAGGCCCAGGTTGTCCGGGTCCCAGTCGTATGTGAAATTGAGGATCAGTCCGATCAGGGAGGATATCGCTATCGATAGGCCCAGGGACAGAGCCGCTCTCTCGAGGCCGTCAAGGCCCTTGGTTTTCACCCTCTCCTCATCCCGGTCGTCCTCCCCGGTATTTTTCTCCCGATACCTCTCCTCCCTTCTTTTCCTACGGGCTTTTCTCCTTTCGTATTTCGTCTGCTTCCTGCCGCTTTCCCCCGATATACCGCCGATTTCCGGCTCATTTTCGTCTGACGTATTCCTGCCCACGGTCAGGATCGTCTGTTTCTCCGGATAAAGAGCAGAGATCAGCACGTACCCGGGGAAGAAGAGGATGAACGGAAGGCCCAGAATGACCCGGAGAAACGTGATCTTCGGCGTAAAAAGGAGTACCAGCATAAGAATGATTGATACGCCCATAACAGCGTAGAGATCGTACGGCCTTTCCCTGATCTCGACTCTCATCCGCCATGTTAGACATATCTACTAATAAAGCATTTTTGCACTGGTCAAATCCCGGATCCACTCCGTGATGTGGATTTTATACGGGTGTCTCCTCCTCCTTCTGGGGCTTGAATCCGAGCCCGTAAACCTCGTGCAGATCGGCAATTACCATGAAAGCGTCGGGATCCTCTTCCACAACGATCTGCCGGACATGGTAGATGGAACGCCTGGTGACCACGCAGAAAAGCACCTCCCTGTCCCTCATCGAATATCCCCCCTTTCCGTGAAGGATGGTAACCCCGCGGTTGATCTCCTTCAGAATCCTGCGATTGACGTCCTCCCACCTGTAGGAGATGATGTAGAGCCCTTTTGTATTTCCCATCCCTTCCACCAAGACATCGACGGTCTTCGAGGATATGAAAAGGGCAACGAAACCGATCAATGCGTATCCAACGTTGCCAAAGAATATCGATGCGGTCGCGATGACGAGAAAATCGAATAGGAGGAAGGCCTGACCGGCGGTCATGATCCTGTACTTCACCGCTATCTGTGCTATTATATCACTTCCCCCCGTGGAACCCTGTGCTCTGAAAACCAATCCAAGGCCCAGGCCGATCATGACGCCCCCGAAGATCCCCGCCAGAAGAGGATCGAGATCCTTGAGGACGTTTACTCCGGAGGGATCGGATAGAAGATACGGGTGCGTGTCGAGGACAATACCGTAGAGGACCCGGTCGAGAAGATCAACTGCGACGGAAAACAGAACGAAACCGTATAGGGTCCTTATACCGAACCTCTTTCCGAGAAGCTTGATTCCCAACACGAAAAGAGGGATGTTCAGCACAAGCATTGTCAATCCCAGGGGTACCCCGATAACCCTCCGAAGCACTATGGAGATCCCGGATATCCCTCCCGCCGAAACCTTGTACGGATCGAGGAACCAGATCATTCCAAGCGCCATGATGATGATCCCCAGGGTTATCAAGGCATAATCTTTCACAACCCTGCGGATGATATGCGGCCTGGCTTCGGACCTTCGTATTGCCTCGTTCTCACGGACCAAGGATATAACCCCGAGGTGAGGGTGGAATCCCGCCGTTTATATGAACCTTTCCGAAGGTCTGCCTGTCACTCCAGATCCTCAAGCTCCTCGAGTTCCTCCAGTTCCTCCATATCTTCCTGATCCTCGTCGAACTCGACATCTTCCCATTCCGGAACCGGAGGTTCGACCGATCCCTCATCTGCCGGTTCGTTATCCGATTCCCCATCTTCGTAATAATCTTCATCGGAATCATCCCCCCAGACGGGAATATCCACCTCAGCATCCTCCTGTCCGGGAATCGGAGGCGGCGGTTTCAGCATCTCATCCTCATCCTCCGAGATCTGCTGCCCCACGAACACGCCTTCGGCCTCCATCTCGAGTATCCTCTTCCTCTCGGATTCCCACGGCGTTCCGATGTCCTTCCTGCCGGAGCCCCGGAGTTCCAGGGTTTCATGATCCCCCTTCCCGTGATCGATGGACCTGCCGTCGCTCCTGAGCCTGTGCCTCGATACCTCGGGAGCCCCCTTCTCCTTGATCTTCACGGGCCTGATATACCCGGTCCCGTCGACCCTATCCTCGACATCCGACTCTTTGGGAGGAGGGAGGTTTGAAACGGCCGCACCCGATGTGGGAGGAAGGTTCCTTGCCATCTTGGCCAGTGAAAGCTGCGGGGCCTCGGCATCTTCAATTATCATCTGCTCCCTGCCCTCATCCGCGTTCCTCTTCCTGATCATCATGAATGCCAGGATCAACAGGCCCAAAAGGAAGATTGCCATACCGGCTGCCACGGCGACTATCCAGCCAAAACCTCCTCCTCCGCCTCCTCCGTTATCAGTGATCTCTTCCTCGACCTCGAAGGTCCAGAGGGCCTCACCGGAATTGCCGGCTTCATCGTAGGCCCTGATCAGGATCGCGTGGCTTCCGGGCATCAGCACTCCGGTCGAGTAGGTGTTTCCGCTATCCAGTATGACCGGATCCTCTCCATCGACTACGATCTCGATCCTCTGGATATCGGAGCCGGTGCCATCGGCCAGCCAGTAGACGACTCCCTTCCCGTTCAAAACAGTGGTCTCCTCAGATATTGTGATGTTGGGAGGTGTTGTGTCCACGATCAGGGGATATTCGCTCTCAATCGTTTCCCTGTGCCCCGCGAGGTCCACACATGTCAGTGCGAGATCATATCTTCCGTCCTCCAGGGAAATGTTGATATGATCATCCGAGATCGGAACCGGAAAGATCCTGCCGTCGACCGATAGGTTTAACTCCCGTATGCCGGCCTCCTCGATGATCATGAAGCTGATGTTTACCCAATTGTTCGGCGAAACATAACCGGGGCCCAGACCCCATAACAATGCAGGGGGGGTGGAATCGATCAGGAATATCGACGTTGCCTGGACCATGTTTCCCGCCCTGTCCACGGCGGTCAGAACCGCGGTGTGGTATGAGTCCCGTGAAAATGTCTCGGTATAACGGTCCGTTTCGAGGAGGTCAACCTCATCACGATCGTCAACAGTCAATGTCAGCATTTCGATCTCATCATCATCCGCGGCCTTCCAGTAGAAGCTGATCCGGGGATCCTTGAATATGGACCCGTTCTTCGGAGTCAGAAGCTCTATGACCGGGTCCGTGTAATCCATCGTGATCTCTATTCGGTTCTCTCCCATATTACCCGCCCTGTCCGTGGCAACGACCGATATCGTATGGGTTCCCTCTTCGAGGGATACCCGATATTCCGTTGATTCTCCAAGATCTATCGGCTCCTCCTCGTCAATCATTATGGAATATGACGATACGCCCCAGTCATCGAGACCGGCCCATTTAATGAGCAGATCCCTCTCGTTGCTCGGTTTACCCTGTTCCGGTTCGAGGAAGACGATGGAGGGTGTGGTATCGTCCTTAACGACGGTTATTATGGACTCAATGTAGTTCTCAAACTCATCCACCAGCCTCAGGGCTATATCGAAATCGCCATTGTAGGGCAGGTACACAAGACCGTCCGGCAGCTCGTTAACCGGTTGAAAATCAGAGGAAGCCCCTATCCTGACGATGGCTTCGGAATAGGAGAATGTCCCGTTGTATTCCCATATGAACGGGATCGAGGACAGTGAAGTATACTGGCCGTCATAAGGCGACAATATGTTCAGGCCGTTAGGTCCTCCTACCGTGAAGCGTACCGAGATTTCCGCGATGAGGCCGGCCATGTCCACTGCTTTGGCGTAAAAAATATGCCCGCCAGTCTTCAGGAACCTGCTGGAGGTCGTATATTGAAGGGCATCCTCCCACTCGCCGTCGTCTATCTTGATCATCATTCCCGAGAGCTTGACGTTGTCGGTGGCTTCAAAATTGAAGCTGACGATGGGATTTGACAGCACGGATCCGGGCTGGGGCGATAGCACGGTTATTACCGGCGGCGTCCTGTCGGCGTAGAAACCCACGGTCTTCTCGAGTGATAGATTTTGATCATCCGTGACAGACACCGTAATTTCATGATAACCCTCGTCAACAGATTCCTCGTAGACCCTCTGGACCGTGTTCAAATAGTAAATTGTATCATCGATCCGAAGCGACTGATTCGTCACGGGGAATCCTGTCCTTACCGACCACATTATCCTCATTGGATCGTCATCGTAATATTCGTTTTCAACAGGTGTTTCGATACTCAAGACCTCGACCGTTGTGTTCAGGGTTATCATTCTCTCGTTGAATACGTAGAGGCCGGCCCGATCGAAAACTGTAAGGTTGATCAGATGATCCCCCTCGGCAAGGAAAACCGACCGCTCCGTCAGATCGGTAATTTCCTCCGCTTCACTCTTGTCAACGGCCAGATATACTTTTCCGACACCAGACAGATCATCCCTGGCATCCCACTTGAGCCGGATATACGACTTCTCGGAATAACCCCCCCGTGGAACGGTCAGGCTGATGGATGGGCGTCCCGTGTCAAAATAGGGATTAGTGTATGGCAGGTAATCCGTACCCGAGTTGGGAAATGTGTACTCTACGTCGACTATCCCGTTCACATCGGTATCCGGAGTTCTGTGGTTCGCCCAGAAATTCCCACCCGATGTTTCGGACCATACGTTCTTGTAGCTGAACATATCCACCTGATAAACCTGATAGCCCGATGTGGAATCATCGGTTCCTGCATTGTGGTAGAATATATTCCGGTAAATCGTGTTGAGCGCACCCCTCTGCCAGTTTATTGCATAGGAAGTGCAGTTTCCGAAATAGTTATTCTTGACGATCCACCTTGACGGCTGATTTGAGGTTTGAAATTCCGTATCGATGCCCACCGTGCAGTTCTCGAAGGTGTTGTTCTCCAGGTAGCCGTTATCGGAATTGGTCCACTGCAATAGACATCCGGTGAAATATATCCCCCTGTTCGCTTCGAAGTAATTGCCGGTAATTGTCAAACGGTAAGTGGCCTGAATCTGCAGCGCGGTCTTTCCGGGGGACCGGAAAACATTGTCGGTTATCCTCCCGCCGGTATTCCCGTTGGCCAGAAAAACGGTGGAATCCGAGAAAGTACAGTTATGTAGGAATCCCGTTGCATGAAATGATTCGTCCCTGAGAGAAACCCCGTTGAACGAGCAGCCCGTGAACTTCTGATTGATCCCCTGATTGTTCAGATATAACGTTGAACCGCCCGAGACGGCCGATTTCGAGAAGGTACATTCGGTCACGGTCATCGATGATGTTGCCACGATTTCCATCACGTAATTGCCCGACGGGATATCGTTGACGTGGCATTTCTTGACGGTGATATACTGGCTGAGATAGGAGTAGAGAAAATGCAGTTTGCCGTCGGAGGTCACGTTCTCGATTATCACATTGTCGGCATTGTAGAGGTACAGTCCCCATCTGTCGGTCCAGGATCCCGAATTGAAGGTGATGTTCCTGATGATGAGATGGGAAGTTGTGTTCTTTATCTGGATGTTCGCCGATGATACGTTGTAATCCGATATGATATACGGGTCCTGCTGGGTTCCCGTCCCGCTGCGGACGACGGAAGGGAAACCGGCGTTTCCGTTCACCACGATATCCGAGGACATGTCGTCAACTGCCTCGGCGGGGAGTGTGACAAGGGGCATAAGCATTACGAGTATCATTGATGCCGCCAAAGATACAATTGGAATTCCCCGATCCTTCATGTAATTGTTCATTGCAACACTAGAAGGTTCATCCTGGCTCACTTTATATATATTTTCATACGATTGGTATTACACTCAAGACAAGTTACAAGCGAATATAAAATGAAAAACTCACAGATCCGCAAATGACTGCATGCAACAAGCGAGGAAACGAAAAAGGAATACGATTCCTTGGTCCATGCAACGCGGGGGATCTAAGGTATGCACCTCTCCCTTATCATCTCTATGAGCTTTTCCGGGTCCGATGTTTTCTTGACCTCCGAAAGGCTCAGGACAGGCGTTCCCTCGATGTTCTTGTCCCTTACCTTCCCCGACACTATCATGACGGATCTCTGTTCAGTTATCTTGCTGAGATCGGAAAGAGCCTCACCCATGTCCCTGAGCCGCGGATTCGTCATTTCGACCGAGGTCATGAACTGGGATCCGCTCGATCGTGTTATGGCATCGAATGGACATGACATTGTGGGGATCACCTCCATGCCGATAGCATCCAGATGATCGAATACCTGCTTCTTCAATCCGCCGATCTGATCCATCTTTTCCCTTATGTAGGAAAGCTCCTCCGAGTAAGAAAACGGATCAAGCGGGGATATGAGCACCTCCCTCAGGATCTCCTCCAGCTTCAGTGCGATCTCAACGGTAGCCCCCATGCCGGATTCGTACATCTGAATCGCCTTCCTGGATACGCCCACCTCATCTGCCAGGGCTCCCAGGGACAGGTTCATCGCCTCCCTCCTGCTTCTCAGCCTTGCACCGTCAAGGGAAACATAATGTCCGCCCGGCCCGTAGAATATAAGGGGAGGTATCATCTCGACTATATATTCCCAGAGGGTGTTCAGGGTCATCATGGGAATTCCGTAGCGCAGGTAGAGTACCCCGTCCTGAAAAGCATCGGCCCTCCTGGAAGGTATGACCAGTATCGGGGATGCCTTGAGGAGGGTGCTCATCATCTTCACGCTGTTGGCACCCTTCCGGTCGATATCGCCCTTTGAGAGCAGCGTTCTGATCAGGATCAGGGTCGAATCCCTGCGGGCCACTGTATCGTATGAATGATCGTCATGACCTCTGACCTCGCAGTACATGAACTCCCCCTTCTTGAGAACGGACCTCATCTGTTCCTGGATATCGCGTCTTCGGTCTGACAGTCTCTAATCACCCGCAATGATCTATCAACAAATATAGCGTACTACCGGTATAATCATTTTGTCCATATGTGAATATATGGATGCTCCACGCTATTGAGTTGAACAGGAAAAGAGTGTTGCAGGGGATCTCGGAAGAGAGGATTGTTCAGCATATTGGAGTGATACACCTAAGAAATAGCTATCCCCCTGCAACGAAGTTCGTATAGCGAGTTGTATGGGGCGATGAACCATACAACAAGGAAGTAAAAGTCTTCAATGGTTATAAAGATTGTCGAATGAGTTTGAAAAAACGGTGGAGATTTTGTACTTAAAACAAGTTTTAATCGCAATATATTTTATGAAACCCCCCCCGAATCCATTTGTGATCCCATGGAAATCACCAATTAACATGCAAGGCCAACGATGGACAAATCTATATAAACAACCTCTTTGATCGCCCGAAAGACAGGAGGAATCCGATGAAACGAGACCTCATATCAATGATTGACATCAAGGAGGACCTGAAGGACCTCATCGATCTTGCGATCACCATGAAGGGCGAGCGAAAAGAGGGTCTTGAAAGAACCCCCTTCAACGGGAAGGTGCTCGGCATGATCTTCGAGAAGCCCAGCCTCAGGACCAGGGTTTCCTTCGATGTCGGCTTCAGACAGATGGGAGGGACCGCGCTCTATCTTTCACCGAACGAGATCCAGATCGGGAAAAGAGAGTCGACATACGATGTCGGAAAGGTCATGTCCCGTTTCGTGGATATGATAATGTACAGGGCTTTCAAGAGCAGGGACGTGAGGGAACTGGCTGTACATGCGGACGTGCCGGTCATCAACGGGCTTGATGACGTTGAGCACCCGTGCCAGGGTGTGGCCGACTACATGACAATGACCGAGTACAAAGGGGATCTGAACGGCAGGAAACTGGCATGGGTGGGGGATGGGAACAATGTACTGCATTCGCTCATGCTCGGGGGAGCCATTCTGGGAATGAACGTTCATGCCGCGTGTCCGGAGGGTTACATGCCGAACCAGGATATTCTCGAGGTGGCAAGGGAAATCGCCCGGGAAACCGGCAGCAGAATAGAGGTCACCACGGATCCCGGCCAGGCCGTTTCCGATGCGGATGTGGTGTACACGGACACATGGGTATCGATGGGTGACGAGGACGAGAAAGCTGCCAGGCTGAGTAAGTTCAAACCCTACCAGGTGAACATGGAACTCTTCGGAAGGGCAAAACCCGATGCCATATTCATGCACTGCCTCCCGGCCCACAGAGGCCAGGAGGTTACCGACGAGGTGATGGATTCTTCCAGGTCGGCCGTATTCGATCAGGCGGAGAACAGAATGCACGCCCAGAAGGCCATCATGATCAGGCTCGCCGGGCTCAGGTAAACCGGGAAGGTATCTCCCAGGTATGATATGCGTTCGCCCGATCGAGCTCCACAAGGGCCATCTTGGCGGGCTGGGGTTTCAGGTTCATCATTTTCTGGAAGGGTGTCTGGGACTGCCACGTGCCTCCCTGGATAAGCTGGATTCCCTTGTACACGTCGTATCCGTACCTGTGGACATGTCCGGAGACAAGTATGTCCGGGACATCCTTGATTATCAGATGATCCTTCTCCTCGGGAGCGAGCTGGTTCCTCATTCCGTACGAGGGGCTGAAATGCCGGAAGCGGACCATCTCCTTCATTCCCTCGATGGGGTCCTCGTACGTAACGTCCTTGAAAAGCTGTACCAGATCGTCGAGGGATTTCCCGTGATATCCCGCCACGTGAACACCGGAGAGTTTGAAAAACGATGGATTCGAAAGAAAATGGATGTGGGAATTGGTGAACATATCCTGATATTCCCTGGGCAGGGGGGGCTGGGGTTCGGCTATCCGCACCGCGTCATGGTTACCGGGTATCATAATGAGGGTCACGTGGTCGGGAATATGCGACATGGCCTCCGCCAGCATCTCGTACTGCTTATCGATATCGGGTGCGATCAGGTCCTTATCCTGATCGGGATATATTCCGATCCCGTCCACGAGATCCCCGGCCACCACCAGGTACTTGATCCGTCCGGCCATTTCATCCGAAAGAGATCCGCCGCCCTCGCCGTTGAGCCACCTGATCATTCTGTTCCATTCCTTCTCGAGGAACATCCTCGAACCGATGTGGATATCGGACATGAAAGCCGCCAGGAGTCCGTCATCTTCGGAGATCCTTCTCCTGTGGGCCGACGGGAGGTCCGCCTTGAACAACTGGTCGGCGAATACTATTCCGGACCCGCCCTGATCGCCTGGTTTGTATTTTCCCACCACGCCCACGACCTCATCCTGCACCATCTGAATCCCGGTCAGCTCTCTGCGGTTCTTGTTGACAAGAAACCTGATATTCCCCGTGGGATCCTCGATATTGACCATTATATGGCCGTTTTTCGTATGCCTGATGTCCTCGATGATCCCGATGATTCTCACGGAGTCGGGGGTGGTGCCCAGTGCGCCGATATCTTCGGTGGGGGACAGGTCGCCGTACTGGGATCTGAGGATATCCCGAAGGTTCCTGAACCTGTCCAGGAACATCCTGTTGAAATCCTCGATCTTCCCCCTTGTTCCCATCTCGCTCGCCGGGTCGAATATCACGCTCACATTCGAATCGACCTCCGCCGCAGGCGGTCTCCCCCTCCGGCCTGGCGATGCGGAATTGATCAACCTGGTCCTGCTCCTAGATCCGGGGGAGCCGTCCAGCAATCCCTTGACGGCCTTCTCCACCTCGGCAATCGGTTTGAAGATATCGGGGCCGCCAATTGCCCCATCCATCTTGATTCCGGACGGGATCGCCGCCGCCAGCCTCGAAGCGGGTGATGGAGCTCCACCGGTCCTCGCTGGCCTATCGTGATGCAGGCTGCCCTCGGCTCGGACGGGTCTGTTGATCGAGGAATCCGCAGGTGCTGATGGATTTGTGCGAGATCCCTGGTCATTCCCGGAGGACCTGTCCTTTGAGGAATTCATCCTTTCCTTTGCTGTCTTCAAATCCTCCAGGCCCATGATGTCGGATTGGGAGATGAACATGGGCATCTCCCGGCCGGATTCGAGGGCCTCTACCAGGGTGTCAACGATATCCGGCCTCTCCCTGATCACCTCGTATGCATCGGGAGAAAGGAGTTTGTTGAACTTGGCGAGCCTGCCGGCTGTTCCCTGCATGTAGAAGGGGCATCTCGAGCGGGATGTATTATAATTTCCCGGGGTGGACCAAAAGTATTCATATTCATGTCCCCTTTGTCCAACGATCACCGGTCCGACCGCATACTTTCGGACGGTTTCAGATCGGACCGTCGGACGTGATGTAGGACATTTCTCCCCTCATGCCGGTACAAATTGATAATTTGTCCGACATCTTTTTATAATTAGCGGACGTTTTATAAAATTTGTCAGACAACGGGGAAGGACCATGGAGAAGGTCGACAAGATAACCATTCGATTGTCGGGGGAGCAGGCATCAGCACTTGATTCCCTGGTATTGGAAGGTGGTTACAAGAACCGCTCCCATGCCCTCAGAGATTCACTCGACAAGATGGTCCAGGGTGAAGCAGAGGAACCCAATACGGTCAAGCTCCGTCTGGATGACTGGGTGATCTCCACCATCAACGGCCTGGTGTCCATCGGCATGTACGATTCGTTCGATTCCGCCGTGAGGAGATTCCTCAGGGATCACCTGAGAGAGATCAATGTGGACCAGATGCAGGCCGAGCTCGATTGGATGAAGGATTGGGGGGACAGGACTGCCAGCACCAAGTCCATCGTCGAATCGGCTTACCGGGATTACGTTAAAAAATGATAGGGAAAGAACTGATGGGATGCCTATCTCTTTGATGGATGCACTCTGTAGGGGCCTATTTTTTTGGGGGGTCGGCCCCTACTCTCCTTCTTTTGTTTTGGACAACCGAAAATGACCTCGACCGTCAGGACCTGCGACCGCAACCTTGATGAACGACACCATTGTTGTTCATCACTGATGGAACACGGCGATCCGAGGTACGGCATATTCGTATGGATAGATCAAGACAAGGATCGCATCGACGAAACCCTGGAACTCTGCGAGGCTGCGGGATACTCAATCATCGACGAGCTCAGTCAGGCGAGATCGGAGCCTGATCCCCGGTTCTATATCGGATCCGGGAAGATAGACGAGATATCAGATCTGGAATCAGCTGAAAGCGCCGATTACCTGATCATACCCTCGGACCTGACGCCGGACCAGACCTTCCATATGAGAAGGGCGACGGGGAAGATCGTGATCGATCGGATCAGGCTGATCCTGGAAATCTTTCGGATGAGGGCAAATACACCCGAATCCAGGCTGCAGGTGGAGCTTGCCGACCTGAGGCATCAGCTTCCGATCGTGAGGGAGTACGTCCACAAGGGAAAGCTGTCGGAACGGCCCGGTTTCATGGCCGGGGGAGAGTACAGGGTGGATTATTATTACGACATGATCCGCAGGAGGATGTCCGCAATATCCACCGAGCTCCGGCAGATCAGAACCAGAAGGTCAAGGACCCGCAGGAGAAGGAGCAGGCACGGAGTGCATCAGATCTCCATCGCCGGGTACACCAACGCCGGGAAGTCCACTCTCCTGAACTCCCTTATCGAGGACGGAAATGCTGACAAGGAAACGGAGGTCGGAGCCAGGGTGTTCACCACCCTGTCGACATCGACCAGGAGAATGAATGGCGGGAGGAACTGCCTGATAACCGATACGGTGGGTTTCATCCGCGATCTTCCTCCGTGGCTCGTGGAAGGTTTCATGTCCACCCTGGAGGAGGTCTTCGAATCGGAGATAATACTCCTTGTGGTGGACCTATCCGATCGGGAGGGCGAGATCTCAAGAAAACTTGCCGATTCCCTCGAGATACTGGCCAACGGGGATGCCGCGGGCGGAATCATCATAGTCGGAAACAAGCTGGACCTGTGCGGGGGCAGGGAAGTAAACGAAATTGAGAAGGAGCTATACTCCATGATACGGGGATCCGCATCGGGCCTCATCCGGGGAATATCGCTTGTCTCCGCGGATACCGGGGAAGGTATCGACGAACTGATCGGATCGATCCACGGTCTTCTGCCGGTGATGATGAAGATGGATTTCGAGCTGCCGCACAGCCCGGGGGGAGAGGCAGCACTTTCCGGGATGAGAAAGAGGTGGAGTACCGTGGATGTCGAATACCGAAGCGCCGGGATATCGGGATCCGTGGAGATCGAGGAGAGATGGATCGGAACCCTTCGAAAATTGATCGAAACCGGAGGGGGACGATTGATCCGTGAGACCGATTCCTCGAAATGATCATCAAGATAATCACATAGCGTTTATGTACAATTACCATATTTGACTGTTTGACTGACCATTCGACATCGGGTGTGAAAAACTGATCGGAAAACGGAAGACCGCGGCGGCATCCGCCCTCATTCTATCGCTTGTCACCCTCATATCGATCCTGGGAGTGACACTGGCGGATCCCCCGACCAGGGGGAGCAGTGCCAACTGCTCGTCATGCCACGGATCGAACTACTACCTTACCGTGGACATCATATCCGTTGACTGCCCGGCAGCACTTTCGAAGGGAGAGACCGGCGACGTCACCGTCTCCGTGGAGGTGACCGCGGACGGGACGAACTCATACTGGCAGTTTGACCTGACGGTAAGGATCAGATCGCTTAGCTCGAAGGTGACCGTACCGTCCCAGCAGACATTCAGCAATCAGCGGCCTTCGGGCAGTTCGGAACCGTATACATGGAATAAGGACGTCGTATTCACCATAAGCGGGAAATCGGGAGGATCCGACACCGTAAGGGCCGAGGCATCGATGGACGCGGATCATCAATCTCCTCCCGTATCACACACCATGGATGCGGCCGTTTCCGTTCAGAACAACGCTCCAGCCCTTGATTCGGGATCCGTTTCCCCGGCATCCGGTACCGAATCGACCCCCTTCTCCTACGAGGTCTCGTATTCCGATCCCGATGATGACGTTCCGTCCTACGTCAGGGCCTACATCGACGGGTCCAGCTACGAGATGACGCCTAGGGACGGAACCCCCGATACACTGTTGACAGGCGAGGTCTATTCGGTCGAAGGTATCGTGCTCGATCCTGGATCCCATGAATATTACTTCGAAGCCTCCGACGGGGAGGAGACGGCCCAACTCGGAGCAACATCGCCTTTTTCGGGCCCTGATGTTTCAGACTCGAACGATCCCCCGATCCTCTCAAACCCGGGTGTCGATCCAGCAGGAGGCAGCCCGGACACCGTTTTCTCATTCAGAATAACGTACACAGATTCAAACGGCGACCCCCCCGTGAACGGGGTGATGCTTCATATCGACGGGGATGAGACCGGCATTGCAATGGACCGCGATCCGGAGGCTCCTTCCGACAGGAGAGACGGAGATTACACTAACGGAGAGGATTACATCCACGGCGGGACCCTTCCGGAAGGGGATCATCAGTTCAGCTTCTCCGGGGGTGACGGCGAATTCGAGGCCTTTTCGGGGCCTCATTTCGGACCGTCCGTATCGGTCGAACCGATCCTCATCGCCAGGATCATTTCGCCCGAGGATGGAGGCAAATACATTTCAAGCGAAGAGATCCCATTTTCAGGTGATTTCAGCTCGAACGAGGATCTGGCAGATTCCAGATTCCTGTGGTATTCTAACATATCGGGGGTGATCGGGGAACAGTCCGATTTCTCGTTGATCCTCCCGAACGGGGTGCACGACATATCATTGACGGTGTATTCGATCGACTTCGACCTCTCGGATGAGGTCCATGTCACCATAACGGTCGCGGATCCCGAACCCGTCGTTCCTCCTTTCGAGGCAACGGGATACCTGCCATCGGGCGATCACGTCATCCATGAGACGGAGGTTGTCACGTTCTCCGTGTCTCTCCGCGTGAACCGGGGCGATCCCCGGATTTCATGGTTCTTCGACGGAGAATCCGTCGGGATCGACACTGACGAGTGGACCTACGAGAGCTTCTACGACAGTTCCGGGGACCACCGGATCGAACTGGTCATCACTGATGAGGCCGAGGACCATGAGGTGATCAGGATATGGAATCTCACCGTGATCGATGTCCCGGCTCCCATAACGATCGGCGGGGCGGTCCCTCAGGACCTCGGGGATTTCGACTACGGAGAACCGATCGAGATCGAGATCGATCTCTCGGATCCGCTCGGCAGGGATATTGTCATCGTATGGAAGATCGACGGCCGAGTCATCCCCCAGACCGGAAGGGAGCTCAGCATAACCGCGGGATCTTCCGCTGAGACGATGGCCGGCAACCATCTGATAACCGTAATGGCGGAAAATCCCGACGGGGAAACCGTGGATCTCTCGATATCCTTCAGGGTCCTGGCCCCGATGACGGAAGACGGATCGGGTGACGACGACGGAGATGACGGTGGACGGGATCCACCGAGGGAGGAGGGAGAAGAAGGGAGAAAACTAGACCTCGGCCTGGGGCCTCTGAAGAAGGAATGGCCCGGGTACCTGATAATGATCATCGGGACCGCCGCCGTTCTGGCAGGGGCCGTGTACAGCGCCGCAGTTCTCATGCCGAAAAGGAATGTCCGGCAGATCGAGCGCGTCGGGACTTCAACCGATTACCAGGAGACGACAGCAGTGGTACTGGAGGAATACGAGAGATGAGATCAGGTATTTTGCCGATGCTGTTCCTGCTATCCCCTCTGCTCCTTGTCATTGCAACGGGATCGGGATCGGCGGAGGACTGCGAGGAATGCCATTCATCCTCTTCCTCCTATCCTTCAGGGGGATACGTCTATGTTCCGCCTCCCATTTACGTCGTGTACGATTCATCATACGCGCCGGGATCGAATTTTCAATTGAGACTTTTCGTGTCTCCCCAGAGCGACTATGATATCCGGGACGTCAAGGGAAGGCTCTCCCTGGAGAGCGGAAACGTGATAGCTGCTGGAGGAGAACCCCGCTCGTCGGTGGACGGAGGCGGGAGGACCGTCCTGACCTGGGAAATGGAGGCATTGTATGAGGGTTCAGCACCATTCACCATCACATGTGATTACACGGTCCACTACCGGCATACCACTGGAAATTCATTCGACAATGCAGAATACAGGAAGATCCTGACCGGAAACCTGATAATTGCTGATGTTGCCGTCCAGGCATCACCCGGAACCGTTGGATTGTCAGAGACAGGGGAGTCGGCCATCGTCAATATCACGGCCCGGGCAAATATTACGGAGCTCGACGCGGACCCCGACGGATCCATTGCCGATCTTATCGATATCACCGCGCTCCCGTCGTACCTCTCGGAAGGGGATACCGTATCGATGACGGTTACGCTGCGGACCAAGGAATCCGCCGAGGGCAATATAACACTCAGCTGGAGGGAGGGACCGGAGGGCAAGAGCCTGAAGATCCGGGTGTCCATAATTCCGATCAAGGATCAGGACAGGGGAATCGACTGGTATCATGAGTTCGGCAAGTACACGGGGATCCTTTCCCTTGTTCTCCTCCTGACGGGGTATTTCACAGGCGGTACGGGCCCTCTGAAAGGATATTCCAACAGGTTATTCAAGACGGCAGTGAAGAGGATCAAGTTCCACTGCGCCCTGTCCTACGAGATACTCGCATTGAGCGTGTTCCACCTCGCAGTGCTCGTCTGGGGCCCTTTCAGGCAGCAGGTATGGATATGGGAGAACTCGCTCGGATTCATCGCGCTGGGCCTAATGATCATCATATCGCTGAACGGCATATTCCAGAAGAAAATGGTCAAAAGCATCGGCTATCAGAACTGGAAAAGGATACATGCATGGGGAACATATACTGCGACGGTGCTCGTGATCATACATGCAGTCAGTATCGGAACGCATTTCGCTTGGCTGAGGGCGATATTCGCATGAGGTGAAAAAGATATGGCCCACGACGTGAACGGAATCATGGTTCTCATCCACCCCCCTCTTTCGATCCTGGGATACATAATCACAATGATATCCTTGAAAGCGGCCGTGCAGATCGTGTTCGGCAAAAAGGGCGGTCCGGGAAGGTTGAAGAAAAGAGAAGGAGACCTGAGGCTTTCCCTGTATATCGCCTGGGGTTTCACATTCCTCGGCCTGGTCACCGGCATGATATGGGCACAGCTCGCCTGGGGATCTTTCTGGAGCTGGGATCCGAAGGAGACGGCGACCCTGGCGGTATTCCTCACCCTGACAGCCGCCCTGATATTGCAATGTCTCAGGGCAGACATCAGGTGGGTGCTTCTCGCTCTCATCGTGAACGTGCTTTCCATCGCGGTTACCGTCTCCATGTCCTTCGTGAAATTCAGCGTTCACTCTTACGTGTGAAAAATGCGGATGTTTCCCATCAGAGGACATCTTTTCTTTTCGCCAGTATGTATGCTCCCACCAATACGGAGGCCAGGATCAGGATCAGGGGCAGAATTATCAGGAAATACCTGACAGCTCCCTCGTTCATCCATGCGCTTTCTTCCTTGACCCTGATCCTGACCTCCTCCCCTTGCCTCTCATCCGTGACGACCACGTCCGGAATCTCACCTCTCTCCAGGACCCCGTTATCCGGATCCACCACTACTTTTATCGTATGTGTTCCCGCCTGGGCGATCCACGTGAACACCGCCCTGTACGCATCCTTTTCTATCCTCACCATCGGTATGGTTATGTTCTTCATCCGAACATTGTCCACATACATCTGGACCTCGACCCCGTGGGCATCGGCATCCCCGCAGTTCTCTATCATCGCGATGATCGTTACAAGATCGCCTTCCCGGGCATCGTATTTTCCGGCATCTGAGGCCGCTGACGCGTCCAATCCGCCGATGATCCTCAGAAGGGGATATTTGAATTCAAGGTGCACCCTCATCACGGCCGGATTCGCCAGCATCGCATTGCCAGCGATGAGGGTCACGGGTATTCCTTCCGAAGAAGTGAGAGCCATGGACCTCGGAAGATGGAACTTCAGGTGAACCCATGCTGTCTGTCCCGGATCCAGGACGAGTATGAACCTGCCCTGGACATTGCTCGTGCTGGACAGGTTTACATCTGACAGGGAATAGTACATGGAACCCTTCACACCAGAGAGATTCAGTTCGGATACTCCCTCAATCTCGGTGAACCTTCCCGCATATCCGGAAACGGTCGAAACTCCCATTATCGTGGGATTCCAGTCCCCGGACATCGGTACCGATGCTCCGTTGTCCTGTGTGATTATCGCCCTGATCTCCGCAATATCCAGGCCGTTCCCGAGGTTGCTGACCTTGTACGTGATCCGGCAGTCGGTACCAGGGGTGGCCTCCATGATATACTGCAGTTCATCTTTCTCGGAGGATATGGACAGCATGTGGATCTGGAGCACCCTGAGCTCGAAGACGAGGTATCGGTCCTCATGTTCATTGGATATCCGTATTATGGTCCTATAATGACCGGGCTTGGTTCCTTCGGGTACGGAGAGGTTTAGATAGATCCTTTGATACTCCCCCGATCTCATCGTCATTCCGGATATCGTCCTTCCCGAAGGATCCCGGAATCCGATCCCGGTTCCGATCTCACACTCCTCGACAGCAAACTCCAGCGTGTCCTCTCCGTTGCCGTGATTGACGATCTCCATTCCGAACCCGGCGTCCTCCCCGGGATAGACCTTGTCCGTTATCTCATCGGTCTTCCTGATCTCGAAAACGCAAACCTGCTTGATGACAACCGTAAGCATCGCTTCCGATTGATGATGAGGGCTTCCCTCGATCGTTCCGATAATTCTGATATTGAACCGGCTTCCTGCGGGTATCAGGTCTCCTGGCGGCCGGATCCTGATATTGACTGACTTGGTCTGGCGGTAGTAGAGGGGGATCGATCCCTCGGGGAACCTCACATCCCATCCCGGACCTGTGCCGCCAACATTCAGATACATATCTGTTCTGGAGTTCCCCAGATTGGACAGGAAGAGAGTACTATCCAGCACTCCCCCCGGGGAAAGGTAAACAACCGGTTCCTGAAGCCACATATGAAGGTCTGTAAACTGCCCCACGACAATATACATCTCGTCGGACCGGATCACCTCCCCACCGTCTGATCCCAGAGATCTCCAGGATGATCCCGATAGGATTATCGGAAGCTGGGAATCCTTGATCGCATCGGGCGGGCAGACTACCTGAACCGTGAGCCGGATGGAGGTAACCGCTCCGAAATCCTCGAATATCCTCGCGGGGAGTGATATGTTGATCTCCGTGGTACCGGATTCCTGAAAATACCAGTCCCAGCTGCCGTTCCCCGGAGGGGGATTCAGCGATAACCCGTAAGTATCGTTCAAGGTCCCCGTATTTTTCAACAGGATCGGGTAATCAGCCGTGGATCCCGGCCTCATCTTATCCCACTTGTGGTCCATAAGAGGATCCAAAGGATCGGTGGACGGGCTGATCAAATAATCGAGATCGAAATCAAGAACGTGTTTGACAGATGTGGTGATCTGCAGCTCGTCCATTGCCCATTTTTCGATGGAATAGTTGGCCTTGATCTTGAAGATCTCCGTATCTATCAGATCACCCTCGTAAGGAGCCTTTACCACCGCGGTGAAATCGATCGTCTCACGGGTGTTGAGAAGTATGGATCCGGTCTTGGAATTCCACCTCGAGTCATCGACCTCGAGCCAGGCGGTCCAGTTTGGTTTGTTGAAAAACGGCTGGATCCCCAGGAAGATCCTGTACCTGTCATTATCGTCCATTCCCGTTATATGCGTGGTCAGGGAGAGATCGTAGATCACGGTATCCCCGGGTTCGGCCAACTTTGTCTTCTCCTCGATCTTCCCCGGACCGAAGACCCTGGGATGCACGTCTATTCCGAAGTTGACCACGTTCGAGTAGTAGCCGGTCCTGTTGTGGTTCCCGTGGAACTCCGGCCATTCCATGAGCCCCCTGAACGTGTAACCCCCGCATGAGATGCTGTGAAGGACGCCGGAGCTGTCACCTATGACGCACTCGAGCATCCGATCGTTATCGATATCCCCGACGACGGGAGAGGACATCCCGGCTGCGTCCGGCATCTCGTATTTCCACAAAATGTCGCGGTTGAACCCGTCGCCCGGATGCTTCTGGCCTTCATCGATGCCGTCCGAGGGGTCCCCGTCGAAACAGTACACGTATCCGGAATCCGATGATACGATGATCTCCAGCTCGTCGTCGCCGTCGATATTGCATATCGCCGGAGAGGATTGGATCCTTCCCCCCGTGTCGTACTTCCACAGGAGGGAGTGGGTCTCGGTGTTCAGAACGTATAGATAGCCGTCATCGCATCCGAAAATGACCTCGTAGTCAAGGTGTTCCTCGGCCGGATCGAACCTGGAAAGCTGTAAATCCGCAATTACCGGGGATGAGAATACCGCTGCTCCGCCTTCCCCCGTGTAGAAATCCCACAGCTTTTTTGAATCCGGTGTATATGCATACAGCCTTCCGCCCCAACCCGTCCATGTTCTGGTGTATCCCTCTGCCGATCCCACGAATATCTCGCATGCCGGATCGTCGTCCACATTGGCTACCGCATGCGTGGCATCGGTCTGATGACCTGCAAGCCATCCATCCGTTTTCTCGGTGACTATCGGCTTCCCCTCGCCCGTGGTTCCGCTCTTCCCGAATATCCTCAGACCCCGATCATGGGTTCCCAGAGTGAACTCGGCATCCCGTTCCTTGTCGATTCCAGGCTCGATCTGATCGGGACCGTCCCAGAAATCGCCGTCAAGGTCCTGGGCCACGATCCCGCATCCTATTAGTGTCCCCTCTCCACCTCCCGGCACTTCCGTCTTGAAGAGCTGCTCACCGCCGGGGGAAAATCCCTCGAGCCATCCCCTCCGGTTGTAGTCGTCCGAACCTATTATTATCTCCATTTCCGAAGGATCCGAGAAATCCCCCTCCATGTCGGTTATGGCCGGGGTCGACTGGTAGTAGGCCGATTCCTCTCCCTTGAGCCATTTCCGCTCTCCGTATCTGTCGAGACAGAGGATCCCCTGGGATGTTCCGATGAAGATCAGTGGACCCTCCTTCTTGTCGAATGTGTAGGCGGCCGGGTTCGAGAAGAAATGAGGGGGATCGAAATCGAGACCGGACACCTGGGGATGCTGTCCCATGTAATCGATCCGGGCCTCGGTATAGGGGTCCGGCCAGAAATCGTTTCCGTTGCAGTCCACGGCATGGATCACGTCGGCAGTGGATGCGATCACCACTTCCGTTCCGCCGGCCCCGTCGAGGTCCACAAGGGCCGGTGTTGACAGATATCCCCGTTCGTCGTGATCGGCGATCTTTACAGACCATTCCAGGAGACCGCCCTCGGATCTCGTATCATCGTGTCCGATCAGGGGATCGCCTTTGTGGTCGAAGTTGACATTCAGTGAGGGATTTTCGGAGAAGATCCCCCTTTTATCGTTTAACCAGGTGTCGAAGGTCAATTCCGGTAATCCATGATCCCCGGTCATGCCGGTGAATACCGGCATCAAAACCGCTCCGGACAGCAACACGAATGCAAATCCGACGGTCAGGACTGATTCCCGATCGCGGAATTTTACCCCTGACATTCCGCTTCCCCTCCATAACCTTGAAGCTATGAATGGAGAAAAACCGGAAACGATGATATTTACAAATTACGATACACATTCGTTCCGAAAGTGTACGAACCTTGTATGAAAAACGGATGCAAACGAACACATACAGTGTGATGGTGAACTATTCCTCTGAAAGAGGTTTTCCCCCTCCGAATCTCCTTGTCAGAAAGATCAGAACGACAATGAGTATCAGTATTGGGACGACGAAGAGAATCACCGCCAATTGCGTTCCGCTCCCGGATCCATCGGTCTCCTGAACTCCGAATCCTGTCGAAAACACGTTGTTGTTGAAGGCTCCACCATTTGAGAACTGGTCCCGATCTTCTATGATTTTATTATCGGGATCTATCTCTATTCGGATGACATGGTCTCCGGCATCAAGGGTAAATTCGAACTCGAAGGGCGCCAATGATCCCGTATCCAGGTATTGAATTAAGAATTCATCAATGAATTCTTCATCTATGTATAGAACGACTCTGATTTTTTCAGCCTCGTAATCTCCCGTATTGCTGACTGATCCTTTCAGTATTACCGTGTCCCCATCCTCGCTGGTCGATATCAACGATCCATCCCTCGATAACAGGGATGGCTCCCATCCGAACTTTAGATCTGGCAGAAGAATCGGGAGAATGCATTCCACCCTGTCTCCTCCCCCTCCTTCGATCGGAATACCATTGATACCGAATTGGATGCTTCTCGACCGATCCCCCATGCTGAAATGAAGGAAATCAACCCGGAACCCGATATACAGGCATCCTCCGGATTCGAGAATCACTTCAATGCGATCGATGCCGCTATCGCTTGTGAATCCGAATTTATCAGCAGGCTCCATTATTGTTGTGTTCACAATCTCGTTACCGGGGACCATCCCATTCACAGCAGTAGCAGTCTTTTCCTTAGATATCCATGTGAATGTCGATTCCCACTGATGCCATTTGGATATGTTTAACGGGTCGTCACGGACCTCATCATCATTGAAATGAGCACGGATAGTTGATAGGCCGTTTCCCGTATTGGTCACCTTGAGTATCAGATCAGACGATCCTCCTGGTCTGATCGATTCCGATATGATCGCATCACCCTGAAGGGATGTGATCTCTAGGGAATGGATGGTTCTCACATTTATCATCTGATCCAAACTGATGTTCCCGCCGGATGATATTATAATTATCGGGGAAGAATAGATTCCTGCCCGGGCGGAATTCTTAATGTAAATCCTAGTCCGGATTGAGAGATCATCTCCAGGACTCAGAGCAACAGGTTCAAAGGGAATCCATTCAACCATAGTGAAAGACATTGTGAAGAGATCGTTATCATCCACATGAAGGTCGATTTCCTCCAATCCGTTGCCCTTATTCTCAATTGTTATCCCTGAGAACAGAATATCACCGGGATCTCCGCTCACGATATCATCTGTCAATTCAGCCCGGATCGAATGTACCTGCTCCACCACCACCTGAAGACTGAGTTTATTACGACCGCCTTTATCAGGATATAGATATGCAGTCAGATCTATATCGATGATTACTCCGGCTTTTTCATCCCATGGAACGGTCATATTCAGATACACGATCTTCGTCTCCATCAATATCAAGCTGACAGGGTTTTCGGAGAGAAATCCATTCCAATCAGATGTCAGGTTGGTGAATCCAAGATATGCGGTGTTCAAGTATGTATTCCCGGTGCTTGTGAGACTGATGGCAAATTGCACCACCTCTCCGGGTTTGGTAGTAACAATGGGTTCATCCACGTTCATTTCAAGATATCTGGACTCGTTGACCCTTATGTATAGAATATCAGAAAAAAACTCATAGGGAAAACCGGATGATTCCATGAACAGTGAATTTGAGACCGCTTCAATCGATCCTATCATTTCCCCCATCGCATCCTCGTGACACTCAATATGTATCGAAAGAACCGCCTCGACGACGTGATCCTCATTATCGAACATCGGCGTGCTGAGATTGATGGTGATCTCCCTTGTCCCCGAGTCGTTGAAATACCAATCCCAGTAATCCGGGGGTTCGTTGAGTTGTATATCGAATGTATCGTTCACATCACCGGTATTCTCAACGATAAGGTCAGCGGTGATCGATCCACCGTTCGTTATACACATAGTCTTTGAACCGTTGAGCAGATCATCAGGATCCTCCAGAACAGGAGCATCGAATTCCATTTTTAATCCGGTCATAACATCCATTACAACAGAAAGAACCATTCTGTCCCAATACAATGGATGTCCGTCTAATGTGGCGGTTACATTAAACTTGAAGATCTGTCCCCGAATCCTGAATTCTTTCAGAGGGGAGTAAACATGAAGTATGAGATTGGCAACATCGCCACATCTCAACCAAGAATATGGAGGATCCTCATCGCCTTTATAGGAGGGTGTATCAAGCCTGCAGTACCAACCCTCATCCGAATATTCATTATCAACCTCGAGATCGATCCTCATTAATTCGTCCTTTTCCAGCAGCTTGCATTTATTTTCAAGCGTGATATTGAATAAAGTGCTTTCACCGGATTTAATTTCCTTTATCGTGGAATCCCTAACAGCCTTCCTGACAGTGGGATAGAGATCAATCCGATATCTGTCGATGAAACCGCTGTAACCGGTCCTGTTTTCGTTTCCATGGAAGGAGGTCCACTCACTCTGAAATGTTCCCGTTCCCCCGCCACCAGCTATACAGAGAAGATTCCCTTCCGAATCCCCGATCAGGACCTCGGGAACCCGATCCAGGTCGATATCGGATATGACAGGTGATGAGAAACCAACCGATATTCCTTGATCGTAACCCCAGATCACGTCCTGCATTGGTCCATCTCCTGTAAACGGCATCCCGTGATCGATCCCTTCGGAGGGATCCAGCTCAAGGCAGTAGATCCTTCCTCTATCCGTTCCAACAACCACAGCGTAATCTTCCTCTCCGGTCCAATCGAAAACAGCAGGAGACGACCTGATCCTATCCCAGGCGTTGTACTTCCATCTGACATCCCTTGATGAGGAATTAAGGCAATAAATGAAACCATCGTCCGATCCGAAGATAATGTCATACTCCCATCTCAGACGATCGTCCGAATCGTTGTAATACCGATCCCTGGTCATGATCGCCGGAGATGACATCACAGCGGATCCGTTTCCCGACAGATTATAATTCCATATCTCCTCCCCCGAGGAATTGAAAACCCTGAGATAACCGGACCACTCGTCCCAACCGGATCCCGATCCCTCCGACGTGCCGACGATTATCTCGCAGTCAGGGGATCCGGTAATATTCATAACAACCGGGGTCGCCAGGTTGTAATTCCCACCCGTCGCATTCGCGGTTATATTCATCACCAGACTGCCATTTTCATATGAGGGATCGATGATATTGATGAAATTCCCAAAAGAGGTGAACACCAACTCCGTCGTTGGATCATTCCCTCGAGGATCTAGCGACTGCCATGGACCGTCCCATGCGCTTCCCTGAAGATCCTGTGCTACCGGAGTCGATCCCAATATCAGAGACGTATTGATCCGATTTCTCGAAAGAATATCTCCGTCCCCCGATATGACCTCTATCCAATTGGTATTGTTATGGGCCGAGGAAGTGACGATGATCTCCAGATCCTCCTTTCCACCAAAAGTTCCATTGAGATCTGTGATGCAGGGGGTTCCGAAGTAGCAACCTGATGTTTCTCCCGTCTTCCATAGCTGAGTTCCGTTCGCACCCAGGCATACCAGTCCGGAGTACGAACAGATCAATACCTCTGGTCTTGGACCGTCTGTGATATCCCCGACAACAGGTGAGGGGAAGAACCGTGGCGGATCGAAATTCCCCGTGGTGGGATCCTCGAAATCCCCTATGGAGTTGATATTCAAAATGACCGGTGCATCCCAGTAATCCGTCCCGTTGTGATTGTAGGCCATTAGGATGCCGTTTTGAGTCATCACGAGAATCTCCTGATATCCATCCAGATCTAGATCAGCAATACAAGGAGTGGATACCTGGCCGTTTAAAGGGTCCGGGAGATCAACCTGCCATTCAAGGCTTCCGAGGGGCCCTATGGGTGAGATGTCATCCGATCGTAAAACATTCTCGTCGTCGCATCCAAAGGCATGGTAATCCCGTTTTGAATCCTCGGGAATAACATCAGCGATCAACTCGATATATGATCCGGAAACGAGTATGAGAAGGATCGAAAATGATAACAAATATGATTTATGATATTCCATCGAACCTCTCATCCGGGCACCTCCTTTGGAGATATGTATATATAATTCTGATCGGTGATAAAATTTACCTTCCGATCAGGTTTAAGGTCGGGATATCATCCGCTTTTTCCGGCCCCCTCCGAGATCATGATGGATATCATCCTGGATCTCTTCCTGATATCCCCGTCCGGATGATCCTTGAGGGAATCAAGATAATCGGCGGCGGTCTCAATGCCCTCGATATGTCCTTTTCTCGCCATCCGAAAGAGAAATGACACGGTCCAGTACAATTCCGACAGCCTCCATCCCACGGGATTAGCCGGAGGGATCATCACCCTTCCGACCTTCCCGCAGTGCGGGCATTTCAATTTCTTTGGAAAAACAGGGGGATTGACCTCAACCGTTTTCATGCACGAGAGACACCTGATATTCGCGGGGCTGAAGCGGTCGGCGTTATCGATTGCGGCAAGATAGGATGACATCATCCCAACGTGGTGTCTCACCTCCTCGTTGAGATCCTCCCTGGCCATCCTGTAAAGGATGTATGCGGAGAGAGTCCTCACCACGAAATCATCCGATCCGATGCCGTCGGTTACCGAATCGAGCTTCCTGAGAACCTCCGAGGGATCATCCATCGCCTTCTGTGCCAGGCGGATCATTCCCGATCTTTCCCTTCCCCTCCCGATCCTTTTCAGAAAGGACATGGACCGGGGTATCCACGATAATCCAGATATGGTTTGCGTATCGATCAGCTGAAAATCATCCCCAAAGTTATATAATCACCCGGGGGGAAATTTCATACATGGGCAAAGGGAACTTCATGTCCGTCAAGGGCTGGATCTCGCTGGTATTCGGATTCGGATCCATCCTGCTTTTCGCGGAGCTGTTCGTGGGTGTCCTGATCCACGAGAAAAACGCCCTGTCATACCTCTTCTCTGTACCTGAATGGTCCATCATAGGTTACATGGGCCTTCTTCTGTGGTTGGTTGCGATCGTCATAGGGGTCTGCTACAGGCTTTCCCGATCAAGGACCGAAAGAAGCGTCAAATCCATATTTCTCAGGGGAAGGGAGTCGTTCAAATGTCCTGAATGCGGAAGGATCAACAGGGCCGCGGGCGTAGGGTACCATAAAAGGATTGAATGCGGCTGCGGGAAGGAATACGATGTGTTCCAGGATATGCCCTGGGACGAGACATACGAGCAGGCGGATGATGCATGATCATTTTTCGATCCTGATCCTTGCCAGCATCTCCTCCGCGGACAGGGAGTGGCCGATCTCCCGAAACGTCCTCTCACCGGCCAGTCCGTTGACGAACGCCGCAAGTCCGGCCGCATCGAACGTGGTCATCCCCCTGGCAATGAAACCGGTGCAGAGGCCCGACAGGATATCACCGGTCCCTCCCGCCGACATTGCCGGGTGGCCGGTGTCGTTGAGCCTTCTGGATATGATCCCGTGTTTGGTCGGCATCTGGATCCTTTCCCCGAGGGAGTGGGTCTCCGAAGAAACAATGACATCAACGGGCCCTTTCATCAGGACCTCTGCCCTGTGGGACCGGCAGAACGAGGCCACGGCGTCCATCAATCTCCCGTTCATGTCGATCACAACTCCCTTGGCCCTCTTGTACGGATCGGATATCTTCTTTCCCTCTGAGATGACGTTCAATCCCTCGAGAAGCCTCATCAGCTCCCCGCGATGCGGCGTGAACAGTATATGACCGGGGGTCTTCGACATTTTGGTGGTTGATGAAAATCTTCCAGAAACAGCCGTAATCCCGTCCGCATCGACGACAATCCTGCTGCCTTCCTGGAGTGCATATGTGATGATCCGGGCCAATGTGTCAAGCGTCTCATCGTCGTTCCCGGCGCCGGGCCCTACCAGAACGCAGTCGGCCCATCTGACCAATTCCATCAACCGGTTCAAACAACCGGCATCTATCCGGTACGGATCCTTCGTCCGGAGCCTCTCCACGATCAGGTCCATGGAATACGAAGCGATCGTGTCGGATATGCCGATGGGCACCGCAACCCTGACAAGATTCGCACCCGCTTTCAAGGCCGCGATCGATGCAAGGGCCGGAGCTCCCGTGAACGGACCGCCTCCAATAACGAGAACCCTTCCCCCGTCCCCCTTTTTTGCATCCTCCGGGAGCGCCGGATATCTCTTCAGGTCCCCGGACCCCATGTAGATCGACGCCGCGGCAGGGATGCCGATATCCTTGACAACGATCTCCCCGCAGTATGGATGGGGCAGACCGTCGACATACATGTTCGTCTTCGCCTCGTGAAACGTCACGGTTACCCTGGCCTTGATGCAGGGCTCGAACCCGATGCCCGAGGGCATGTCCACGGACATGATGGGGACCCCGGACCCGTTCATTATCCGAACCGCCTCCCAGTAATTACCCCTTGGTTCACCCATGGCTCCCGCGCCCAGAAGCGCATCCACGAGCACGTCCGAATCCGAAAGCAGCGCACCGAACGAGGATGTATCGAGATCCTTCCCCAGTATGTAGGTATGAACGTCCTCCGGCAGGGATTGAAATGCATTCTTCGCAAGGTCCGTTCCTATATTCTCGGGGGATTTCATCAGGACGACCCTCACCTCGTATCCAAGATCGTTGATCGACCTGGCCGCTACGAAACCGTCGCCGCCGTTGTTGCCTGCCCCGCAAACGAAGGTCACCCTGCACACGTCGCAGTAAGCAACGATCTCTTCAGCCATGGCCTTACCGGCATTCTCCATGAGGGTGCTAGTCTCGACACCCTGCCATGCGCTGTTGGAATCGAGTATTGACACTTCCTTCGGCTCGATCAAACAAATCACTCCAGTATCGATACCTCGACAGCCTCCACCGGTTCCTCTTCAGGCTCATCACCGCCCAGAAGCTGCATCGTTATGGCATCGGCCTCTTTTAGAATGTCCCGATCGGGCGGGGCCTTGAGAGGTTTCGCGGTCTCTTTTGAATCCTGCCTGATCGATGTTACCTCCACCCGGGGTTTCCCGGCAGGCTTCGACTGCTGTTCCGCGGCGGGCTTCTTCTTTGAGAACCTTATGTAGATGAACACCCCAGCCGCCAGCAGGACAAATCCTACCACAGCCACCACTATCAGGATCAGCGGATCGATCGACAGCGAATCATCGGTATTTCGGACATTCACCTGAAACGTAACATCCCTCTCCAATCCGTCGGTGTAAGCCTCGATACTGACCGAGAAGAACATGTCCTCGTCTATCTCGAAAGCCTCAACATCCGCCTTCAGATCCTCGGAATCGCCGGGGGCCAGGCCGTTGACGGAAGAGGGGGTCATGTTCACCCCGAGCTCAGGAGGGCTCTCTATCCTGAAATCCAGATCGACGATGGTGTTGCCCCGGTTCTGAACCGTCATGTTGACAATTATCTTCTTACCCTCGGACACCTCGTGAATTACATCGGGCTTTTCCGCTTCGAACTTCACATCCATTATCTTCCTGATCTTCACAACGAGATCCAGGGAATCGGTGGTTCCGTCTCCCGCGACGGTGATCCGAACATCGAAACCGCCGTCGTCGACGTAGAGCTGTCCTTCCATGGGAGTGACGCTCAGGTTGAATCCCGTCCCCGTTCCGGGAAGAAGGTCCGCCGCATCGTTGTCCAGGTCCATATCCCATCCGGTCGGAATATCGGCATCTACCGAGAACTCGGTCCTCTCGAGAGTCGGGTTGTAGAGGTAGAGCCCGAAGGAAACGCTGCTGTATTTTATCGGGGTGGTCGTGCCGGATCTCGGGGCGGTCATCTCGGTAATCCCCGAAGGTACCGATATGACATCCATGCCCGGATCCACCACCAGAACCGAGAAGTACACGGACCGCTCCTCCGATCCGCCCCTCGGTCTTGCATTCACCTTGAATTCGAAGGTGCCCCCGTCCTCAGACGATGAAACGGCAAGAGCTATCGAGACAAGTGTGTCATTTCCCGGTCCGACCTCGACATTGTAATAGGATCCCTCCTGGACCCCGTTGTCTGCCTCCATCTCGGATGTTATGGTGGATGGAAGACCCGAAACCGACATCTCGAAGATCTTCGTGTCGTTCCTCAGATTGGTTAGACGGACCTGGTACTCCGCGTTCATACCGGGATTGACCGCTCTCTGGCTGTCCCCCACCGCCTCTATACCGAACGTCGCCTCCCCCTTGACATAGATCTCGCCCGATACGGTGTACATTCTCCCGGCGTTCCTGGATGTCACCTTCATGGTGACGTTGGATTCCTCGCCGATCCTGGCCTTGAGGGGGACGGTCACCCTGAACTCGACAGTCAGCTCCGCACCCGGTTCTATATCGATATCGTCCGGTGCCTGGACCGTCCATCCTCTCGTATCCTGGGAGGAGAACGACAGCCTGTCGGTGGAACCCCCGCCGTTGAGTATCTTCATCCCGAATATGGCTATGTCACCGGCATCAACCTCGATCGATGACGGCCCGTCGAGAGCGACGTAGAGGCCCTCCGCAGCCGTGAGGGTGAAGGTTTCCGAGATGGTGAAACCCGTATGACTGATCCCGGTGATTATGACGTCATAATCACCGACCGGCATCGACTCGGGCAGCTCCTCGGTGAAATTGTAGTATGTCCATTCCTGGCCGCCTCCGGGTTCGGGATCTGTCGTGGTCCTGTTCAGGAGAATATTACCCTCCGGGGATCTTATCAGAAGGTTTATGGATGCCACGTCGTAGGCGCCGAAATGGTCCTTGACACCGCAATGGAAGCTGACCGTCCTGGTCTCGGGAGGTCCGTTGGGCAGGATCTCCGAGATCTCGCTTCCACCGGGATTCGTCATCAGAAGGCTTATCCCGTCGTCGGGGATGGGTTGAGCATAGAATGAGAGATATGAATTGCCTCCTGTTGGTGACTGATACAAGAACGTGTACAGGGGCTCCAATCCGGTAAATCCCTCTCCTTCCGTTATGTTCAGGACCAGCCTGATGACTGATCCGGCAGATATCGTTGTCCCGCCAGATATGGGTACCGCCAGATCGCTCTGATCAAGATCGCCCTGTTCTATCTGCGTTGATCCGATAACATCCTCGATCCCGGTCGATTTTCGCTCGATGAGTTCGATCGATAGGACCACTCCGGTGGAACCAGGGGTAACCGTTCCACCCTCCAGGTGAAGGATCACGACCGTTGAACCGGAATCAACGGGACCGCTTATCGGCATGTCATCGGTAACGGGCCAGAGGAGCTCGTAATCCTCCGGCTGCCCCATCACCATGCTCTCAGTAACCCTGGTTGTTCCCGAGGGAGGTATGGTATCAAGCTTCCCATTCTGTTGATACAGATATAGCCGGCAGTCGAAATCCTCCTGACCATCTGCACCCTCCAAATTCACTATCAGCAGAAATGCCGAGCTCAGCAGTATGAGCGACATCGCCAATGCGATGTGTTTACCTCCTGCCATGTTATTAACCCCTATATAATGCCGGAATGGTCCCTGGGTTTATATATTTCCCTGCATGATCCCAACACCCGTAAACACGGAAAAACCGCATATTTATCGCAACGGATATGTAAAGGAAATACAATATCCGCCCCGTCCCGATCCTTACGATGAACCCCCTGCATCGGTCGGGCAAGAGTGTTATCGATCCGTTTACCACCGGGATCGGACGGCGAAGGCAGGATGGTTGGGTATCATGAGCAGGAGAATAGAGAAACACCCGATTCTTGAAGTTCCGGGGAGAAAGGAGGTGCCGTTCACCTGGAACGGAAGGGAGATGACCGGTATCGAGGGGGAGATGCTCTCGTCGGCCCTGATCGCAAACGGAGTGGACATTTTCGGACACCATCCCAAGGATAAAAGCCCCCAGGGCATCTTCTGCGCCAACGGCCAGTGCGCCCAATGCCTCGTCATCGCAGACGGACTTCCCCAGAAATCCTGCATGACGCCCCTGGAAGAGGGCATGGAGGTCAGAAGCGTCGAGGGGCTTCCCGATCTTCCCGCCGACAACGATCCGGGGGAGATGTCGGAGATCCCGATCCGGGACGTCGATGTTCTGATCATAGGCGGAGGCCCATCGGGATTATCGGCTGCCGTCGAGCTCGGGGAGAAGGGGGTCGACACCCTGATCATCGACGACAAGGACCGGCTCGGTGGAAAGCTCGTTCTGCAGACCCACAAGTTCTTCGGATCCGTGAAGGATTCCTACGCCGGGACCAGGGGGTTCGAGATCGGGAACATCCTCGAGAGGAAGGTAAGCGAGCTTCAGAGCGTTGAGGTTTGGTTGCAGACTACGGCGGTGGGCGTCTTCTCCGACAAGATCGTTGGAGCGGTCAGGAGCGGCACATACGTGAAGATCAGACCGAAAAAAATGCTGGTCGCCACCGGGGCCAGGGAGAAGATGCTCTCCTTTCCCGGGAACACCCTCCCCGGCGTTTACGGGGCGGGAGCCTTCCAGACTCTCGTGAACAGGGATCTGGTCAGATCGTCGGACAGGGTTCTGATCGTCGGGGGAGGGAACGTGGGCCTGATCGCCGGATACCACGCCATTCAGGCCGGGATCGAGGTGGTTGCTCTCGTGGAAGCCCTACCGCAGGTCGGAGGGTACAAGGTCCACGCTGACAAGCTGAGAAGGCTGGGCGTCCCCGTATTCACCGGGCACACCGTCGTATCCGCCCACGGCCGGGACAGGGTGGAATCGGTGGTGATAGCCCGGCTCGACAGTTCATGGAACATAGTCCCGGGAACGCACAGGTCCTACGAGGTGGACACGGTTCTGATCGCGGTGGGCCTCGATCCCGTGGACGAGTTCCATAAAAAAGGGAAAGCGTGGGGGATGGATGTTTACTCCGCCGGAGACGCCCAGGAGATCGCGGAGGCTTCCGCGGCCATGTTCACAGGGAAGATCGAGGGGCACAAGATCGCAAAGGCACTGGGGCTCGACGTCGGCGATGCTCCTTCCGAGTGGGATGAGAAAGCGGCGATCCTGAAATCGAAACCGGGCCCGACGCGCACCAGGGAGGATGCGAAGGACGATCACGGGGTGTTCCCCGTTTTCCACTGCTCCCAGGAGGTTCCCTGCAACCCGTGTACCTCGGTATGCCCCGTGGGAGTGATCAGGACGGAGAAGGACAGCATCACCGGGCTTCCGTATACGGTTGACCGCTCGAAATGCATCGGATGTCTCAGCTGCGCGGCGATATGCCCCGGACTCGCGGTCAGCGTGGTGGATTTCAGGAAGGACCCCGATAGGCCAACGGTCACTCTCCCGTACGAGATCTGGAGGGACAAGGTCGGGGAAGGGACCTTGATCCCAGTTACGGACAACGATGCGGCGATACTGGGATACTATCCCGTCGAGAAGGTAATATCGAATCCCAGATACCCGGGAACCCTGCTGGTCCAGGTGAAGATGGAGCCAGAGATGGCACGGAAGGCCATCGGGATCTGGGTCAAGGAGAAGGAGGTGGAGCCCTCCGAGGTGTACGAGAAGGGATCCCTCCCCGACGAAGCGGTCATATGCAGGTGCGAGAGGGTCACGGCGGGCGAGATCAGGGAAGCGATCAGATCCGGTTGCAGGGACATGAACCAGCTGAAGGCCCTGAACAGGGCCGGAATGGGAGCCTGCGGCTCGAAGACGTGCAGATCGATGATCTACAGGATCTTCAGGGAGGAGGGGGTGGATCTCGGGGAGATCACGGACCGGACGGACAGACCGCTCTTCGTGGAGGTCCCCATGGGGGCTTTTGCGGGGATCCGGGGAGGTGGCTCCCGTGAGTGAATACGAGGTGATCGTGATAGGAGCGGGCTCTGTCGGCGTGCCGATATCGATGTCTCTCGGTGAGATGGGGATCAAGACGCTCGTATTGGACAGGGCCGCTTCCCCCGGGCAGGGGGAGAACAAACACGCGATCGGGGGTATTAGGGCAACACACTCCGATCCCGCCAAGATCCTGACCTGCCTCAGGTCGCTGGAGATCTTCTCCACCTGGGAGGAGAAGGAGGGGGACGATATCGAATGGATGAAGGGCGGATACACATTCCCGGTTTACAGGACGGAGGAGGAGAAGTCCCTGAAATCCATTCTACCAGTTCAGAAGAATTTCGGCCTCAACATCGATTTCGTCGGTGCCGACAGGATCATGGAGGTCGTGCCGGGTATCAATCCTGAAGGATTGATGGGGGGTACGTTCTCTCCCGACGACGGATCGTCCTCCCCCCTGCTGGCGGTGAACGCGTTCTACCGCAAGGCCGTCGAGCACTCGGTGGATTTCAGGTTCTCGGAGGAGGTATTGAAGATCGTTGCCGAGAACGGGAAGGTTGCCGGCGTGAGAACGGATTCCGGCAGGTACGATGCGCCGGTCGTCGTCGACGCGGCCGGTCCTTACTCTCCGGGACTGGCCAGTGATCTGGGGATCGATCTTCCGGTCGTACCCGACTCCCACGAGGGGGCCATCACCGAACCGGTCGGTATGTTCTGCCCGTCCATGGTCGTTGACCTCAGGCCGGCGCCTGGGTCGAAGAACTATTACTTCTATCAGAACATCCATGGACAGTTCGTGTTCTGCATAACCCCCGATCCCCCTATCGTGGGGATGAACAAGAACGAGACATCGGTCTTCCTTCCCCAGGTGGCGAGAAGGATGGTGAACCTTCTCCCAAGGTTGAAGAACATCAGGGTGAGGAGGGTGTGGAGGGGGCTGTATCCCATGACCCCAGACGGATCCCCGATCGTTGGCTGGAGCCGGGAGATCGACGGCCTTCTGCACGCGACCGGAATGTGCGGTCAGGGATTCATGATCGGACCGGGGCTCGGCGAGGTTGCCGCCAGGCTCGTTGCGGGTAGGAAAAATGAAAATGACAATACGATCCTGGAAGGATTCGATCCCTACCGAAAGTTCGGAGGTGCCGAGGCTCTCAAGTGATCATCGTCCCGGCCTTTCCCTCGAGCGCCAGGTACCCGTTCTCTATGGATGATATGATCACCCTTTCACCTCCGCCTTCCAGGAAATGAACTGCCGACTCTATCTTCGGACCCATGGATCCCTTAGGGAACTGACCGGATTCAAGGTATGTTCTGGCCTCTTCTGCAGACATCCTGTCGATCTTCCTCTGATCATCCTCCCCGAAGTTGACGTACACCCCGTCGGTGTCCGTCAGGATCAGAAGGGTGTCCGCACCGATGTCCAGGCCGAGGACCGCCGATGCCCGGTCCTTGTCGATAACGGCATCAACACCCTCGTACCTTCCATCCTCCATGGCATAGACCGGGATCCCCCCTCCTCCGGCGGCGATCACGATCCTGCCGGAGTACGCGAGCTCCCTTATGATCCCGCAGTTTATGATCTTCAGCGGTTTTGGAGAGGGAACGACCCTTCTCCATCCCCTGCCGGGATCTTCCTTTATCTGCCATCCCATCTCCTCGGAGAGCTTGTTGGCAGTCTCCTCGTCGTAGAACTGACCAACGAATTTATTGGGATCCGCTATGGAGGGGTCACCGGGGTCCACCAGAACCTGGGTTACGATCGTTACGACTTCCCTCTCGATATTCTCCTTCATCAACCCGTTCTGAAGGGACTGCTCGATCATGTAGCCGATGCCCCCTTCGGTATCGGCCACGAGGACGCCCAGGGGAAGGTCTGGGGCGTATTTCCGGGCCATCTCAACCCTGAGGAGCTTGTTTCCGACCTGGGGTCCGTTACCGTGGGTGATCACCAGGCGGTAGCCCTTCCTGGCCATGTCGATTATGGGGGGAAGGCTCTCCCTGGTATGCTTGAACTGGTTGGCAATCGTATCGGGGACGCCCTTTTTGGTGATCGCGTTGCCTCCCAGGGCAACGACAACTGTCCTGCCGGTCATAACAATATCCTCTTGTTCCGAATTCCTGGGAATTGAGATAATGTACGAATTGCGTATATATATTTCGACGGGATTCGGGAGAATGATAACAAACTGTCCCTGAAAACGGAGTTGATATCATGGGTAGAAAGGTTGCACTATTCGCCTTCAACGGGGAGACCATGTGCTTCGTGCACGTTCTGATCAATGCGATCGACATGGTGGAGAGGAATTACGACGTGAAGCTGATAATAGAGGGGGCCGCCTGCAGGCAGGTTAAGGAGCTCTCCGATCCGGAGAAACCGTTCTCTAACATTTACCGCAAGGTCGTTGAATTGGGGATCCTCGACTGCGTGTGCAAGGCATGCTCCAACAAGATGGGATCTCTGGACAGCGCCCTGGAGCAGAACCTGAATATCTGCGGGGAGCTTGGAGGCCACCCAAGCATAGCCAGGTACATGGAGGACGGATACGAGGTGCTCACATTCTGATCGGCATATTTTGGGATAGCATCGACGGGATCCGGTGAAGGATGATCGCGGAGATCCCGCCGATCTCCCGATCCGTTCATTTCTTTTTCAACTCTTCTATGGCCTCCTGTACTCCCCTGGATTCCTTTTCCAGCCATTCCCCGTACTTCTCGAGCAATTCGATCTTCTCCTCTTTGGTCGGGAAATGCCTGCATTCCATCGAGGGCCCGTGTCCCATTCCATGTCCTCCGTGGCATCCCGTAAAGGGATCCATGCCCATCATCATTCCGCATCTCATTCCGTGTCTTCCGTGGTGTCCGTGCATGTTATTTGCCTCCTTTATCGGTAAACTGATATCGGTTTTCCAATATCGGAAATACGATACTGGTATTTTTAACTATCGGTTTTCCGATAGATCATGCTGTGAATCGTATATATATCGGGATTCCGATAGGGTCTCATGCATCATCCCCGGCACATGATGAGGGGATTCCTCTCTTTCATGGTCATGTGGATCCTCAGAAACGAACCCAAAACCGGTATGGAGATAGCCAGGGAGCTGGAGGAGAGAAAGGGGAACCGGCCCAGCCCGGGAACCATCTATCCTGTGTTGAAGGTCATGACCATGAAAGGACTGCTGAGGGTTGATGACGATAAGAGATACTCACTCACCGATCTGGGAAGGGAGGAACTGGATAACTCCCTGGATCATTTCTTCACGATGTTCTTCGATATCAACGAGATGAGAGAACACTGCAGATGCGGTGGCAGCGGTGAGAACTGCCCCCATGACAGATGACCTTGAAATGAAATTGGGTATTGATTATTTGTTGTTTTGGAGAATACATCTGGGTCAGACAATGGCTCCGTATGTTTCCAGAGATGGTATGTTGGGGCTCCTCACCTCGAGATAATCGTCGAGCCAGCATGCCTCCGGATTCCTCCTGAATATCATCACCCTTCTCTCATCATCCCCGTGGGCAGCGTTGTGAAACTTGAAGATCACCTGATCCTCGGTCATCGCGGCGATCTCGATCTTTCCCAGCGTATGGGACATGATGAACTTGGATCTCTTTGCAAGACCGGATACCTCGGACTTCGCCCTCTCGAAGATCTCGTAACCCTCCTCGATCGGAACGACGAAGGGTCGGTTTCCAACCGTGGGCCTGCACTGGAATACGTAATAAGGGGGAATCCCGCAGGAGGCAAGCTTGTTGAAGAGCTCCTTCAGCGTCCTGACGTCATCGTTCACACCCCTCAGAAGAGGCGTCTGATTGGAAAGCACCGCTCCCGCACCCTGCAGGAGATCGATCGCTTTCAGGCTCTCTTTCGTGATCTCCCTCGGATGGTTGATGTCCGTGATTATATACAGCTTGCGGTCGGATTTGGAGAACTCTCGTATCAACTCGATCAGTTCCGGATCCTCCGTGATCCGAAACGGATCGTACACGGGGATCTTCGAACCTATCCGGGCATACCTTATGTGATCGATGCTGTGAAGCTCTTTCAGGACCTCCCTCAACCTCTTCGTGGACAATGCGAAGGGATCCCCTCCGGAGATAAGGACGTTGTTGATCTCCCTGTGCTGGCGGAGGTACTCCATGATGGGTTTGAGATCCGTTGTAGCGTCATGGTTGCCCCTCATGAACAGCCTTTTCCTGAAGCAGAACCGGCACAATCCCCCGCATGCCTGGCTAATGAGGAGCAGGGCTGTCGGTCCGTATTTGTGCTCGAGCCCCCTGCAGATCGTGTACCTCTTCTCGTTTGACGGATCGAGAGACCCCCCCTCCATTATCTCACCGGGGGTGGGAACGACGATCCGCCTTATGGGATCGTCTGGATCGTTCCAGTCTATCAGGTTCAGGTAGTAATCGTTGGCGTAGAAGCCGTACCGATCCTCCACTTCCGCGATCTCCTCCAATTCATCGGGGGGAATTCCCTCGATATCACTAACTCTCCTGTGGTACTTCGGCCTCAAGCAATCCACTTCCTCCCCCTCTGCAACTTGGACGGATCGGGTTCAATCGTTCACCTGGTGATCGATTAACAAGGGAACCTGATCTCTCTATGTCGATTCTGGTCCTAATTTTTGGGGGAACTATACTATCTGTCATGCGTCCTATAAATAGTTTTTCATGATCAATTCCAATATATCAGTAGTTGGACGGAACAAGATAAAACGGGGAAAATTCGAGTGAAAACTTCCATCTGGAATATATGGTCAGTTTCCACCATATCAGATATCCAATACATCCGAAATGACGGATCATTTTCGATTTTTGAGAAACAGAAATAAACGGTCAAGCATTCTCTATGAGAAAACCGATTCCGAGTGGATCAGCATGGAGATAGACGAGGAGATCATAGATCAGATAAGGAAACAGCTATCGGAGATGAACTGCGAACCTTTTTTTCTCTGCATCAGCGGAAGCGACAACTACGGCTTCTCCTCCGAGAACAACAGCGACGTGGATATCCGGGGAGCTTATTATTTCACCGATCCCAACGACATGTTCAGTCCGGGATTGGAAAGGAAGCTGACAAGGGAGGGCGAATACACCTTCGAAGGCATGAAGTACGAGTGGCAGATCCACGAGGTGTCGAAATTCCTCAGGCTCATGGGGAAATCAAACATGAACATCTACGATTGGATACATTCAAACGACATCATCCTTCTCCCCCCGGAATTCTTCGGGATGAATCTGGAATATATCCGGGACAGGTCGAGGGATTTCATATCCCAGAACATGGTGGACCATGCGTTCGGATGGTGCAAGCACATGCTCAACGAGGACTGGTCCAATCCCAAGAAGATCCTCCACTCGATACGGCCGCTGATGACCTGCCTGGACTTCATCGAGACCGGAAAATACGAGCCGAACATACAGGTTCTCGTTGAGCGTGATTTCCTGCGCGAATACAAACCACTGATCATGGAACTGATCGATCTCAAGAAGAGCAATCTCAACACCAACGTAATCGTCAAGGAGCGGTCCGGAAAATGCTACGACGAGCTCAAGGATAGGATAAGCGGGAAAAGGGACAGGATCCCCGGCCCATCGGCCGATCAGGTGATCGTAAAGGCGTTGATCACGGATATCAGATTGAAGACCCTGGCACACTATCGGTATACCAGCTGAATGTCTATCATTGATTCACAGAGAGAAGTTCGAATAGAGAAACGGCATCAGATATTTCACGGCAACCCTTATCCCCCCGGTATTGATCAGATCGGGGAAGGATGAGATCAGCGCCTTTCTACGGGTTTTTCTTTCGAAGAAATCGTCCGGATCTGATCTTCTCATCATGGTTTCGATGGAATCGACAACCCGGTCCAACGATCCATCGTCGATACGATCGAGTATATCGTTTCTTATCCTCAACCTTGATCGAAGATCCGGGAGTATTGAACCCTCCATCGAGGAATTGTATTCCAGTAACGGATCCTCCTCCCCGATGCAGGACGCGGCGGAGGCGCCGGAGATCACGGCGTTCACCATTCCGAATCCAAGAAGTGGATCCGTCAATCTCGCCGCCTCTCCGGTCAGGAGTATCCGGTTTTTTCCAAGGGGCCCCCCGGCAGTGACCGGCACGCCCCCCATTATCATATTCGAGATCCGGACACCGCCCAATCTGTCCCTGATATCCGGTTGGGACATGAACCGGTTGAGATAATCCACCGGTCTTGATCCCGTCCTCATCAGATGCGGCCTCATCGTCGCCACCACCGATACCTCATTTTCGGTGGGGAGGACATACGCATACTCCCCCGGGCATAGATGGGATCCCAGCCAGCACTCCGCAATACCGGGTTCGAATCCGTGATCCCCCTCGAAATGATAACCTATCCCCACAGCCACATCACGGTTCGAAAGAGGAGTTGTTATGCCCCTGCCAGCAACGGTCCCCATCCCGTCGGCCCCGATAACGAGGTCGGCCTTCCCGCTCCTGATCCTTTTCCCCTTCCGGTAGGTGATCCTGCCGTTGTCTTTTGCTTCAAGCACAGTGGTTTCGAATCTGATATCCGCGTCCGATCTCTCCGCTTCCTTCATCAACTGACAGTCCAGGGATCCTTCTCCTCCTCTTCTGATGAAATAACCGTGGGATCTTCTCAACCTGATCTCGACGGACCTTCCCGAGGGACCGATCAACCTGGCGCCCCTGTATGGATATTCCGGTTCGACATCGATCCCGTATCTTGACAGATGTTCGACCGCGTCTCCGTAGGAGGTCAGGTTCTGAAATGCCTGAAAACTGGTCTGTCCGTTCCCGAAGATCGAATCCCTGGATCTCGCTTCCAGGAGTATAACATCGTTTCCCGCTTCTGTTGCCTTGATCGCAGCCGTACATCCTGCGGGCCCCGCACCGACAACAATCACCTTCTTTTCGTTCACGTCCATTCTCGACATGAACATGTACAATTGGATTCGTTACCAATAGCATTATGTTTAATATATTAGTCATACTTATATACAAAATGAAATGAAGGAGAAGAAGATCAAGCAGGTAACCCTTGAATTCTACCCCCGCGACATCAGGAATCTTGGATACGCAGATCTGATCCGGGGAATAGAGAGAGCCGTTGTCCTGTCCCCGATCTCCCTCATGCCCGAGAAGAGCGCCCTTCTGATCATCGTCAAATGGATCGGAACCGAGGATCCCTCCCGATGGGAGAATTACGATCTCATCGACCAGGTGATCGATATGGGGCCGGTCAGGGACGGGAGGATGTACATGCTTCTGGGAAAGGAAGAGCCCTGGTTCTTCGGCATGATCCAGATGATAATGGACGAGATGAGGGTCTTCTTCAACTGGCCCGTGATCCTTGAACCGGATAGGATCCAGATCAGGTGGATAGGATATCTTCGGGATATCGCCAGGGTGATGGAACTGTTCAAGGATTTTCAGATGAACGAGACCATCACGTCGATAGTTGATTACGATCCCACCATCGAGGGGCCCCTCGAGGGATTGACGGAGATACAGCATGAAATCCTCATGGAAGCGTATAATGATGGGTTCTTCGAGGATCGGAGGGGGATCACGATCAACGATCTCGCGAAGAAGAGGGGGGTCTCCGCACCGTCGTACATGCTTACATTGAGGAGGGCGGTAAGGAATTTGATCAAGGGATCCATGATCTGATCCTGTTCCCATATTGAAGATTATTATCGTTTCAGCACCAGATATTTATAGCAATTGCTATATTTTGTATAGCAAGTGATTAAAATGTCCACCCAGGTGAATATCAGATTGGATGAAGATCTTCTGCTTGAGATAGATGCAATTGCCAGAGTCATGCATATATCAAGATCGGAATATATCAAACTCAAACTTGCCAAGGCACTGCAGGATGATACCTTGAATATGACCGAGGCCATAGTCCTGGAATATGCCAAAGGAAAAATTTCCGATAAAGAACTGGAGGAATTACTCGGCAAGGATGCAGAGGATGTTAAATTCATTGTGGAACATCTGAAAAAGGGTAAGAAAAAGATCGATGAGAAAGTAAGAAAAGGATTGATATGAAACCCTCATTGGCCTTTGACACCGCAGCTTTGGTATCACTTGGTCATACCGACCTCGTTGGGATAATTATTCAAAACTACAATATTGTCGTAACCCAAACCATATTGGATGAACTGATAGAAATTTCGAAATTCAACGATAATCATGCAATAGCCGCCTCAAAATGGATGGAATATATCAACCAATTTCAACTGATCGATTGGGAAAGGTTATCAACTGGTGAAGAGGAATTATTCAATATCTGTCAGAAGATGGGATTGGATCTTGTATCCGATGACGTCAGAGCAGTCAAGAGGTACGGAAACCAAGTCGATTGTTTCTTCAGCGTCCATATCATATACGCTCTTTTTGTCAAAGAGATTATCTCGAGAAATCGGGCAGTAATCGAGATCGGTAAAATGAGACGTGAAAGAACCTGGAAAGAAAATTCCATCTCGATAGCTGCTAGAATGTTGTTCAGATGAGTGATTATCCAGATCACGGGAAGAAACTCCCGGGATATTTAAAAAAGAATCGGAAGATCCATGATCTGAACCAGAATTAAGAAGGAATGCCTGACGTATTAAGTGACAGTTACTGGGACCTTATTCGAAATCAAATCGAATCTTCTGTCATCGTTATCATCCATGGCCCAGTTTCGATAAAATGCCTGGATGTTGTATTCCCCGGTTTCAGTGAAGAAGAAATGTGTCTCCTGAGTGATCCCGTGAACCTGCCACATGGGGCCACCGATCGTGAACTCCTTCTCGATGGAACTTTCGGGATCGATCATGATAATATTCGGAGGTGAATCAACCAGACCGTAGAAATGGGTAACCCGGTCTCCCGATGAGTTCGTGACGTTGAACTCCACGGTGGATCTGATCAATTCCACTGAATTGATCTCGTAACTTCGATCATCTATGTTCTCAAGTTTTACCCATATCGGGATCGTGAGATCCTCGGAAGCCGTAAACGATGTTTGATTGGCGAATATAGTAAGAATCAACGGGTCTTCAAGTTCGTCATCATTGCCATTACCGTGATCCTTGATATTTAAGCATCCCCCTATCGATCCGACGAAAAGGAGAATCGTGAAACATATGATAAGAGATCTCTTCTTATATTCCATGCAATGAAAAGTATGATTTTGTACATATAAATGATGAATGGAACAGTTTTCTGACGAAATATCAATTTTGCGGTGCAATTTGAATACGGTTTAGAATGTTTCTCGATAAAATATTTGATCGAGGATAGCCATGTAATTGAGAGGTGAAAAAAATGGACGAGGGGAATCCGATCAAAGTGGAGGATATTCTGGAATTGATCGAGGATCAGAAGGCGGTGTATGTAGCAACGATTGACGGGGATATTCCCAGGGTCAGACCTCTGACACTGGTCCGTTTTGATTCGAGATATTTCATACTCACGGGGATGAACGATGCCAAGATCAGGCAGATAAAGGATAACAACTCGGTGGAGATATGCTGCCCCCTCAAGGGTGAGATTGGAAACGGGTACATCAGAATGGACGGGATCGTCGATATCGTGGGTGATATGAAATTGAAGAAAAAGGTAGCCGATCACGTCAGCTACTTCAAGGAATACTGGGACACACCCGAGGATCCGACATATGCGCTGCTCGAGTTCAGGATGAGGAACATGGAATATATGAAACCGGGGGACAACTACTCAAGTAAATATCGGGATCTCGGTTGAGGAAAATAGATGACCAATCGTGATCTGCAGGATGTCAATAATTCAAGTTGTTTCATATGATCGGACAGAATGAATTCAAACTGGAAATCAGGTCCAAACTGATCCCCTTCGGATTGATTCTCATCATCTTATTCACGTTGCTTCTGATACCGATGATTTTTCTGATAATGGATTTCGCCATATCATTTTCGATCCTGTTCCCGCTGATCCTCCTGATATTCCTTGAATTGTTGTTGGTCAAATGGATATATTCATGGACGGGGAAGGGCGAGATCATGATCAATGATCTCGGGATCATCGTGAAACGGAGGGGAGTCGTGAAGAAGGAATTCATGTGGAGCGATATCCGGGAAGTGAAGAAGACAGTTGTGGATGGCGAGGTCCTCGTCATCATCTACTCGGGATCGGACATCCAGATCATATCCTCTTCACGGACCTCTTTGAGCGGAGTGAGAAAAGTATATTTGTTTCTGAAAGATTATATTCGAAAGAATTATTTCCACATCAGGATCTGGGAGGAGATCCCGGAATGAAAGTGGCTTAGAATTTCAGTGAATATATCACTATATCCATTAGCGATGGCAATAGTCTAACAAAAAACGGAATTGTTAAATTGAAAGGTAACCGTATAAAATTCAGGGTTATCTATGCCAAGAGAGATAGGATTTCTAAGTTGTCTATTATTGGTCAGTGCAATTTTTGGAATGCTGTATTCTGTAGCTCCGGTTGATGCTGTAACAAACCCGGGCTGGTATATCGCTGAACTGATCGAGACCGACAACATTGATAATGCTTGGGATCCCCAGGTGGCGGTCGATCCGACCGGAAATGCGACTGTGGTGTGGTATCAACACGACGGAACTCGATACAACATCTGGTCGAACAGGTACAATGCCGGAATTGGATGGGGGACTGCCGGACTTATCGAGACAAATAATATCGGAGACGCTGCGTATCCTCAGGTGGCGGTCGACCCATACGGAAATGCTGTTGCTGTATGGCAACATTATGATGGAACACGCGTAAACATATGGTCGAACAGGTACACAGCCGGAGTGGGCTGGGACAATGCACAGCTCATCGAGACTGACAATGATGGAGGCGCTGCATATCCTCAAGTGGCGGTAGATTCGGCCGGGAATGCGGTGGCAGTATGGTATCAATTCGACGGAACCCGCAACAACATCTGTTCAAATTTATTCACAGCTGGAGTGGGATGGGGCACTGCTGAGCTCATTGAGACCAACGATACTGGAAATGCTTACGATCCGCAGGTGGCGATCGATCCGAAAGGGAATGCGGTTGTAGTATGGTATCAAATCGATGGTCTTCACGTAAACATCTTGTCGAACAGGTACACGGCCGGAGTGGGCTGGGGCACTGCACAACTCATCGAGAACAATGATGATGGAAATGCGGTTTATCCCCATGTCGCTGTCGATCCGACCGGAAATGCGACTGCGGTGTGGATACAACAAGGCGGACTCGGCTTCATCTGGTCGAACAGATATACAACCGGAGTTGGCTGGGGCACAGCCGAGTTTATCGACATCCCCGGGGGCGGAACACCTTTTGAGCCCCAGGTCGCTGTCGATACAGCCGGGAACGCGGTTGCGGTATGGGAACAAAATGATGGAACACGCTATAACATATGGTCGAACAGATACACCTCCGGAGTGGGGTGGGGCACCGCCGGTCTCATAGAAACCGACAATACCGGAGATGCTCTGGAACCCCAGGTAGCGGTCGACACATACGGGAATGCGGTGGCCATATGGCATCAAAGCGATGGAAAACGCCACAACATATGGTCGAATCGTTATACCAAAGATACGGGATGGGGGAAGCCGGAGCTAGTTGAAACGGCGAACACTGGATTTGCCGACAATCCGCAAGTTGCTATCGACAAAGACGGCAACGTGGTTGCCGTATGGTACCAAAACGATGGTATGCGTTATAACATCTGGTCAAACCATTATTTCATTCCAGATACGACACCCCCTTCACTCTCCCTGGAAAGTCCGTCGGATGGTTTGACGTTGGATAGACCAGTTGTGGCTGTTTACGGTAAAACGGAATTCGATGCCGTTTTGAGTGTAAATGGCATATTGGTAAAGGTAAGATCCGATGGATCATTCAAATGCAACATCTCCCTGCACGATGGAATCAACACTATAGTTGTTACAGCTACAGATCCATGGGACAATTCCGCAATGGTTTCCAGGGAAGTGTTCTATTCTGACCCCATTCCTTCACTTATCGAGAATATCAGCACGGTACAGGAAAGAATGATTTCCTTAGAGGCCGAGATGAATATGATGAATGATGATATCATTTTCTTACTAAATATGCTGAGCTATCTGAAATACCAACTGAATAATACATACGATGATCTGGAATTGGTGTTGAAAAACCTGAGCTGTTTGGAATCCA
>JBLIRG010000010.1:0-55189 GCA_049472195.1 Thermoplasmatota archaeon
GGGTGGCTATCCGGCCATCGCCTACCAGGGCGCAGACGACGCCCTCAAGCTGGCGCGACCGCTGGCTGCCTTGGGCATGCCTGGCGGCAGCGGCAACTACTGTGGTCCGGAGGTCCCGCTTGCCCAGTAGATGTTGGACACGTTCTCGACCACCGGATTCTTGTCGGGCCAGTGATAGGAATAATATCCTGCCCACTTGAGCTTCAGCTCGTAATCCTTCAGATCGGGGAAGTAATGGTTCAGCACAGGTTCCAAACCTCTTCCAAAAAACTCCGGATCGGGGTTCGGATCATCCATATCGTAGGGCTGCCCCAGATCATCGGCGAGTCCGAGGAGCATGAGCTTCTTGTGAAGCATGGGTTTTATGTACGTCCCCCCCGCCGGAAGGATCATTGCCGGGACCCTGTCCAGATCGATATCCCCGGCCGCCTGATACGGATCGTCAAGTTTGATCCCGAAGAGCTGCCGCTTCTTCGGCAAGACCCCGGAATAAATCCCGATTCCGGATAACAGCCGATGGGTCCAGGCTCCGGTGCAGAAAACGTAGGAATCCGCCGAATACTCCTTCCCTTCCCTGTCCGCGATCGTTTCTATTCCCGCATCGGACCAGGGTGCGAACCGATCCCCCGCCCCTTTCATTTCGATCCTGATGATTTCGGTATCATATCCCATCTCGCCGCCGATGGATTCGAACTCAGCAGTGTAATGCTGGGCCAGCTCCATGCCCGACATGGAACCGCATAGATGTCCGAGGATCCCCCTTTTTACGGGCGGGAACCTGTCCGATCCGGAGGTATTGATCTTCAGCATCCTGCCGATGGTCTCCCGGTCAACGAATTCCAGCTCATCTGCGGAGGGATCGAGCTTCGAAACCGCTTCCCTGGACCTTTCCCACTGATCGCCGGAGAACATCCAGAGATATCCGATGGGATTCATCTGGACCTTGAACCCGAGCTCCAGGTAGTACCTGATCGACGAGGTGGATAGATCCCTGCTCGCCCGGGAAGAGAATATGTTCCTGTACAATGCGGCGCTCCGGGAGGTATTTCCCGCCCCGGCCCTGCCGTTCATATCGATCAGAAGCACTCTCGAATCCGGGGATGATCTCTTCAGATGGTAGGCCGCAGCGGATCCGATGACCCCTGCCCCGATCACGATATGATCGTACCTCACTGGATCTCCCTCCACTCCCGGACCGGAAGATCGTCGAAATCGTATACTGACAGCGATTCGAACAGTCTCTTGGTAAGGGATAGGTTCGTGAGGAGCGGAACGCCGTTGTCAACGGACTCCCTCCTTATCAGGTAGTCGTTTGAAAGCTCCACCTCCTCGTTGTTCTTGGGGATGTTGATCACGAGGCCGATCTTGCCGTCCCTTACATATTCCGTGCAGTTGGGGGATCCACCGTCGAGCGGCCATCTCAGGGTCTCCGTCTCGAATCCGTGCTTCCTCATGAACCGGGCTGTCCCCGACGTTGCGTAGAACCGGTACCCGAGCCTCCTGAGTTCCGACAGGACCGGCAGCCATCCCGTCTTCCTCTCCGGCGGCCCCGCCGATATCAGAACAGTCTTCCTGCCCATCTCGAAACCCACCGATCTGAGCGCCGATAACAATGCCTCCTCCATATCTCCCCCGATACACCCCACCTCGCCGGTGGAGGCCATGGCAACCCCCATGGTGGGATCCGCGCCCTTCAGCCTCTGGAACGAGAACTGGGCGGCCTTCACGCCGACCCGATCCAGATCGAGAGCGGAGCCCTGGACCGGTTCGGTCTCCTCTCCCAGTATCGATCTGGTGGCCAGATCTATGAAGTTCCTCCTCAGTACCTTCGATGCGAAGGGGAACGTCCTCGAGGCCCTGAGGTTGCACTCTATGACCTTGATCCGGTTCTCCTTTGCCAGGTACTGGATGTTGAAGGGGCCCGTGATATTCAGCGCCTTCACGATCTTTCTGGATATCCCCTTGATCTTCCTGACGGTCTCGACATAGAGCCTCTGCGGGGGTATCACCACGGTGGCATCGCCCGAGTGAACCCCGGCGTTCTCGATATGCTCGCCCATGGCGTAGATGATGATCTCTCCGTTCCTGGCCACCCCGTCGAACTCCACCTCCTTGGCGTTCTCGACGAACTTGGAGATCACCACCGGGGTGGCCGGGTTCACCTCCGTCGCCCTGGTGAGATAGGAACTTAGCGTGTCCCGGTCAAAGACAACCGCCATGGCGGCTCCGGAAAGAACGTAAGAGGGCCTGATCATCACGGGGTAGCCCGCCTTATCGGCGAAATCGGACGCCTCCTCTACAGAACCGGCCTCCGTCCATTCCGGCTGATCCACTCCGATACGATCCAGAAGGGAGGAGAACTTGTTTCTGTCCTCCGCCCGGTCGATATCCTCCGGGGACGTTCCCAGGATCCTGACCTTCTCGGCATGGAGTCTCGGAGCCAGGTTGTTGGGGACCTGCCCTCCCATCGAGACCACCACCCCCTCGGGGTACTCGAACTCGTAGATGTCCAGCGTCCTCTCCAGAGTCAGCTCCTCGAAGTACAGCCTGTCGCATATGTCGTAATCGGTGGATACGGTCTCTGGATTGCAGTTTACCATTATCGTCAGATACCCCATGTCCCTGGCGGACTTGACCGAGTTGACGCAGCACCAGTCGAACTCCACCGAGGATCCGATCCGGTAAGGCCCCCCTCCGAGGACCATGACCGCTCCGGCCTTCGGCTCCACGTCGTTCCCCGTACCAGAATAGGTCATGTACAGGTAATTGGTGACAGCAGGGTACTCCGCCGCAAGGGTATCGATCTGCTTGATGACCGGAAATATCCCGTTTTCCTTCCTGAACCTGCGGACCTCGCCCATGTCGATCCCGGAGGCCTTGCCGATCTGGAAGTCGCTGAATCCCAGAATCTTCGCCCTCCTCACCGCATCGATGTGGAGTTTCTCGATCCCTTCAAGCTCCCTCATCATCTCCACGATGTTCCGCAGGCGGTACAGGAACCACCGGTCTATCATGCTCAGTTCGTAAACATCGTCCACCGTCAAACCCCTCAGGAAAGCCTCCCCGATGGCGAATACCCTCCGGTGGGTGGGGTGGCGGAGCTCCTCCCTTATATCCGAGAATTCCAGCCGGTTAAGCACGAGTCCGTGCATTCCGGTCCCGATCATCCGAAGAGCCTTCTGGAGAGCCTCCTCGAAGGACCGGCCTATGGCCATGACCTCACCGACGCTCTTCATCTGGGACCCAATCTTCTGGTCGATCCCCCGGAACCTCTCAAGATCCCATCTCGGGACCTTCACGACCACGTAATCGAGGGCCGGCTCGAAGAACGCCGCGGTCTTTCCCGTTACCCTGTTCCCGATGGATGCGAGGGACCTGCCGATGGCGAGCTCCGCGGCAACGGCGGCCAGTGGATACCCGGTGGCTTTGCTCGCCAGCGCCGACGACCTGGAAAGACGGGCGTTGACCTCTATCACCCTGTAGTCGCCCGTAACAGGGTCCAGAGCGTACTGTATGTTGCACTCTCCCACTATGCCAAGGTGCTTGATGGTCCTTATCGCGATCTCCCTGAGCATGTGGTACTCTGTATCGGTCAGGGTCTGGCTCGGGGCGACCACTATGCTCTCGCCGGTATGGATCCCCATGGGATCGAGGTTCTCCATGTTGCAGACGGTTATGCAGTTGTCGAACCGATCCCTGACGACCTCGTATTCCACCTCCTTCCATCCCTTTAGGTACTCTTCCACGAGAACCTGGGGGGCGAGGTTGAGAGCCTCCCCCGAGATCCTCTTCAGATCCTTCTCGTTCTCGGCCACCCCGCTTCCGAGTCCTCCGAGAGAGTACGCCGATCTTATCATGACCGGATATCCGAGTTCGGCGGCGGAGGACATTGATTCCCTGACCGACCGGCACGCCCTGGATCTCGCCGTCTTCACTTCGATCTCCTGCAGCCTCCTTATGAACCTGTCCCGGTCCTCCGTGTCCTTGATGACGTCCACGGCGGTCCCGAGGACCTCGACGCCGTATCTTTTCAGGACCCCGGCGTCGTGGAGATCCACCCCAACGTTCAGCCCGGTCTGCCCCCCGAATCCGAGCAGGATCCCGTCGGGCCTCTCCTTCTCTATGATCCTCTCCACGGTGTGCCGGTCAACGGGCTGGAGGTATATCCTGTCCGCCATTCCCTCGGACGTCTGTATCGTGGCTATGTTCGGATTAACGAGGATGGTCTCTATCCCCTCGTCCTTCAATGCCTTCAGGGCCTGTGATCCGGAGTAGTCGAACTCCCCGGCCTGTCCGATCCTCAGGCCGCCGCTTCCCAGAAGGAGGACCTTTTTTGGGAGCTTATCCACGGCGGACCACCTCCGCGAAGCGGTCGAAGAAATCCCTGGAATCCGTGGGCCCCGGAGATGCCTCGGGATGGAACTGCACGGCGAAATACGGACGCTCCGAGTGCCTGATCCCCTCCACGGATCCGTCGTTGAGGTTCTCGTACCATATCTCCCAACCGGCGGGCAGCGACTTTCCGTCCACGGCGTATCCGTGGTTCTGGCTCGTTATCACGCAGCTTTCGGTTCCCTTGAGCCTTGAGGGCTGGTTCTGGGATCTGTGGCCGAAGGGAAGCTTGTATGTCCTACCTCCCGCTGCCAGGGCCAGGATCTGGCATCCCAGGCATATTCCTGAGATCGGCACCTCCGGTCTCTCCTCCATCAGCTTCCCGACGTTCTCTATTGTCTTCACGAGAATGGACGGATCGCCGGGGCCGTTGGAGATCATGATCCCGTCGAACTCCATGCCGGCCGGATCGTGATCGTAGGGGATAACGGTGATCCCCAGACCGCGGGCGGCAAGCTCCGAGACGATGCTCCTCTTGCACCCGCAGTCCATCACCAGGACATTCGGGGAATCCCCGTTCGCCTGATCTATCCTCTCGATCCCCGGAGAGGTGACCTCGGAAACCAGATCCGTGGAGTTGGGATCCTCCACCCGGAATCCATCCTTTTCCGGAGGGATCGATACGATCCTTCCGAGCATCGTCCCCCGGTTTCTTAGGATCTTCGTCAGCTCCCGAGTATCTATTCCCTGGATCCCGGCGATGCCCTCGTCCTTCATCCACCGGTCGAGGCTCGTCACGGCCTCGTGGTGAGAGTACTCGTCGATGTAATTCTGGACGACGATACCCCTGACCTGTATATGATCAGACTCGAACCTATCGGATCCCTTCCTGAAATCGGGCACCCCGTAGGACCCGATGAGGGGATAGGTGAATGCGAGTATCTGACCCCGGTAAGAGGGATCGGTCATGCTCTCGGGATAGCCGACCATGCCCGTGTTGAACACCACCTCCCCGTCGGTCTCCCCGCATGATCCGAACAGCTCCCCGCGGAATACGGTTCCGTCCTCCAGCTCCAGAAAACCCGTTTTCAGTCCGCTCCCGGCCTGCTCACCGCTGCCCCTGGTCATAGGCAATTACCCCTGAAAAACAGAAGGGAGCACCAACGTGCTGATACCCCGAAACGGCTCCCCCTAGACTTCATCCGTGCCATCTAGGAGGTGACCAAAAGGTTCTACCAATTTAACCTTTGCCGTCGGGTGGGAGAATTCCCGATGATCAAAATGTCATCGGAGCGGGTGTGATAATGTGCAGATGGATGCATTTTTTACGTGTATCCACACCATCCGCATCGGGCGGACGGGATCTCATATTACGACATGAACGGTCCAGTCGTCACCGACCCACAGACCGTTGACGTTGACCCCGAGATCCCACGATCTGATCAGCTCCACCGATCTCCTCAGCTCCTTCAGATGCTGCTCCCTGGGAACCGGATTTCCGGCGCACAGGTCGTGGGACACAACGGCCACGTTCTTGGATCCGTGCTTCTCCACCGAGATCAGGACCCTCTTTTTGATCGAATCGATGAGTTCCTTAGGCCCGTTCGCCAGGATGCCGTCGGGACCCGGTTCGGTGACCGAATCCACGTAATCCACGCCGTATTCGTTCAATGCCCAGTTGATGACAGGGAGCTGAGTTCTACCGTCCATGCAGTTGATCACCGTGGCGAATGTTCCCAAAGCCATGTTCACACCTTCGGGAGGTGATCGCCGGATAGGACTTAAATCCTTTGAGATCGGGGTTCATTTCAGCTCGGGTACTGCTCCGGCGTCGAGAAGTATCTCCGCCGTCCACCTGGCGGTGTTTCCGACCACCGACGGGCATCTGTCGTCGTGCCCCCCGGCCTCGTCGAACTCGATGTTCCCCTCCCTCGTCCTCAGATCGAACGACCTCCCCATCAATCCCTTCTGAACGTCCGGGCACAGGGGGCTTCCGTATTCCTCCACGAACCTGTCATACAGCTTCATCGACAGTTTGTAGGACGTCCTGAACTCCCTCTCCCTGCCGAATCCGTCAACCGGTCTTCCGAAGAAATAACCGATCGCCATCAGGCCCCCGTTCAGCGAACCGCAGGTCCCGGTGCAGGTCAGGGCGGTTCCCCCGGCCAGGGAATGCCCCGCCTTTACAACATCGTCCGGGATCCCTCCGAGATGATCCTGAATGGACCTCAGAACGGACTGGACGCAGCCGCCGTAATCATGCTCGTAACCGTAAGCTGTCCTGTAAACCCCGTCCAGTATCTCCTCCTTCGATGCCATGGGAGGGTATTTCCGATTTCGGTTATTTGATTTCGCCCCCGTTCGATATTCGTCCATCCCCCTCTCCCCCATGTCGTTAAAAAAACTCCATTATTCATAACATGCGAAAACGGTCAGGAGGCCTGTCGTGCTGAGCTCCCACAGGGCAAGGAGATCGATCATCCACGTTGATATGGACGCGTTCTACGCTTCGGTAGAGCAGAGGGACGATCCCGATCTCAGGGGAAGACCCGTCATCGTGGGGGGCGGTCCCGAGAGCAGGGGGGTTGTGGCGTCCTGCTCATACGAGGCGAGGACGTACGGGATCCACTCCGCCATGTCATCGAAGAGAGCTTACAGGCTCTGTCCGGACGCCGTCTTCGTACCTCCGAGGTTCCTGGTTTACAAGGAGGTTTCCGACCGGATAATGGATATATTCAGGGAGTTCACCGACAGGGTGGAGCCCATGTCCCTGGACGAGGCGTATCTCGACGTGACACATACCAGGGCGGGGATCGACGATCCCGTGACGATCGCCCGGAAGATCAGGGAGGAGATCCGGAAGAGGACGGGATTGTCCGCCTCCGCAGGGGTGTCCTACAACAAGTTCCTGGCCAAGATCGCATCCGATTTCAACAAACCGGACGGCCTGAAGGTGATCAATCCATGGGACGCCCAGGCCCTGATAGACGATCTCCCTGTAAGGAAGTTCCACGGGATCGGAAGGGTTACCGCGGAGAGGATGATAGGCATGGGGATCCTCCGGGGCAGGGATCTGAGGAGGTACGATATCGATACCATGGGGGAGCTGTTCGGAAAGGCGGGAAAATATTATTATGATATCTCGAGGGGGATAGACGATCGGGAGGTGGCCGTTCACCACTCCAGGAGGTCCATGGGCAAGGAGAGGACGTTGAAGGAGGATACCGACGACCCGAAGAGAATGCACCTCATCCTGGACCAGATCGCGTCGGATCTCGCGGAATCGCTGCAAAGAGGATCGGTCCTGGGCAGGACCGTGACCCTGAAGGTGAAATATTCGGATTTCTCGATCATCACGAGGAGCATGTCGAACCGCGTTCACGTCAACGATCGGGAGTCCATAATGAACAGCGTCAGGATCATGATGAGGGAGATCGAGATCGGCAGGCCGGTCAGACTCCTGGGGATCCAGATATCCAACCTGTCGGAGGAACGCGGCGTAGAGGGATTCGGACAGGCCACCCTCGATCAGTTCATCATCCCGCCGGTCTGATCATCCCTATCCCATGGAACATTATTTCTATTCCGATCTTTTATTTTGGTTCGTATCGGAGGGTCAATATGAAACGACTTAGGAGATTCGTTACCACCACGATGATAGGCGGGATAGCGGTTGTTCTTCCCGTGGCCATTCTGGTGTTCATGTTCGTGTGGCTGTTCGGCATCGTTCTCGACATCATAACCCCCGTTGCCGAACTGGTCTCGCTCGGAACCAGGGTCAGCACGGCTCTGTCATACATCATAGCCTTCGGGACGATAATCCTGGGCTGCTTTCTGATAGGGCTGTTCGTCAGGACGAGGTTCGGGAAGTTCTTCCACGATATCGTGGAGAGGGAGATACTCAAGAGGATCCCCGGATACAGGATACTCCGGGAGATCGTTGAGGTGTTCACGGGCGGGAAGGAGCTGCCCTTCTCGTCGGTGGTCCTGGTCAGGCCCTTCGATAACGACACCCTGATGACCGGTTTCATAACCCAGAGGCATCCCGGAGACTACGTGACGGTGTTCGTTCCCACCGGTCCGAATCCCACTTCGGGGAACATCTATCACATACACAAGAGGAACATATTCGATTCGAGGGTCCCCGTCGAGGAAGGGGTTAAGTCCGTCGTCGGATGCGGGGTCGGGTCAACGACCATATTGAAAAATACCGATCCCGCCTTTTAGATTTTGAATACACGGCCCGGACCTGAGAGGATCCTGTTTTTTTTTAATTATTTTTACTATATTTGCATATGTATATTTTATTTACAATCCAGAAAATCATGCAAATTGAATGATCAAACATATTTCAACATTTCATATATAATGATATTTTATATATTTCATTTAAATAATATCTGCAAATTAAGTTTGCATTCTATTAATAAATATTCATCAATATTTACACATAATATATATTTGTTTTTCGTAATAATAACGATATAAACAATTCCGAAATATTATCATATATATTTAAAAAATAAAATCGAAATATTAATGTATATTTTGGCAGTATTATATAAATCGATTGGAAAATCTATTTATAAAATCACCTGTTTGGAAAACTGTCTGCAGGGAAATAATATGTTTGCTCACAAATCGGTAAAAGAAATAGAAATTATATTTTCAAGTATTCTTGTGAGCTATTCACTGTTCGTGCCGTCATCGGTGTTTTGAATCGGGGGTTTCTGATGGAAACGGAAATTGTTATGAACAGAGTCGGGAGAACGCCGGTAATCAGGGCTGAAAAACTTGAGAGGAAACTAGATGTCGGAAAGATATATCTGAAAATGGAGGGCAACAATCCTTCCGGACACAGGGAGGACCGCCTTGCTTACCTGATCATAAGGGACGCCCTGACGAGGGGAAAGAACACCATATGTCTGGGAACCTACGGGACAGTGGGGGGATCCCTTGCATATCTCTCAGAATTCTTCGATGTTAAGTGCATTTTCTTCATGCCCAGTAAAAAAAAGGCGCTGAGGAAGAAGCTCCTGGTCTCGGATCGGGTCAAGGTCGTGGAATATGGTGAAACGTACGAGGAATGTGTCATCCAGAGCAGGCGGGTTTCCAGGAAAAACGGATGGTACGATGCCAACCCCGGGCTGGCAAACAACATGATGAACATGTACGCATTTTCCTACATCGCCAAGGAGCTGAACGAACAGCTCGGGGAAGATATCGAAAACATATTCTGCCAGACGTCGAGCGGATCATCGATATCCGGGCTCCACATGGGGTATAAACAGCTCTGGGTCAACGAGGACATCGACAGACTGCCCGGGATATTTGCAGCCAGCACCTCCCACGGAAACGCACTGATCGAATCATTCGGGATGGGAAAGAGATCGATCGTGGAACTTGATCCGAAAATATTCAGGGAGACCAAGTTGAACCGAAACGTCCTGAACTGGACATGCTTCAACGGGCAGGATGCCCTCAACGCCATATACGACACCGGGGCCAGGGCCATCGGAATTTCCGATGAGGATTTGACGGAGATGGCCGGATGGTTCAGGAAGCTGGAAAGAAAGGTCAAGTTCACAGTGCCGAATTTCTATCCGCTCGCCGCTTTCATCAAGGAAGCCAGAGCAGGGGCTGTATCCAAGGGTGACAACGTCATCATCCTCAACGACGGCAGGGTGAATATCGAGCTGAAGATCCTGAAAAAGGAAAGTCTTGGAATTCCCTACGAGGAATTCCTCAGTGTCCTGGACACCTGGCTGGTCCAGTTCACCGATCCCGTCGAGGAGATCAGGGAAGCAACCGACAACGCTTTTGACGAGGGATTCGTCATCGGCGCATTCAGCTCGGGGAACCTTGTGGGAATAACGGTCGTTTCCAATTCGAAATGGGAGACGTTTTTCCCCGCCTACCACCTCTCATACATCGCGACGAAGAAGGACCTCAGGGGCATGGGGATCGCAACCCTTCTGATCCAGAAGGCGATCGAACTGTCGAACGGCTCGCTCTCGCTCCATGTGGAGACGGACAACAAGAAGGCCATCAAACTCTACGAGAAGATGGGTTTGAGGCGGAAATACTACCGGATGCTGTACAAGGGCCCGGAGGGATTGTGAATGGACCCGGGCCGATCCGATATCGTGACCCGCCGGTCTGTCGAACTGACCGGGAAGCTGATAAGGATACCAAGCACGGCAGGGAACGGCAGCGAGATATATGATACGGTCCACGATATCCTGAAGGAAGCCGGGATATCGGAAGTTTGGAAGGGATCGAAAAGCGAATATCTGGAATATCAGGAGTTCGGGAACGTCTATGCAAGAACAGGTTCCGGCGAGGGTCCGAGGATATTGCTGAACTGCCACCTCGATACCGTGAATCCGGGGGAGGGATGGCTCCATTCTCCGTTCTCGGCTCATGAGGAGGACGGGAGGATGTACGGCCTCGGCGCCGCGGATATGAAGGGCGGATCTGCGGCGGCGATAACCGCCTTCATGGAAATTGCCCGAAAAGCCGAAGATCTCCGGGGCGAGCTGCTTCTCTCCTGCGTGTTCGGCGAGGAGGCCCCATTTTCACTTGGAACGGATACGCTCCTCAAAGAGGTAGATATCAGCGGGTTCGATCTGGTCATAATCCCCGAGCCGTCCCCGCTTCTGGGAATATATGATTACTGCATGACCCATAAGAAGATCCACAAGTCGCGGTTTCCGGTGGTGATCCTGGGTGCGGAGGGGAGGCTCCTCTTCGAGATAGAGTTCTTCGGAAAGGCCAGCCATGCATCCCACCCCTCCCAGGGGATCAACGCGCTTCACGACGCCGCCAGGGTTATAACCGAATTTACCAGGTTCGATCTTTACTCGGATATCAGGATGGGCAGGGGTCACTACGTCATACTGAATATCGACGGCGGCGGTCAGTGCTTCACCGTTCCGTCCTACTGCAGGCTGCTGGTTAACAGACAGCTTACCCTCGGTGAGGACGAGAGATCGGTCATGACGGAGATGAGGAAGATCATCAGGTCGCTCAAACTGAGGTCGAAGACCGTCATCAAGAAGAGATATTCCCCCTCTCCGGATTTCGGATACAGGCCATATCTGTTCGAATCGAGCAGGTACATCGACATGTTCGTCGACAAGGTCCCGATCAAACCATACGGTTCGGGCAGAAAGAAATGCCGTTTCACCACCAGTTCGGTCGGTGATTTCAACATCTTCGGGAGCAGGGCGGGCGTTCCCACCGTGATCTACGGTCCGGGCGGTGGAAATATCCACTCTCCCAACGAATTCGTCAACATCGAGGAGGTGGGCCTCGTGACCACGCATCTCGTAGATTTTCTAACGGAGGCGTTTTCAATTGAATAGCTATCCGAGACTGGTGGTCGATCTTTCGAAACTTGAGCACAACACCCGGACGATCGTAGATCTGGCGGGATCGATCGGCATCGAGATCACGGGCGTCACCAAAGCGAGCTGCGGCGATCCGAAAGTCGCAAATTCCATGCTGCGGGGCGGGGCAGCATCCCTGGGTGAATCAAGACTGCAGAATATCAGGAATCTCAAATCCCACGGGATCGAATGTCCCATCATGCTCCTCAGAACGCCCATGCTTTCCGAGGTCGAAGATGTGGTCCGCTATGCCGATATATCCCTCAACTCTGAAGCCAGGGTGATCAAGGCGCTGTCGAGAAAAGCCAGTGGGATGAATACCACACACAAGGTCGTTCCGATGGTCGAGATGGGCGATCTGAGGGAAGGGATCGTCAAGGATGCGGTTCCGCAGATGATCGATCTCGTACTCGGGCTCGACTGTTTGGAGCTTCACGGACTGGGCATGAACCTGGCGTGCTTCGGAGGAGTCGTGCCCACAATCGATAAGGTCAGGGAGTTTGAGGATCTCGTGGAACGTATGGAAGACCGGTTCGGACTGGAACTTGGTATGATATCAGGGGGAAATTCCGCCAACATCCCCCTTCTTTTGAGCGGGCCGGAGAGGGGAAGAACCAACAACCTCAGGATCGGAGAGGGCATACTCCTGGGCCTCGAGACGGTAAACAGAACCCCGATACCCGGAACCCACCAGGATTCTTTCGTACTTGAAGCGGAGGTCATCGAGAGGAAGAGAAAACCCTCAGTTCCGGACGGAACCATATCGCAGAATGCATATGGCGAGACACCCGAGTTCGAGGATCGGGGGGAGATGATCCGGGGAATCGCTGCCGTGGGCCGCCAGGATACGATCATCGAGGACCTCGCTCCGGTTAAGGACGGTATCGAGATCCTGGGAGGGTCGTCGGACCATCTCCTTCTCGACCTCCCCGAGGACGGACCTGACGTCAGTGATGCAATTCAATTCATCCCGTCGTACGGGGCGCTGGTCCACCTGTACACCTCTCCATATGTGGCGAAGGTTTACAGGGAATGATCTCAGAGCATGAATATCAGCGCCACGCCGCCGATGGCGACAGCGGTTCCGATGACGGCTCTGAAGGTCGGCTTCTCCTTGAAGATGAAGAAGGACAGGGGAATCATGAACAGAGGCGCCAGGGCCATCAGCGTGGATGCGATCCCGATGGGAGCGTATTCCAATGCGATGTAGGACGCCCAGACCCCGAGGAAAGGGCCGACGGCAGTTCCTGCGGTGGTGAATATCATGAACTTGCGGTCCATGAACGCCTCCTTGGTTTTCCTGAGCCGGTACCTGTTGATGGATACCAGCCATATGGCGGCCGTACCCCATAGGATCCGTATATAGGTGGCCGTCAGGGCGGGATTCGATCCCGCCATCTGTTCTATGGCCCCCTTTGCTATCAGCAGCTGAATAGCCTGCCCGAGCATGCCTCCGATCCCGAGCATTATACCGAAAAAAGTCACCTTGAACATTGTCTTCTTCTTGTTTCTCTCCAGAACCACGAAGGACACGCCGACTATTGTAATGATGATGGCGCCGATCTTGAGGGGTTCGATCGTTTCTCCCATCAGAACCCAGGCCACGGAAGTGGTGACGATCGGGACCATGGACATGATCAGCATGGAAACCCTGGGGCCGATCGTAACGTGGGCCCACATGAGAAGCCCGTCTCCGAGGGCGAGACCGATAACCCCTGACAGGCCCAGCATGAGCCATACGTACAGCGATTCCCCCGGAAAGAGCGTTCCGAGAAGGACAAGATGGGAGATCCCCAGCATGATGGTTGCACCGAGAAGCCTGATGGAGTTTACCGCCTGGTGGGACTGCCGTTTTCCTCCAAGAGTGAACAGAGTGGATGAGAGGGCCCAGAATACAGAGGCTCCCAGTCCGCCGATCTCACCCCATAGAGCGCACATTGCCGGTATATCGTGATATGATTAATAAATCAAGCAGATTGAGGATCAACCGCATCAAGTTGAAATGATGGGCACGGATGATAACGATCGTCCGGATCCGGGACGATCCGTTTCAATCCCAGAAACGCCGGGTCCGGGCGTATTTCACCTCATCTCGGAAGATCGCCCTCGCCAGTTCCTCATCGCTCTCGACGTATGCTGCCAGGATCCTTCCCGCGGTCTTCGGCCCCACCCCCCTCGCAGCCATGCACATCACGGCCCGGTACCCGTACTGGGAGAACAGCTCCGCAGCCATGACGGCCGCCTTGAACCGTTTCCTGTCGTCCCCGGCCAATTTCCTCTTCTTCTCCAGGCCGTCCCTGACCGCCTTCTGGGTCCTAACGTCACCCGTTGGAAGCGGGGCGAGCATCCGGGACCCGCACCTGTGGCACCCGACGATGGTCCTTGACCTCTCGGCGGTGGCCCTCAGCGTCGCACCGCAGTTCATGCAGGTGAGCCTCAGGGCGGTCGTCATCAGACGATCCCTGATGGCCTCCATGACCTCCCTCCCGGCATTTTCCGGGGTCATGAACTCGCGCTTCACTATGGATCCCGAAACGGACAGAGGTGAGATCCCCTGGGCCACCAGTTCCATCCTCCCGCTGTCGATTCTCCCGAGAAGCTCCTTTGTATGGCGGAGGTCGAACCTTTCATGCATGATCTTCTCGAGGGCCTCTTCCATGATTATGGAATCGGACCACCTGGCCATGATCCTCCGGAGCGGGAAGTGCATCGGGTCCACATCGGCCCCGATCGCCCCGAACTTCTTTGCCACGTGGAGCATCTGCCACCTTAGGAGCGGGGAGTTCCTGATCAGCACCGGAAGCATCCTCTTCATGTCGCTCCTGGGTATGTTGTTGACAGCCCACTCCATGTCCCCGGGCTTGATCCTGAGATCCCCCTGGAGCAGGATCCGGTACGCGTCGAAATCGACGATCACCGTTCCCCCGTATCTTCCCGAAAGAAGTGCCGCGATGATCCTGCCGAGGGTCTCGTTCGTCCTTGTCCCGGCGCAGAGTCCCATTATCGATCCCTCCATCCCGTATTCCAGCGTTCCGGTTCCGATATCGGCCGTTGCGAACCCGCCCTCGATCTGCTCCTTCAGCCGATCGATTATCATCCCCTCGGCCTCCTCCGTTATCGGAATGTCCCGGAGCGATCGGGGCTTGTGCCCCCCTTTCTCGATCCAGGATACGGCATCCCGCCTGATCCTGGCGACCTCCCGGGCGACCTCCCACGGAACGGGGATGTCGGATCCCGACCAGGCGGGGACCGGACCGAGATCGGTTACGGGTTCAACGAGGATCTCCTCGTCCCTTATATCCAGGACCCTCCAAGGCTGCCCCTTCACAATGAACTTGGAATACGGCTCCAGGTTCGAGAGGACGAAGTCCATGTCCAGGCTTCCGATCACCGACCTCGTGGATATGTCCCTTATCAGCATGATCCTCTCGTCGGGGATCATCGAGATGTTGGAGTAGAAGTACTCCCTAGCCCTCTTCCCGCCCTTGAAGACGCCCGTTTCCTCGTCCAGGAATATCATCTTCGAGTCGTTCAGGTATCTCAGCACCTGGAGAAGCCGGTCCCTGCCGATCCCCGAAAAAGTGAAAGTGCCCAGGGCGATCTCGTGAAAGGCGTCCACCTCGACGATCTTCTCGGCGGAGGCGGTGGAGAGGATCTGATTGGCCAGGACGGAGAGGATCATCTTCCTGGCCCCCCTCCTCTCGAGCTTGCCGCGGAGAGCGAGCGATGCTATCACGCCGGACTCCATCACGTCGTCGGATTCGGTGGCCAGGATGACGCATCTGGAAACGTCACCGATCCTGTGACCGGCCCTCCCCCCCCTCTGGATAAGTCGGGATACCTCCTTGGGGGATTTGAACTGGATCACGAGGTCCACGGCCCCGATGTCCATGCCGAGCTCCATGGACGACGTGCAGATCATCGCCTTGATGCCACCGGACTTGAAGTCCCGCTCCATTTCGAGCCTCGTCTCTCTGGAGAGGGAGCCGTGATGGATCCCGACGGACAGGTCCGGATGCATCTTCCTCATTCTCGTGGTAAGGGCCTCTGCGAGGTCCCTGCTGTTGACGAAAACGAGGGTCGATCTGTTCTCCAGGATGAGGTCGTGCATCCTCCTGATCACCGCCGCTATCTTCGGCGTGCACCCCACCTCCCGCGCCGCCTCCCTGTCCCCGTCCTCGACTGCGGGGGAGTCGACCAGGAACGAGAAATCCTTCTTCCACGTCCCTTCGATGATCTTCACCTTCCTGCCGCCTCCCCCGAGGAAGGCCGCGACCCCTCCCGGGTCGGCGACGGTGGCGGAAAGCCCGATCCTCTGGATGGTTTTATCAGCCAGGTGATCGAGCCTGGACAGCGCGAAATCAAGCTGGGCCCCCCTCTCCTCGCCGTAAAGCTCGTGGATCTCGTCCACGATAACGTGCCTGACATTGACCAGACCCTTTCTCAGCCTCGATCCCGTGAACATTATCTGGAGGGTTTCGGGTGTCGTCACAAGCACGTCAGGAGGTTTTCTCGCCTGCCTGTTCCTCTCCGCCTGGGTGGTGTCGGAATGGCGGACCGCGATCCTAAGACCCAGGTCCTCGCACCAGCGCGTCATCCTCTCCAGCATGTCCCTGTTCAGGGCCCGGAGTGGGGCTATGTATATGATGCTGATCCCGTCTGTTCGATTCTCCAGGATCCTCTGAAGGAGGGGGGCGAAGGCGGCCTCGGTCTTGCCGTAACCGGTGGGAGCGATGAGAAGGAGGTTATCACCGGTAAGGATCGGCTTCAGCGCTCTTCTCTGCGGACCGCTTGCCCTGCCGATCCCCTTTCTCAGCATGAACCTGGACACGTCGGACGATAGGCTCTCAAGTCCCTCAACGGCGTCTGCTTCATTTTCGTCCTTTCCGGTCATGGTCGGGATCTCTCCGGCGGGATCAAAGCTCTATTCCCTCCAAATCCTTAATATTTCCCCCGACCATCACCGGTCAATGGGAAGGCGGATAAGGGTACTGGACGAAAAAACCGTGAACAAGATATCCGCGGGCGAGGTTGTGGAATCGCCGTCATCGGTGGTGAAAGAGCTTGTCGAGAATTCACTCGACGCGGGAGCATCCGAGATAGTCGTATCCATCGACGGGGGAGGGATAAAGAGGATCCAGGTGTCGGACGACGGCTGCGGGATGTCCGGGGAGGACGCCCGCATCGCCTTCACGCGCCACTCCACCTCCAAGATCAAGGATATCGATGATCTTTCCACCCTCAAGACAATGGGATTTCGGGGGGAAGCCCTCGCGTCCATATCGGCGGTGTCAAGGGTCGAACTTGTCACGAACGAGGGCGGGGAAGAAGAGAACGGCACAAGGATCGTCGTCTCCGCCGGCAGGATGCTCGTCATGGAATCCGCCGGCTGCCCCCGGGGAACAACCGTGACCGTATCGGATCTCTTCGAGAACGTCCCGGCCAGAAAGAAATTTCTGAGAAGCACCGCCTCGGAGAGGGGCCGATGCCAGGATGCGGCAACCCGGATCATGCTGGCCAATCCGGGCGTCTCCTTCAGGCTGATCGTTGACGGTGACGAGAAGATCAATACCAGGGCCACCGGGGACCTGAGGGACCGGGCGGCCGCTGTTATCGGCGTGAAGACGGCCAAGGGAATGATGGAGATCCCGCCAACGGACTGCGGGGGGATCTCCGTGTCCGGCCTCATTTCCCTACCCTGGGATACCAGGTCAAATTCGGGCGGCATCACCCTTTCGATCGGTTCGAGGGTGACCAGGAACCGGAACATAGTTGAGGCCCTGAGGAGGGGCTACGGATCCAGGCTGATGAAGGGAAGGTTCCCGATCGCCGTGATCAACCTGGAGGTGCCGCCCGACAGGGTGGATGTCAACGTTCATCCCACCAAGGCGCTGGTCAAGTTCTCGGAGGAGGAAAGGATAATCGGATGCATAGAAAGCGCTGTTGGCAGAACCGTTTTCGGACCCGGGGGCCCTAGGAGGAAGGTCAGAACGGAGCCCGGGATCCCGGACGATCAACACGATGAGACCCCCATCATAAACCGGGATTTCTCCGTTCCAAGGATAGACCGGGCCCCCAGGCAGATGCCCCTGATGGAGGGCGAGGTCCGGGTGCAGGAGCCGATCAGGGATCAGTGGAGCCGCATACCGAGGATCGAAGGGGTGTCGAAGCTCCCTCCCGCCATCCCCGAAGGCGCCCCGGATCTGAACCTCAGGGTGATCGGACAGCTGGACAGGAGCTACATACTCTGCGAGCTCGGGTCCGATCTGCTTCTCGTTGACCAGCACGCCGCTCACGAGAGGATCAGGCTGGAGATGCTCAGAAATAAATATCAAGACGGCGGAGAGGGCGTGCAGGAGCTTCTGGAACCCTTGCACGTGGAGATGGATCCCGCTTCGGCCGAGTCCCTTCTCCAGATGAGCGAAGAGCTGAAGGGAATGGGCTTCGTGTACGAGGATTTCGGCGGAAGCGACATCGTCATTAGGGCCCTTCCGACGTTCATGGGGCGGATGGAAGCGCATCAGGTACTCCTGGACCTTGCATCGGGCAACGAGTACCATGATGACTGCACCCCTCCCGACAGGCAGTTCCTGCCGGTGGACATCCCCCTGAAGGACCGCATCATTGCCCTTTCCGCATGCAGGGGCGCGGTGAAAGCCCATGATCAGCTGTCGCTGAACGAGATGGAGGACCTCCTTCATGATCTCCTCAACTGCGAGATCCCGATGCACTGCGCCCACGGGAGGCCCACGATGATCAGGCTCCCCATGTCCGCCCTGGAGAGGTGGTTTAAAAGGATCCTTTGAACCGTAATCATATCAAACGACTGAATTAGGTTCAAAGGTCAGACCAAAACCGATGCTTATCGTTTTCTGATCAGTTTTGGTCGTATCCGGGCAATGTGAAGTTTCGAATCCGAATCATAATCCAACAGACGAAAGGATTCGTAACGATTACATGAATGTTGGCCGTGGGGAAATCCGATCTCATTTCCCGGGGGAGGCCTGATAATTCAGGCGAAAGTGTTTTTATGCCGCACACTCGTCCCGATCACATGGGCAAATCGTATTCCCAGAAGGTCAAGAGCAGGAATGCCCCGAGGTCCAGACCCCAGAATAAATCGAGGCATACAGAAGATGAGAAGGAGAGATCCAATATTGCACCGGTGATCTTTCTCGCGGTGGCCGTCCTCCTTATCGGGTCCGGGATCTTCTTCGCTGCGGGTGGAAAGGATATCATCTGGGGCGGTGAAGGCGGTGACGGGGATGTGAACGATCGGAATAACGATAACAGCGACAACGGCCAGTCCTCGGTCCCATCGTACATGAAGATCCCCCTCAACGACGTTGAGGGGGGCGTATTCACCCTGGAACGTTATTACGGCAGGGTGATCCTTCTTGACATGTTCGCGATGTGGTGCAATCCCTGCAAGGATCAGATTGAAGAGCTTCGGGAAGTTGCCAACGTTTACGGGGAGAACGACGTCGTTATCATTTCGGCGGACGTCGACAGCAGGGAGCAGGCCTCGGAGATCAGGGAGTTCAAGGGAGAATACGGAGCACCCTGGATCTTTACATCCTACAGCAGCGAGTTCTCCGCCGAATTTCCGGCCAGCAACATCCCGACGATGTATATAATCGGAAGGGACGGATCCGTTGAGGACACGCACGTGGGCGTCACCTCCTCTGACAGTTTGATATCCGACCTGCGCCCGCTGGTCGATATTCGCTGAACGGAAAATCGTGTGAAAACATATTTACCGCACGATCGGATTCAAGTTCGAGGATGTCAATGGAAGATGAAGGAGCGTCCGGGAGAAAACCGCTTGTGGTCGGGATCGGCGGTGTCGGATGCAGGACCGCATCCGATCTGGATCCGGGCGGCTTCGATGTCGCGTGCATTGACACGGATATAAGGACAGCACTCCGTATAGATGATGTAAGAATAATCGGCAGGAGCATGGTCCAGGGGGAAGGCTGCGGCGGGAACATGTCGCTCGGAAAAGCGGTCTTCAGAAGATCGCTCGATACATTGAGAGAGATCATCGCGGACCACTCGCCTGTGATCACCATATGCTCCATGGGAGGCGGGACCGGGATTCCCGGAGCCGTCGAGATGAATCAGCTTCTCAGATCGTCGCTTATCCCGTGTTTCAACATCATAATCCTGGAGGATATGGGCAACGGGGCCCATTTCCGGTCATTGACCAATGTCTTCCTTTCAGGACCTCTGTGCCCTGGAGCTTCCGTTATCCTGACACCGTCGAATGACACCCGGCATGAGGACGCGCCCCCCTCCTCGATGAAAATGGTGAAGACCGCCGTATCGCTTGCCGCCAGAGCATCCTCCCAGACGGCAGACATCATGGTGCCCGAAGCCGTATGGCACATATTCGGCAGGGAGATGAGGCCGTTCTCGTTATCCCTGATGGACCTCCCCTCTGCCGATGATATGAACGGTGTCGGTCTATCCGATCTGAAGGGAACGGAAGGACAAACCCTCATGATCCTTGAGATCCCCGCAAATACGAGCAACTCCGAGACCGACAGGATCATGGATTCGATCGGCGGCAGGTCCCCGGATGCCCATATCGGCCTGGTAGAGGATCCCGGGAGGAAGGCGGGTTTCACGGTTCTTTCCATACGCCTTTCCACCGAGAAGCCTGGGATCATAGACGACCGCAATCTCACGCACATCACCAGGGAATACGTGGAGGAGCTGTTGAGCGACGGATACGGGATGACGCTGGATCGAAGCGGCCCTCTGTTATGATCCTCATCCGTTTGATAATCGGGCGGCCATGATTATATACCCAGTATGCACCTTTTTCCGGCATGCGAAGGTTGAGTGCTGACATCAGCGGTGTAATGGATATGCCCGTGAGGCTTTTGATCGCCTCCGTGCTAACCGCCGCGATCATCCCCGTTTTCTACGGAGCTTACGAGGATCTCTCGATGACGAGAACGGAAGAAGGCATCCTTCGGGAGATCGATGAGTTCCTCAGAATATCCCGAACCCTGCTCGACGGAGGCGAGGGGGGAAGGATCGGATTCGATTTTAACCTGGAAAGCAGGATGAACGCGGGATCGGTGAGCGTGATCATGGGCGGGCCGATCGATGGGGACGGAAAATGGACCTCGTTTGCGGTCAGATACCGCATCAACGGGGGTTGCTACAGGTATGTTGTCTCCAAACCCCCGCTGCAGATCACGTCTCATGATCTGGAAGGATTGCCTCTCGGAGAGGGCAGCAACGAGATCATGATCCAACATGCCGTTGTGAACGGAACCCATCTGATCATGGTGGGGATCTGAGCCCCCGATGGATGAGATAGGTCATTTTGATAGAAGAACGAACGCCGCTCATCGGAATGAATTCCGATGTCACGGCATGGGGGCCGAGATGATCTCTCCCTGGCTTTCCCTGACGACCTCTATGCCGGTAAGGTCTATCACCCAGTAATCGAAGAAGAAGGTATCGAAAATGCACGTTCCCCTGAACCTGATAATGTCGTCAACCCTGAGCATGCCGTCCCCGACAAGCCTGTGAAACTCGTCCATCCCGATCCTGATCCACAGCTTCCTTGTCCTCTTCGGCTCATCGTCGCTTCCCTGGGTCTTCACGTCGGTATCGTAGATGAGCATCTTCAGATGCTCGTGGTCCTTCCTGAAAACAGGTTTGTACGAGCTGATCTTCCCGACCACCTCGACCTTCTGGTCCCTGAATTCCCCGTACATCTTCTCGATGTTGCCGGACCACAGGTCAAGATATTTTATGAAAGGCGATTGGAGGTTCTCCCATCCGTCGACCTTTCCGTAGCAGGCCTTCATCAGGTCCTCGAACCTGAACTTCTTCTTGTGATAGGGGCATTCTTCCCTTACCCCCTTGCATTTGTTGCTCCAGAGGAGCTTCTTGAGCCTCTTGATCGAATTTTCCGGCAGCTTGCTCTCGTAGGCGTATCTGATGATATCGCCGTCGTCGACCGCTCCGTTTTCCAGGGCGGATCCAACCAGCTTGACGAGGGATTCGTCCTCTGCGGTCAGTTTCGGCTCCTCCCTGGCAGGCTGGTCTTCCGGGATGGGAGCAGGCGGTTTAACGGCCTCTTCCCTCGGCTTGAAATCCGGTTTTCTGGGAAATCCCGGCTTTCTGCCCCTTTCCATATTCCTGGAATCATCGGGAGCGGGGCGCCGGTCCCTGGAAGGAACGGGTCTCTCGTCACCCTCGATGACCGGTCTGTCATCCCTGTCGTAGATGCCCTCCTTGAACTCCTTGGGGCTTCTTACGTTCCATCCCCTCCTCAGCTTGTGGTGATCCCCGTATCTCGGAGGAGGAGCGGCCTTCTCCTTGAGTTCCTCGGGTACGTCCTTCTCCTCCATCAATCCGAGCTCCTTGAAGAGACGGACCCTGAATTTTTCCAGGTATTCCTCATCCTGGTGGGACAGCTGGAAAACGGGACCTTTCTTGGAGGCCTTGTGTATGACCTTCCCCCCCATCCTCTGAAATTCCGCATTCAGGTCTCTTATGGAGGACTTGGCTGCATTTCTCTGCAGAAGTTCCGCTGATACCTTGAAACTATTTGTCTCCATAATACACCTCCCGCTCCATTTGTAAATCCCTGCTGACTTTACGAGCTGTATTGACCCCCATTATAAAACCCTTTTTATAATTTATATACATTTTGTTCGTTGGGGGTAATTTTGTCATATATCGCTTTCCTGGTAGTGTCTCCGATGGACAGAGGCCCTTCCCTGTCAGGTTACGTGAGGGCGGCGGTCGATGCGATTGATTCGAGCGGATTGAAATATCAGGTCACCCCGATGGGGACCATAATCGAATCGGAGGATATCGATGCGATCCTCGCTGTGACCAGGGATGCGGTGGAAGCGGTGAGGTCGCTGAACTCCGATCGGATCTCGGTCACTTTGAAGATAGATGCGAGGTACGACCGCGATATAACAATGGAGTCCAAGATGAGGTCTCTGGACCGCTGATCCGTCAATCGACCGCGATCATATTCAGGGTGAAGACCGCCCCACTGGGTCGATTGTCCTCCACCGATATGCTTCCCCCGTACCTCTCCATGGTCTTCTTTATGATGTACAACCCAAGTCCGGATCCCTTTGAGTCGGGTGATTTGTAGCCTTCCTCGAAAATGAATTTCTTGATGTCTTCCGGTATCCCCTCGCCGAAATCGATCACCCTGATCCTGCAGAGGTTTCCCGCTTTTTCGATCTCTATCCTCACCCTGTCCGCCTTCCCGTGAACCACCGCATTCCTGACGAGGTTGTCGATGACCGATCCGAACCCCTCGTCAACCTTGATCCTGCAGTCCCCTTCGATCTCGATATCTATGGAATGGTGAACAAGCGCATCCCTGATGAGCTCCGATGCGTTGGTGATCATCAGTTCGCTTCCCGTGTGTGTGATCCCCTCCAGAATGCGCATGTTCTCGATGGTATCCATGCATTTCTGTATCGATCTGTGTGCTATATCCAGGGTTCTGTCCTCCCCCTTCATCCTGAACAGTTCGATTGCGGTCTCGGCGGAGGTAAGGTTGTTTCCTATATCGTGTCTGAGAACCCTGTTCGTCAATCTTAGTATGTCGTTGAGCTGATCCATGTTCTCCTGGGAGTTCTTCAACTCCGTGATATCCCAGATGTACGAGCTTGTTCTGACGACCCTGCCACCCTCAACGACCGGAACGACATGGCACTGAAGGTGGATGATGCTTCCGTCCTTTCTGATTCCCCTGAACTTGTACTCGTCCGATTCTCCCCTGGATTCATATCTGTTTACATGCCTTTGAAGGACGAAATCGAGGTCCTCGGGATGCACCAGTTCGGATATGCTGAGTTTTTCCATCTCCTCCCTCGAATAACCGAACAGTTCGGCGAACCTGCTGTTGAAGAATTCGAAGGTCCCCCCGAGATTGTCGCTGACGATCGCGGCCTTCGATTTGTCAACCAGATCCCGGTAGTTCTCCTCGGAGATCCTCAGGGCCTCGCGAAGCCTCTTCTCTTCGGTTATGTCGATCACGGCCCCCTCGTAGTACTTGACATCCCCGTTCTCGTCGTATATCGCCCGGGCATAGTCGTTTATCCAGATTATCTCCCCGTTCTGCTTCTTCATGGGGACCTCGAAGTTGAACAGGGTTCCCTTCTCGAATATCTCCCTCTTCCATTTCTCGTGATCGTCGGGATCAGCGTACAGGGTCTGGGAATGTACCTTCATGAACGATTCCCGGTCCTGGTATCCCAGGATCCTGATGGTCGACGAGTTCACGTCAATTATATTTCCCTCAGGCGAGGACCTGTACAAACCCACGGGTACCCGCTCGAAGATATCCCTCAGCGTCTCCTCCCTGCTGTTCGGAACATTCCCGGAGCGGCCGGCTGTATCATATACCGAACGAAGGCGCTTGATCTCCTCGATCAGCTCGTCACGGGTCATCCCATCCAGTTCCAAATCTCCGTCCTCCGGGGCTTGTATAGGTTATGATGCATCGCTCCATGGAAAACATGCCATGTTGTCGTATTTATATCCTACCGGATCAGTATCATTTGTTTTTATTTATATTTTTGATTTAGAACGGGCACTTGTGCAGATTTATCAGGTTTTTTCAGGCATTCCGAACCCGCCGCCTCCCGGCGTCTCGATCCTGAATATATCCCCTTTTTCCATTGAAACTCTCCCGCAGTTGCCGATCCTCTCCTCCTGTCCGGTCGAGCGGATGACCGAATTGATGCCGCATTTTCCGTACTCCCCGCCCATCAATCCGAAGGATCCGATCTTTCTGTTGCTGGAGAGAATGGAGGCCTCCATGGGCTGCCTGAATTCCACAGCCCTGACGACCCCGCTACCTCCCGAATTAATACCTCTTCCCCCGCTCCCTCTCCTGATCGAGAACTCCCTAAGAAGGACCGGGAATCGATGCTCCAGGACCTCGGGATCGGTTATCCTGGTATTCGTCATGTGCGAGTGAACGGAGTCGGTCCCGGCAAAATCCGGTCCCGCCCCCGTGCCGCCGCATATGGTCTCGTAATACTGGATCTCCTCGTTGCCGAAGGTGAAGTTGTTCATGGTGCACTGGGATCCCGCCATGACTCCCAGGGCTCCGAAGAGGCAGTCCGCGACATACTGGGATGTCTCCACGTTGCCTGCAGCAACCGCGGCCGGGGGATCCGGATTCAGGATCGATCCCTCCGGAATGATCAGATGAATGGGTTTCAGGCAGCCGTGGTTCAGGGGGATGTCGTTTCCGACCAGGGTCCTGAGAACGTAGAGCACCGCCGCAGAGGCAACCGCCTTCGGGGCGTTGAAGTTCGAACCGACCTGCGGCGAGGTGCCCGTGAAATCGATTGATGCCGACCTGGATCTTCTATCCACGAAGACCCTGACCGCGATCCTGCTTCCGTCGTCCATTTCCAGGGTGAAGTTTCCGCCGCTGATCCTGTCGATCACCCTTCTGACGGATTCCTCGGCGTTGTCCTGGACATGCTTCATATAGGCCAGGACCGTGTCCGATCCGTACCTGTCCATCATCCTCCTCAGTTCCAGCACTCCCTTCTCGTTTGCCGCGAGCTGGGCTCCGATGTCAGCAACGTTCTGGTCGGGATTCCTGGCCGGGTAAGGTCCGGATGAGAGCCATTCCCTCAACTCAGCTTCCAAAAACCTCCCCCTTGATACGATGAGGAATCCGGGGCTTGATACTCCCTCCTCTTCGAGGGATCTGCTGCCGGGAGGCATCGAGCCCGGGGTTATGCCCCCTACATCGGCATGATGCCCCCTGGATGCGGTGTAGAAGATTATCTCTCCCCCTATCGGATCGAATACCGGGGAGACAACGGTGATGTCGGGAAGGTGGGTCCCCCCATTGTAAGGTGAGTTGATAAGGTAGGCGTCTCCGGGTCGGGGATCGACACCAACGCTGTCGAGAAGCGATCTCACGCATTCCGACATCGATCCGAGATGAACCGGGATGTGCGGTGCGTTGGCCACCAGGTTTCCGCTCCGGTCGAATACGGCGCAGGAGAAATCCAGCCTCTCCTTGATGTTTACGGAATGTGCCGTGTTTCGAAGGGAGTATCCCATCTGCTCGGCTATGGACATGAACAGCTTGTTGAATATCTCGAGCATGACGGGATCCGCTTCCGTTCCCAGGGCAGTGTTCCTTGCCGGGGGATCCGCCCTCGAGAGGATCAGATGACCGAGGCCGTTGATCTCCGCCTTCCATCCCTTCTCGATGACGTTGGTTCCGGTCTTTTCCGATATGATCGCCGGACCGAGAAGGTTAGCCCCCGGTCTGAGCATCTCCCTCTCGAAAACCGGAGCCGATCTCCTCCCGCCCTCGATGAAGATCTGGGTGGTGTATTTTCTCTGGGGAGAGTATGGTATCGTGCCTATGTCCATCTCCTCGATATCTCCGGATCCCGCGATCACCTCCACGGACAGCGAATCGACCACAAGGTCCTGCCCCTCCATGATGAAACCGAACCTCTCCGCGTGCTGCCGCTCGAAGGAAGATCTCATGGGGCCGGCCCTGGTAAGCTCCACTTCGATTGAAGTGTCCGTTCCGGAATACTTCAGGTGAGCCCTGACATTGGTTCTCAGTTTTCCTCCGTCCATTCCCTGGATTGCCATCTCCCGGACACACTGTTCCGACAGGTCACGGGAGAGCTTCCCGAGATCCCCGATCATATCCTCTCCGAGCTTTCTCTCCACCGTTATCTCCCTCATGGACCTTCTCTCCGCCAGCCCCATCCCGTAAGCGGAAAGGACCCCCGAGTAGGGATGAATGAAGATCCTTTTCATTCCCAGGGAATCCGCGATCCTGCAGGCATGCTGACCTCCCGCCCCGCCGAAACAGCAAAGTGTGTATTCCGAAACATCCCGCCCCTTCTGAATGGATATGACCTTGATGGCCTGGGACATATTCTCGACCGCGACTTCGAGGAATCCCTCGGCCACCTCTTCGGGCGACATCTCGAATCCCGTATCCTCCATGATAACACCGGCGGTTTCCCTGAAGAGTTCAACGACAATATTCCGGTCAAGTCCCTGATCCCCTTTTGGTCCGAACACTTTCGGGAAGAGATCCGGGTGGATTCTGCCCAGCATCAGATTCGCGTCGGTAACGGTGAGCGGCCCCCCCTTTCTGTAGCATGCCGGTCCCGGATCGGCCCCTGCGGAATCGGGGCCGACCTTGAACCTGCCGTCCTCGAAACGGAGGATTGAACCCCCGCCCGCGGCCACGGTATGTATGCTCAGCATCGGGGCCCTGATCCTCACCCCTGCGATCTCGGTCTCGAATGTCCTCTCGTATTCTCCCCTGTAATGCGCCACATCCGTTGACGTTCCGCCCATGTCGAAGGATATCACCCTGTCGATCCCTGCCATTCTGGAGGTGGCCGCAGCGCCGACGATGCCTCCGGCCGGACCGGAAAGTATGCAGTCCTTTCCCTTGAATAGGTCCGATCGGATCAATCCTCCGTTGGACTGCATGAAAAGCAGGTCGCAGGCGTTCCCGCCGGTTCCGAGTTCGCGAAGAACCCCCTCGATATACCTGTTCAGGATGGGAGACAGATACGAGTCGACGACCGTTGTGTCCCCCCTTCCCACGATCTTCATCAGGGGGCTGATCCCGCTTGATATCGATACATGCGGGAATCCCTCCTCCCTCGCGATCTCGGCTGTTCTCCTCTCATGCTCCGGGAAGCGGTACGAGTGCATGAAAACGACCGCAACCGAATCTATGCCCTTTTCCCGTATCTTCCGAAGCTTTAACCTGACCTCGCCGGGATCGAGCGGTTTCAGGATGTTTCCCGACGGATCGATCCTCTCGTCGATCTCATGTGCTTCCTCGTACAGAAGTTCGGGAAGATCGATACGGAGCGAGAACAGATCGGGCCTGTTCTGATATCCGATCCTCAGCAGATCCTTGAATCCCCTGGTGACCAGGAGGGCGCATCTCTCGCCCTTCCTTTCCAGGAGGGCGTTCGTTCCGACGGTAGTGCCCATTCTGACTGATTCGATCAGGTCCGGCGTGATATACTCTTCGGGAACCAGGTCAAGGGATCTCCTTATTCCCTCGACCGCCGCGTCCTCGTACATGCCCGGATTTTCCGAGAGGAGCTTTCTGATCGTTATCTCTCCCGAGGGCGCCATGGCTACTATGTCCGTGAAGGTTCCGCCCCTGTCGATGTAGAACTGCCATCTGCCCCGGTTTCGAGCCATCGATCATCGGGAAAGTGATACGCGTAATAATTCTTTATCATGCGGGTTGCATAGAATCAGGTGCTCGATTCGGAATCCTCATCGGTTTTGTTCCTGCTCCTGAAAAGTATCACAGCGGCCGCTGCGGCAGCGACTATTATCAGCAGTACCACCACTACCGATACAACGATTATGATGAGGAAAGCCACAGTAATTCCTCCTTCACTCTCATCATCACCTTCTCCTTCTCCGTCGTCGGGTTCGTCATCGTCGCCGTCTCCGGGAACTGCAGGGTTGAATTCGAAATCCTCGACATACCCCCTGTTGAGGTCGTGATATCCGTCAAATTCATCCGAATCGGAATATCCCCAGATGATATCGATTATCTGATCGGGGAACAGGTTCTCGTCGTACAGATCCGTCGAGTTTGCCGATCTCGTGAACTCGATCGTGGTAACTCCATTCACCTCGCCGCCTCCGAAATCCGTTATATCATCCGTTCCCCCGAGGTCTTCGTCCGGCGGGTGCGGACCGTTCTCTCCGGTGGAATATGCATCGATCACGTACACGCGATCCTGATCGTCTACCCATCCGATTATCATATCCGCATCCTTCATCATTGTCGAAGGACCGAAGCCGATGGAGATCCAACCCGTGGTGTTTGCCTCCAAACCCATGAGAAGCAGATCGCCGTCGAAATCCCAGTGGACGGTGAATTCGCCGTTATCAAAGGAACGCTTATGGCTGTATTCCCCGCTGATTACCACACCGTCCAGTGAGCCCGGTAAGTAGGGAATGTTATATGTGATGGTCACAGTCACTTCTTTCTGGTTACCCGCAATATCCGTGGCTCTCGCAGTGATGGAATTCTCCCCCTCAATGAGATCGAGGGCAATGCTCCAGGTCGATGTGCCCGATGCGATTCTCCAGGAGCCCTCGTTAAGCTTGATCTCCACCTTCTCTATACCTTTTTCGTCCGAAGCGGTTCCCCTGGCCTCGATCCTACCCTCGGCCGTCTGGGTTCCGGACGAAGGGGATGTAATCGAGATCTCCGGGGCGGTGGCATCCACGGGTTCCAGGATCTCATATTGGACCGTGACCGAATCGAAACCGACGTTTCCGGAGTCGTCGGTGGCCCTTGCCGTTATAAAATTATCTCCTTCTTCGAGAATTATATCTATTGACCACGACTGCCTGCCCGTGGCCATCATAAGATTGCCCCCGTTCACGTTCACTTCGACCCGGCAGGTGCAGGAATTATCGGATGCGGTGCCTGACACCGTTATGGAATCGATGTTGAACACAGCTCCTTCAACAGGCGATTCGATCGAAACCACAGGTTTCTCGGTATCGGGAGGTTCTCCAGGGTCGTAGGTTACATCGACGAATGCGGCACCCGTGTTGCCCGCATCATCGGCTGCCCTTACCTCGACGGTATTTTCGCCTTCAATCAGGTTGATCCTTATGCTCCATGATGTGGTCCCCGCAGCGGAATTCCAGCTTCCGGAATTGAGCCTCACCTCGACCAGCGAGACGCCTCTGTTGTCGGAAGCGGTTCCCGATACGGTAATCCCCTGCATGGAGACCACAGCATCGTTTACCGGTGCTTCGATGGTGATCGTGGGCGGTTCGGTATCAGGAGGCAGGGACGGGCTGTAGGTTACATTGATAACATCCGACCCTGTGTTGTCCGATGTATCCGTTGCCCTTGCCTCGATCTTGTTGCTGCCTTCGATGAGGCTTACGTCAAGTGACCATGAAACTGTCCCCGCCGCGGTTGTCCATGCCCCCTGGTTGACGCGGATCTCGACCTTTGCCACATCCTCGTTGTCGCTTGCGGATCCCGAAATGGTTATCGAGTCAACATCAAACTGCGACCCGTCAGAAGGGGATAATATCGAGACCGTGGGCGGCGTTTCATCAGGTGGAGGGGTGGCGTTGTACACGACGGATATCGAGGTCTCTGCCTGGTTGTCCGATGTATCGATGGCCTTGGCGTATATTGTATTGTTCCCCTGCACCAGTGATACCTGGCGGGTCCATGTGGTCTTCCCCGATGCATCGACCCAGTTTCCCTCATTCACCTTAACCTGAACCTTGTCGATGCCCTTGTTGTCAGAGGCAGTACCGGATACCATGAGTGTTTCGGAGGTTACCTCGGTCCCGTTCGAAGGAGAAGTGATCATAACGGACGGATCCGTTTCATCCGGGGCCGATGCGGTGGTGGAACCCGTAGTGCTTCCGCCGATATTGCAGTCCGCCTTTGCCGAAAGTGTGTCTCCATCGGAAGCGGCGACATTGTAGTAATATGTGAACGTATTTGAAGTGGGCTGGCTCGTGTACGAGTACGAATTTACCTGGACCGAGTTCTTGTAGATTGTCACGGTTTTGACGTAGTGGCTTGTGGGTGAAGAAACGGAATGACTGATGGTTACCGAAAGATTCTGCTGGCTGTAATTATATGAAAGCGTCACGCTGCCCGGAGCGTGAGCATTGGCCCTATGCGGGATCACGGCGATCGAAACAATGACCGCGGTGAATAAAACGAGAAAAACCATTCTTCCCTTTTTAAAAGAGTTATCACTATATTTGAATCTCTTTATGCCCCTTGAGTTCACAGAAAAACCTCCGGAACATGTAAGATTTGGTATTGTGTTTAAGTGTTTCTGTAATCATCATACAATAGTGATCAAATCACGGCAGCGGCCGGTATCTCCTTCCCTTGTTGAATGTATCGCAGGCAACGGTTATTAGGACCGAAAGGGATCATCGGGTGTGTCCCTGCTTGACGGAATGAGATACGAATGCATCGTATGCCGAAGATCGATCAACCAGGGAATGATGACCAAGAGCGGGGACCCCCCGATGAAGTGCAGGGGATGCAAAGGCTGGATCTGCCCCGCCTGCTTGGTACAGGATCGGGAGGCCGGGATCACCGATTGTCCCGAATGCGGAGGGGATCTTTACTACCCGCTGTTCAATATATGAGGCCTTTTCATCCCGACATGGTATTCTTCCGCATACGGATCGGGGGAATTAATCCTGAGATGAAGAGTTCCGCAGATCACAATTGGGCCCCGTTCGGGAATAATCGACAGCGTGTCTCAGGAAGGATCGGATCCCGACGGGGGAAGCGCGGAGGATTGTCAGTGAGCTCCCCCGGGTCAATTCATCGGAGAAAGCTTTTAATCGATACACTCCGGTTCAAATTCATGCCGGATGAGATATTCCAGGGCAGTTATGCCGAGAATTACGATTCCATGGTGGAGGAGTTCAACAGCCGCGGGGATCTGGTCGTATTCGGCCTCATGTACGATCACATAAGTCCGGGGGAGAGGGTGCTGGACATCGGCATCGGAACGGGTCTTGGTTCCGCAAGGCTCTACAGATACGGCCTTGATGTATACGGGATCGATGCATCAGCCGATATGCTCGCCCAGTGCTGGAAAAAGAATATGGCGCGGGAGCTGAAGCTAGTCGATATAACGGCGGACCCGATCCCGTACGGGGACGGATTCTTCGATCACGTAACGGCCCTGGGGGTGTTTCATCTTTTCAGGGATCTATCGGGGATCTTCCGGGAAGCCGGGAGGGTGCTTAAGCCCGGCGGGACCTTCACATTCACGATAATGTCCGATGAAAGGGGAGAACCGTCCGGACGCGGGATAGATCCCATGATGACGCATTGGGGAAAGGAGGTGTTCAAACACGGCCGAGAATACATATCAGATCTGTCGGCGGGATCCGGATTCTCAATGCTGAGCAGGCTTCTGTTCGCCGACATGTTCGATCCTGAGGACGGGAGCATAATGTACTTCTGGGTGTATGTATTCGGAAAAATAGGTGACTGATGATCCGGTCGTTTCTCAGATCGGGGAAACGATCAGTTTTCCCTTCTGCGGTCGCGGAGGATCTGATCGTGAAATGATCTCATGGTGGGATTCAGGAGCATGTCCTTTGAGTAGTTGATCTCCCTTATGATCTCCTCCACCTGATCTTTATCCAGCCCCGCCGCGCCGGGGCCCCTGTCGGGATGATAAAAAGAGGCAGCCTTCCTGTATGCCTTTCTGATCTCCTCCGGCTTGGCATTCTCCGGGACGTTGAGGATCTCGTAGCAGTTCAGCTTCCTGCGCTTGATCTCCTTTATGATCTCCTTGAACTCCCTGGTGACATCAAGCTCGACCCATGACGCGTCCACCTTCTCCTCTTTCGGTTCCGGGAGTTCGGTGATCTTCACGTTGTGCCCCCTGAAATACCCATCGTCCTCGCTGAGGTAGTCGATGACCTTCGTGCTTTCCGGGGAATACAGATCGTAGCTCCTTACCCTCCCGTTCTCATCCGTCCTGCCGCCCTCGCTTTCGTGGACCATGAACTCGTATCCCGCGGACGGATCGATCTCTTCAGCTGCCGGTTCCGGATCGGGCACGGCCGACCTCTTCCTGACACTCCGCTCGTGAAAGTAGTAGAGCAGGTATGCCACAACACCTCCGGCTGCCGCCACGAAGAAAAAAGCTGCGATTCCCACCACTACCGGCGATAACATTTCCCTCCGGTCGAAATATGATGAATCAGGTTTATAAAATATGGTACCGGCTCCTTCGATTTTCCGGTCCGATCGCGGGAAATCGGACCGGTTCCCGATCCGCTTGACATCATCTGCCGATGAAGATCCGGGCAAATACCTTCGCATCGCCGATGTAGTTCGATACCAGTGCGAACTCGTCCGGCATATGGGCCGCATCCTCCATTTTTGACCATACCGCCGCCTTGTAGCCTTTCCTTCTCAGGATCGCCGCGCATGTACCGCCGCCGATACCCATGGGTTTCGCCTCGATCCCGTAGACATCCCTCACCGCATCTGCGAGGATCCCCACCACCGGGTGGTCCGGGGAGGTCGGGGGGGCAGCCTTCTCGTACTGATGGGTCGAGAACTCGAACTTGACCCCGTACCGTTCCCCTATCTCCCCGCCCCTTGCCTTTATCAGGTCCAGGATCTCTTCGGGATCGTATTCCGGGAGGATCCGGCAGTCCAGATATGATATGTCCTCCCCGGGGATCGTGTTTATGTTCGGTACGTTGCTTTCCCTCTTGGTCGGTTCGAAGGTGGACCCCGCGGGATCGAACAGCTCGTCCTCGGCACCGTACCTCTCGTGAAGCTCGTCGTAGATGGAAACCATCAGCCGCATGGCCGCCAGGTTGGCATTGATCCCCTTGCCGGGGGTGGATGCATGGACCTGTTTTCCGATCGTCTTTATCCTCAGCCACATGATGGATTTCTCCGCCACCTCGATCATGGATCCGTCGGGCTCCCCAGCGTCCGGGACCAGGTACAGGTCCTCCTCCGAGAAAAGGTCGGAATGGTTGTCCACCAGGTAATGCATCCCCTTTGCCGAACCCACCTCCTCGTCGGCAACGAGAAAGATCTTGACATCATGTTTCGGCCTGATGCCGGCTGTCGTCAGGGCCCTTGCGGCGAAGACACCGCTGATGAGATCCTGTCCGTTATCCTCAACTCCCCTGGCGGTTATCCGATCCCCGTCGACCCTCAGGGTCCAGGGATCCCCCGTCCATTTATCCAGGTCCCCGGGAGGTACCACATCGGTATGGGCGAACAGCCAGACGCGGGGCGGAGAACTGTCCTCTCCTTTCAGCGTCAGAAGGTAATTGGGCCTTTTTCCACCGGGGACCCTGTCATCGGGAGCGTAGAATCTATCTACGGAATCGAATCCCCAATCCTTCACGAGTTCCAGGATGAGATCCGCCTTCTCCATCTCCCCGACACCGCCGGATTCGGGGGCCATCGCCGGAACTGAAAGGATCCTTCTGGCGAACTCCACCATATCTTCCCTGAACCCGTCGATGATCCCGTCAACCGCTTCATATTCCTTCATCTGAACACCCTTGCCTTCGGATCGATGATGACTTGCCCCGCTAATATTGTTGCGACCTTTCAAGTAACGATCAGGTCTGCCCATACCGGTCTGTGGTCCGAGGCTTTCTCATCATCCTCGATTCCGGCCTCACCGATTACGAAACCCTCCGATACCAGTATGTAATCGATGTGTTTGTGTTCATCGTCCAGGTCCGATGCCGGCCAGGTATGGACGTCCACGGCCATATTTCTGGATTCGGCCTCGTGCCAGCAGCTTCGGAATCCGAGGCTTTCGTCCGTTTTGTTTGCATTCCCGCCGAATAAGGTGGAGTTGAACGGCACCATGAACGGTTCGCCGGGTCCGGAATTGAAGTCGCCGCCGACTATCACCTCTCCGTCCATCTTCCCGACGATCCCGGCGAGTTCCGATATCTGGACCTCCCTGTCCCTGTCGGACAATCCGATATGCACCGAGACGAGGTTAACGTGCTCCTCACCCAGATCCGCCCTGCATGAAACGGCCACCCTTTGGTCCTCCTCGGAGTCCAGAAAATGTATCCTTACGCGTGACAGGGGGAATCTGGACAGGAGGGCCACACCGTGTATGCCCTCGCCGGTCCTCGGTCCCCGGTGGTAATACATGTTCAATCTGTTCGCGAGGTAGTAAACCGGATCGGTGACGCCGGTGTTCACCCTCAGGCCCTCCGATTCCTGAAGGAAGATGATGTCCGGGTCGATCCTTTTTATGATCTCATACTGAGGAAGGAGATCGGCCCTTCCGTCGTTGTTGAAACCCTGGTGGATGTTGTATGTCATCACCCTTATGGTCCCGCCGGAGGTGATCTCGCCGGTGTCGATCTCATAGCTGTCGATCAACATGGCGGAGACCGATATTCCTCCGAGCAGGACTATCGCGACGGCCCCCATGGTCAGCCATTCGGTCCTCAATCGTTTCGACAACCCCTGTCCCTTATGAATGTGGCCGGACCCGGAGTATGCGGCGAGGGCAGGCGATCCTTTCTTTATCTCCACCGTCTTCCGGGTGATGATGGCGGGCTCCTCGATGTTCTTCTTCGAACAGGCGAAACCGGTAAGGGCCAGCCCGGTGGTGGCCGCGAACATGGTGAAGGGGAGGGTTCCCCTGAAAGCGGTCCCAAGTGGAATGTGAGCCCAGGTCACTGCGAAGGTTTGCAGAAGTCCCAGGAGGATGAATACCCCCAGGGATATGACAACTGCGGAGGCGAAAACGGGCAGGTTCCTGACATGTCTCTTTTTACCGGGAAATCCGAGGACCTTCCTCTGCCCGTCCTTTCTCTGTATCTCGATGGGCTCGCCGGCGAACGGTTCATTGTCCGTCATGGCATCGAGTATCAGCCACAGGTTGACCATTCCGATCCACACGAAAAGAAGGGGCATGAAGTAGAGATTGTAGTGGAAGAAGAAGAGGTTCGCCGCTGATGCTATCAGTACGACATTCCCGAAGATGGCCCCCTTGGGTGACGAGAATATGCTCCTGAGACCGATAAGGGATTTCCAGCTTGTTATGAGCGACATCACGAAAAGCGCGATCGCGAGAACCGTCATCGAGAGGGAGACCTGATAACTTGAACCCGTCCATCCGGTCGTGACATGGGGGTAAGCTGTCATGGTCCCCCCGACGAAGAGAAAGAATCCCAGGCCGAATGCGGGCGCTTTCGAATCGGCGACGCCTCCGGTGATCTTCTCCGAAGGATCGCTGCCCTCCCCCCTATTATCTTCCAGAAGGGAGGCATCCTTGAGGACGAACAGAAGAAAACCCGAGCCGAAAACCATGACGGCGGACAATATCGGGGCCAGTCTGAAACCCATGACATCGGGAACCGTGGAAGCGTCGAGGCTCCTTCCCAGGGTTGTGAAGAATATGACCGTCATAAGAGAGATGCCGAAGGAGGCGGTTATTGCCTGTGACGAGTAAGCATCCGGATCAACCGTCCTTTCCCTTCTGTACAACGCAAGGGCCACGGTCATGAACATCGAGCTTCCCGCCAAGGCCAACGCTGAACAGGCCAGATGATACGGCTGCGGTATCCCGAAACCCAGCGGCAGTCGGAAAAGGACCATCAGGGTGCCGGAGATCATGAATGACCCCCTCCACCCCATCTTCGACGTGAGCGGCCTGACAAGGAGAGGGGAGGCGATCACCACGAGGAAAACGATGGTCGGCGAGAATCCCATGTCGACCAGGCTGTAGTAGAATATGGACGAGAAGAACTCCCTGAGAGACTGAAGAAGAAATATCCCGGAGAGTGCGATCAGGAGAAAGAAACAGCAGGTATGCGGGGTGTTTCCCTTAAGGTACCTGACGTAATCACTCACCCTCGGATCACCTTCCCCTCCCAGTATGGCCGGGATCTGTCGAATATGGTCAAGATGAGATATATATTTATCATACGCCGGTATGGAAGGTATCATCTGGAGACTGGTCCCATGATGTTCGACTTCCCGACGTTCAGGCATGTCAACTGGCTTCTGGACCTTGAGAGACCCGCATACGATCTGAGCTCCTCCAACATCATCCCCGAATGGAAGGATTATGCGAGGACGTACGTCGACGATTCGCTGATAAGGGAGGGGAATCCCAGGGGAGGATCGGAACTGAAGGGATATCTGTCCGAAAGCTACGGGGTGGATCAGGGCAGGATAGTTATAACCAACGGCACCTCGGAGGCGAATACCCTTGCCTTCGTTGCCTCGCTGAGGAAGGGTGATCACGTCTTGGTCGAGAAGCCCGTATACTCTCCTCTGATTGAGTTCCCCCGGGCGATGGGCTGCCGGATCTCCTTCATCAAGAGGAGGCCTGACGATTACCGGTTCGACCTGAGGGAGTTGCGGACAAAACTGGAGGAAGGGATTGACCTTCTCGTGATGCAGAATCCGAACAATCCCACCGGCAGGGCTGTATTCAGAGAGGATCTGGCGGCACTTGCGTCCCTCCTCTCCGAATTCGACGTCCCCGTCCTTTCGGACGAGATATACCGCGATTTCACCCTGGGCCCCGGAACCGGTGAAAGGATGGAACCGGCGGTTCCATCCATGGCCGGTATGTTCGAAAAGGCCATCGTGACCTCCTCGGTGACCAAGGTTTACGGGGCTTCGGGCCTCGTAACCGGCTGGCTCATAGCTCCGAGAAGAATAGCAAACCACGCCAGGAAGGCGAAGAGCTACATGGTTCCAATGGTTTGTCATATGGGGAACCGCCTCGCCTACCATATACTAAGAGACCGTGACAAGGTCCTTCCAGGGGCTTTCTCAGAACTGCGTGAGAAGCTCAGGCTGGTATCCCAGTGGGCGGCGGGAAGGCCGGATGTACACTGGTCGGAACCGGATGGCTGCGCGATCGGCTTCCTGAGGTACGATCACGATGTCCCCTCGACGGAGATGGCGGCGGTCCTTTACGAGAGATACGACACAAAAGTGGTTCCGGGAGAGTTCTTTCACATTGAGAAGGGGTTCCGGATCGGCCTTTCCCGACCCTACGATGAGATAAAGGGCGGTCTCACCATGATCGACAGATGTCTGGATGACCTCAGTTGATGAAATCGTCGATCCTGCGGTCGATCATTCTGGAGAGGAACCTCGTATGGGACCTCCATCCGGTTATTCCCGACAGCCTGTCTATGGTTTTCTTCAGGGATTCCCGGTCCTCGAATACCATCGGCGTATTTTCCATGGCCCTTTTCACGGATTCCCGGATCACCCATACGCCGAGGGGAGCCCAGTATTCGTCAGTTATCCATCTGATGACCGTTATCCCGGCCGTTCGGCCGATGGAGTGCAGATGCTCGGCGACCGAAAGTTTTGCAGCGTAATATGCCCCGGTGATGTTCGAGGCATAGTCCTTCCTGCCCCTAGGCCCCTCGTGATCCGTGATCACCCTTCCTCCTCCCCAGAGGGATCCCTGCTGCCACTCTTCCATCATCTCGAACCTGAACGGGGGCGGATAAAGGGCGATAAGGAAGTGGTTTCCAAGGGCATGCCCTTCATGAAGCCGGAACGTTTCCAGGGGCGGAAGGTCCCCAAGCCTCTCGATAACGGACCTCGACAGTATATCGTCGACGGCTGTTATGGACCATCTGGTGGGAACGAGTTTTCTCCTCTTTCCCTCGCCGAGCAGCCCTACCGAAAGGAGCCTGGTCACATGTTCGAGAGGGATTCCGGCCCCGTACAGTTGGATGGAGGCCTCGGATGCCGGGACATCGGTATCCGAGGTGAACCTGTCCACGGGTCTCTCCACCCAGGGATTGTCGATGATCCTGATCCCGGATAGGTCGATGGAGGGGCCCATGGGCATCGTGATCGAATCCAGGGTCCTGTGCTCCCTCAGTATACCCATCTCCCGTGTCGAGGTCATCTCCGTATCCAGGGATCTAGCTGAGAGGGAGAGCTCCTGGACGGATGATAGGATTTTCCTCCCGCGGATCGGGAGGGATCCCTCGACCTGATATAGGGGCTCCGAACCGAGGGTCCGGGGATCGGAGGCCATCTTGACATCCAGTTTGTGCTTTCCCCTTATGAGCATGGACCTTATCGAATAGACGCTCTCGACATCCAGGCCGTAAAGGTACGAGGCTTTTTCAAGTCTCTCGGGAAGCGGGACCGCAAACGGCGGGGCCAGAGGGCCTATGGATATCTTGGGATAGCCGAACCTTCCCACGAATACAGCCGGCGGGGACGGTCCATCGACCGTCCTGCCCCCGATCTCGACCTGGGGCACCCTGCGTCGTACGGATTCGAGCAGCGGGCATCTCTGCTCTCCGCACAGCATCTTCTTGCCCCTGCAGGCGGAACAGAAAGGGTATACCATCCTGAAAACACCATTACGTGATCCTTAAAAGGCATTATCTCCGGGTTGTGCGAAGGTAAGCTTCACTGACAAAGCTCAAATATGGCCTTTCTAATGAAGGAATCCCCCCATCGGAGGTGGAATAATGGTAAAGGAACTAGATCTTAACTCTCTCCGCCACGGAACAAGGCTTCTGAAGCGCGGTTTTGCCAGGATGCAGAAGGGCGGAGTGGTAATGGATGTAACGGATGCGGCCCAGGCGGCAATCGCGGAGGAAGCCGGGGCCGTTGCGGTAATGGCCCTGGAGAGGGTGCCGGCTGACATCAGGGCCCAGGGAGGCGTTGCCAGGATGGCCGATCCCGAGAAGATAATGGAGATCATTGATACCGTATCGATACCTGTAATGGCCAAGGCCAGGATCGGGCATTTCGCGGAGGCCCAGATACTGGAATACCTCGGCGTGGACATGATCGACGAATCAGAGGTCCTGACCCCGGCGGACCCTCATTACCATATAGACAAGGCTCCTTTCACCGTACCGTTCGTTTGCGGTGCGAGGGATCTGGGGGAAGCGCTCAGGAGAATACACGAGGGAGCCGCCATGATACGGACCAAGGGAGAGGCGGGCACGGGCAATATCATCGAGGCAGTAAGGCATCAGCATGCCATCATGGGCGCTATAAGGGCTCTGAAGGGGAAGACCGAGGATGAGCTTTTCCGTGTGGCGAGGTCCATCGAGGCCCCGTACGAACTCATCGTCGAGGTCGAGAAGCTCCAGAGGCTTCCCGTGGTAAACTTCGCCGCAGGCGGGATTGCCACTCCGGCAGATGCCTCCCTCATGATGCAGCTGGGATCCGACGGCGTCTTCGTGGGATCGGGAATATTCAAATCGAAGAACCCGGAAAGAATGGCAAAGGCGATCGTCGAGGCGGTTACCAATTACGACGATCCCAAGGTCCTGGCGGAGATCTCAAAGGGTCTCGGGGATGCGATGCCCGGGATCAACATCGATGACATACCAGTCGAGAAACAGCTCCAGCACAGGGGTTGGTGAGACGAGAACGTGATCGGATTCGGATCCTTCGATCCCGTCAAAAGCAAACAATTCCGCGGTCCTGCCAAAGAGGGCCGACAGGGACCGGTGAAGGATCGCAACGACGCCGCTGCGGTACTGTTTCATTCATCTGACCGGAAAATTTATATTTCATCTTTCTCTAATTTTACCGGGATGTATAGGATGTAAGTCCCTATCAATACTGTACCTCTCTAGCAGGTACCCCTAAAATAAAATTTGTTGGGCCGTCCGTCAGGCCTTTGCCTGTACATCCCACCCGGCCAATTGAACGGAGAGAGGGAAGTCATGGACAAGATCGATATCGCTGAAATGACGCTGAACAACTCGCTTGCGATCAAGAGATCCGAAAGGGTTCTGATAATCTGCGACGAAAAGACAATGGAGATCGCACAATCATTCTACAAGGCGGCCCTGAAGATCTGCATGGAACCCATGCTTATCGAGATCAGGGAGGGGAAACACCACGGCGATGAGCCCCCCAGGATAGCGGCGGGTGCGATGCTCGACAGCGATGTGATCATCGCTCCGACCACACATTCGCTCACGTACACCAACGCCGCGAGATCCGCACTGAGAAAAGGAGCCAGGATAGTGACCATGCCGGGTATAACAATGGAGATGCTCCTCTCCGGGGGCCTTGAGGCGGACTACAACCAGATCAGCAGAAACATCAGGAAATTCGCAAAGACCGTCCAGAAGGCGAGGACCTTGAGGATAAGATCCGAGGAGGGGACCGATATCTCGATGTCCATCGAAGGCAGGGATTGGATAACGGATGACAACGGACTCTGCCACAAGAGGGGATTCATCACCAACCTTCCGGCAGGAGAGGTATTCATAGCGCCAAAGGAGAACTCGGCAAACGGAAGGGTGGTAATAGACGGTGTTTTCGTGGAGTCCTCGATCGGCAGGATAGTCCTCGAGATAAAGGACGGGATCGTCAAGAGGTTCTCGGGACCTCCCGAGGTTAAGGATCTCATGATGCGCGGCGTTTGCCAGCGAACCCTAAGCGAGGTCGGGATCGGCATGAATCCAATGGCGAAGATAATATGGAACATCCTCGAGGACCAGAAGAAGCTGGGAACGGTTCACATCGGTTTCGGAGACAACTCGACGTTCGGCGGGAATGTCACATGCGATCTTCATTATGACGGGGTGATACTGCATCCCACGCTTACCATCGGAAAGAAGAAGATCATCGAGAACGGCAATTTCATAATGGAACTGTAATTGCGGGAAAGCGTATCCCGGTCCCCATTACTGGGTCCTTTCCTATAACCAGGTTCTATTGGCACCCTGGTAAATTGAACCCTCCCGGATCTATTTGAGATATTTTGCAAATAACCGATAAACGTTCAAGGCCCCATAATAGAGCAAATATTTATAGGATGATCCTTTCAAACGTTTTAAAAGGGAGCAGGCAATTCGCCATCCCGCCGCTCTGCCGCTATCGGGGGAGCTGACCGGAATCGAGGTGTCAATATGGCTCAGATCACAGGAGAACACAGGTCCTTCATGGAAAAGGAATTTCAGAAGATGTCGGAGGCTGTAAAGATAAACGTCCACCTTCCAGCCGGAAAGTGCGAGACCTGCGACGAACTGAAGGAGCTGATCAACGAGATAGCCGAGGCTACCGACCACCTGCAGGTTTCCTTCATAGAGGAGGATTCGGCAGAGGACGGAGGATACAATTACATCGTCGACAGGCTCCCGGCTGTGGCCGTTCTTGATAAGGAGGGGAAGAGCAGGAACATAATATACTACGGCCTGCCGTCGGCCAACTTGTTCCATTCCCTGATCTCGCTGATAACCATGCAGTCAACGGGGAATGTCGATATGGATGAGGAGAACATCGAGAAGGTCAAGGGCCTCGAGGGAGCCGAGATCCAGCTGTTTGTCACCCCCAACACGCCGAAGGCATCCGAGACCATAGATGTGGCCTCGAGGTTCGCCATGCTCAACGATGAAATCCACACATCGGTCATCGAGCTCATCGAGTTCCCGGAGATGGCTGAAAGGTATCAGGTCCTGGGCGTTCCGAAGACGATCGTCAACGAGGAGATCAAATTCACCGGAGCATACGATGCCGGCGAGCTTCTCGAGATAATCATCAACAAGATCTCCGATGTCGAGGTCTGAGGCCCCGTTTGAATAGTTAAATACTAATCGTTCCGGACCAATTATCCCATCTGGACCCGGAAGGATCCGGGTCCGGAACGGGGGCTTCAAGGTTGGCTTCGAGATCTATCCGATTATCAATAGTATCATTGACGGTACTTGCCATGCTGACCGCCGCGATCCCTTCGGGAGAGCACCGGATCATGAATGGCGCAGAAGGTGTGGAGGATCCGCAGGTTCCGCTTTTTCTGAATGTCAGCTCTGAGGCCGGATTGTCCGGTGTGAGGGGCGACTCATTCGCGTGGGGAGATTACAACGACGACGGGTACCAGGATCTCCTGGTCAAGGGAAGCCGATTGTTCAGGAACGGCGGCCCCCCCGATTATCATTTCACGGAGGTGACTGAGGATGTCGGGCTCGTCAACTCCGGATACTCTGTCTGGGGAGACCTGGACAACGACGGGTATCTGGATATCTTCTCCGTTGGACACCCGTATGAATGGCCGGATTCCGTATGGATCAACGAGGGACCGCCGAATTTCGGCTTCTCGGACGTTTCCTCCAGATCAGGTCCGAACGGGGTGGATGACGGCAGTCCCGGGCTCGCCGCTGCCCTTGGCGATCTCGACCGGGACGGCGATCTTGATGCCTACGTTGTGAACTGGAGGGATGATGACAACGTCAAGTACGAGGATGTCCTCTGGGAGAACACTGGAAATGGCGTGTTCCGGGATATCACCGTTCAGGCGGGGATCGTGGACTGGAACGATGACCGGGGGGAGCCGAACGCCGGAATGGGCGTCAACATGGGCGATTACAACAACGACGGGTGGCTTGACATCTACGTGTCCAACTATCTGATAACCCCGAACTACCTGTGGGAGAACCAGGGGGATATGACCTTCCTCGACGTTGCGATCGGAAAAGGGGCCGCAGGGGAGCAGTCCAGAACGCCCCAGGAAACATACTACGGACACACGGCGGGATCCCAGTGGGCGGACTTCGACAACGACGGGGATCTCGACATGTGGTCATCGAACCTGGCCCACAAGGACCCTTACAGAACCCTGATATGCGCCGATTCCGAACTTCTGAGAAACGACGGTTCGGGAAGCGGTTACTCCTTCACCAACGTCAGGGATGAGACCGGCATTCCCACGAACGTCCTGGGCAACGAGGAGCTTTTCTTCGGGATCGCATGGGGAGATTTCGACAACGACGGGGATCTGGACATGTGGATCCCCCAGATCAAGAACTACATCGATTACGCATACTCGTACCTGTTCAGAAACAACGGGGACGGGACCTTCACCGACGTGTCGGACGAGGCCGGATTCCGGGTGTGGGACTCCGACGGCGGCGCCTGGTGCGATTACGACAACGACGGGGATTTGGATCTGGTCACCGAGGGTAAATATCCATACGAGAACGCCACCTACGAGACCAGGCTCTATCAGAACCAGGGATCGGGAGTCAACAGCTATCTCAATGTGAGGTTGAGGGGTACGAGGAGCGAATCTTCCGGGATCGGTGCCAGGATTTACGCCCAGGATCCGGAAAACCACCAGTTCATCGCCATGAGGGAGGTGGAGGGGGGGACGGCCGGACATTCATATGTTCCCTCTCTAGTTCAGGAGTTCGGACTGGGTGATCGAAAGGGCGTCGTCGATCTGGAGATCCGTTGGCCGACCGGAACCGTTCAGTTCGTGAACGATGCCGGGATCAACAGTGAGATAACCGTCCGGGAGCCAGAGGCGATCGATCTCGCTGTCGAAACTTCCGTAACCCCCGACAGCGTCCTGGAGGGGGAGCAGGCAAAACTCAGGATCACCCTGAACAACATCGGCGATTCCGATATCCGTGAATGCACGGTCTCCATATTCGAGCAGGACGATCCCGATTCCGGATGGAGCAGAGGGGTCGATATCGGAACTATCGACTCGGGTGATTCGTATCGATTAGAGATCGGTCTCGATACCCTTGACATGGACGGTGATCACGATATCCAGGTGAGGCTGGTGAGCTCTTTCCCCCCGGATGAGAATCCCGTAAACGATGTTTCTTCTGTGACCCTTGACGTGGAGAGATCGAACTCCGCTCCGGTCATTCGGGGGATCGAGGCGGATCCCATGTTCGTGATGCCCGGGGAGGCTTCCCTTATCACCGTTTCGGCAACCGACCAGGACGGCGATTTGTTGTTTTATGAGTTCGATTCCGCTCACGGATCGTTCGAATTCCTGCCGGATCGTCAGGATCAGGTCCTGTGGACCGCCCCCGCCGCCGTCGAGATCCAGACGGGTCTCTCGGCCAGGATCGATGTGGAGGTATCGGACGGAATGGGCGGAACCGCTGCCGGACGGATAGAGATAACCGTCGTTGAACCCATGATCCCCCCCTCGATCCTGGATCTTCGCGCATCCCCGGATCATGTTTCCAACGACGGATCGGGACGGGTGGTCATTACGGCCGAGGTTGCCGACAACGGCGGGATCGAAGGTATAGATTCCGTGGAAGCCGACCTAAGCGGCTTCGGAGGGAGTGCGAGCGAGCCGATGAACGATGCTGGATCCTACGGAGACCAGATCCCCAACGACGGCGTTTTCACACTTGCTTTCAACGTTCCGGCATGGAAGGTTCCGGGTGAGTACCGGATCAACGTGACAGTGATAGATAAGCAGGATCTCACCGCCGCCGGTTCGGTGGTCGTTGTCGTGTCAGCAGATGATAGCCACGCCTCAAAACCCGGATCCGGAGGGGGATTCCAGGAAAACGGCTACCTTTTTCTGTTCGGCGCCGTGATTTTAATACTGATCGTTTTCGCTGCGATCTATCTGATCGTGAGGATCGGCCGAAGGTTCGGAAAGGAGGAGCAAACGGTCTGAACCGGAGAGCAGGATGATATCTCAGGGGAACAGGTTATCTATTCATTTCCATATTCGTGATGAGGCTGCTCGGATCTCACGCGGCCCGGTGCTGATGATCGGGAGGAATATGAGGAATGTCGATCGGAAGGACGATACGCGACAACATTCTCGAAGTCCCCATGATGGTCGTTCTCGGGGGACTGATATTCTGCGTTATCTGGGGGATCTATGCACCGCTGGAAATGAGAGACTGGGTTGCTCCTGCGATGATAGTCCTGGCACTCCTTCTCGCCCTCATACTCGTTTCGATGGTCGTCTCGAACCGGCTGATGGCTAGGATGGGTTTTCGGAACCTTGTCAGACACCGCGGGGATTCCGCCATAGCGGTGATCGGTTTCATGATCGGGACAGCGATAATCAGCTCCTCCCTGGCAGTGGGCGATACCATGGGGAACATGGTGGAATCCTTCGTTTATGAGAGATACCACCTTGCGGATGAGGTTGTGTATTCCATAGATACCAACGGGAACCTGACGGTGGTTAACTCCACACAGGCGGACCGCATCACCGACGCGGTTCTCTCGGCCGATGAGTCCTCGGGTTTGATCGACGGATTGTCATGGGAGATGGAGCTGACCGGATCCATGTACAACGATGCCACCGACCTATCGGATCCGTTCGTCTTCATCCGGGCATTCGATCCGTCGACCGCAGGATCCTTCGGCGGGCTGTACTCCTCCGGCGAGGAGATAGATTACGGAATGGGTCCTGATGAGATCGCCATGACGGAGGAGGCGGCGATGGAGATCAACGCCGAGGCGGGCCATACCATATGGATATATACCGCCACATCCCAGAGGCCAATGACACTGCGCTACATTCTGGATCAGAGGGGTCGCGCCGCAAGCTTCGGAGGGATGTCCATATATGCCTCCCTCGAAACCGTCTGGAGCCTCTACCACGGGAATACGGACGGGATCAACGTTTCCGCGGGGCAGGAATCCTATGAGGTCTACAACATTCTGTACGTTTCCAACAGGGGAGGGGTGGTTTCAGGGGGCAGGCTTTCCGATGAAGCCATCCCGATGATAGATTCCGCACTGGAGTCCGCAGGACGGGGGATCCCGGGGACGGATTTCAAGGTCAGGGAGGACAAGAAGAGCGGTGTGGACAGGGCGCTTGATTCCATGGACCTCTTCACGAAGCTCTTCATCACGATCGGTTCCTTCTCGATTATCGCCGGAATAACATTGATAATCAACATATTCGTGATGCTTTCGGAGGAGAGGAGAAACGAGATGGGGATATCCCGCGCCGTGGGCATGAAGAGAACCCATCTGAGGACTGCCTACGTGGTGGAAGGGGCCCTGTATTCCCTGATATCCTCCGGACTTGGAGTGATCGTCGGATTGGCTGCCGGATACCTAATTATCCTGTTCAGCCAGAATATCATATCATCCTTCGGGGACGGCATAGAGATCGACCTTCTCGGTTTCTACAGAGCGGATCCCATGACCATGTTCTTCTCATTCACCGCCGGTTTCGCGATAACCCTCGGAACCACATATCTCGTCACGAGGAGGATCACCAATCTCAACGTTGTGGCGGCAATCAAGGACATTCTCCCGCCCCGAACCCCTTCCATCTTGGAAAGGATGGCCTCATCGGTCCTGGGGGCCCCCTCCGTCGGATCGGGTGAAGATCCGTTTGCCTTGAAGAGCATTGTTTACCGGTTCCTGCAGAGGACCTCGCTGTGGGGATACATGTCCATTGCAGGTGGACTGATATCCTTGGGCATCGGAATACAGCAGAGGCTTCTATGGCCGTCGAAGATCGGGATCTCCTTCATCATACTCGGGATCGCACTCGTTGCTTCGAATATTGCCAGATCCCGGCCTGTATGGTCGGCCGCATCGATAATAATACTCATCATCTGGTCTTTCGACATCCCCGTCATTTCCGATTTCGGATACGGAATAGAACTGTTCGTTCTGTCGGGATTCTTCATGGTCACCGCCGGTGTGGTGCTCATCGTGATGAACACGGATGTCCTCCTTCTGATCATGCGCTTTCCGCTGGATGTCCTCGGCATCTCCCAGGCCCCGTTGAAGATGGCCGTTTCCTATCCCCTCAAGAAGAAATTCCGCACCGGGATAACCATCTTCATGTTCGCCATCATCATATTCACGGTAACCGGGATATCGATGTTCGTCCATATTTTCAATGTGAACATCAACGAGATCGAGAGGCAGATAGGAGGGGGATACGATATCATCGGGATCTCCACCGTTCAGAGCATAGACGATCTCGAATCCACCATCGAGTCGAACTGGGGGTCCTACAACGCCACCCGGATAGACTGGGAAGGATCGAGTTCGATCGCGATCGGGTACGCTTCCCTGATCATTGACGAAGGCGGAAAGGCCGGCATCCCCGAGCCCTACATGATAGCCGGGATTCCGGAAAGCTTCACGGTTCAGAGCACCTATGGTTTCGACGAGGTAGACTGGCAGGCTCTGAGGAGCATGGGTATAGAGGGATCGAGCGATCGGGAGGTGTGGAGGGGCCTCTCAGATCAGGATATGGTCATTGTTGACGGAACCTTCGGCGATGTGGAGTTCGGACCTCCTGGCAGGGGAATGAGCGTCGGGGACTCCATCGAGATCGTCCTTCAGGACGGTACTTCGCACAACAAGACCATTCTGGCAATAACGGCCTCCTATGCAATACAGAGCCTCTTCTTCTCCGAATCGACCGCCGCCTCGGAGTTCGGCGTCCAGGATAAGAACCTGCACATGATATCCGTCCGCGGCGGAGAGGACGCCCTTGATATCTCTGACGGTCTTGAGCAGAGCCTGCTGAGATACGGTTTCTTCACGATAGTGGTCGAGGAGTTCGTGAAGGATATACTCAGGATCCAGAACAGCTTCTTCGATCTCTTCAACGCATATCTATCGCTGGGCCTCATCATCGGGATCGTCGGTCTGGGTATCGTTACCCTCAGGTCCGTGTACGAGAGGAGGCATGAGATCGGCATGATGCGTGCCATCGGCTTCAAGAAAAGGGCCGTGGTTACCGCTTTTCTGGGCGAGGCATCCTTCATAGCCGGTTCCGGCCTTGTCCTGGGATCGATCATGGGCATCGTTCTGGGATGGATCCTCTGGAGGGACCAGATAGCGGCGGATTATCCCCGATTCGGCATCCCCTGGATAAGGATATTGGTGATAATCTCCGCGGCATTCCTTTTCGCACTGATGTCCTGCATACCACCCGCAAACAGGGCTTCCGGGGTGACGCCTGCGGAAGCTCTAAGATACGAATAGACGATCTGGTCAAAAAACATCTGATCCTTTGCCGTGTCACTGGGGGATGATGGATCTCAGGGATTCCTTGATCTTGCCGATGGTTTCCGTGCATTCCACCAATCTTCCCTGATGATATTCAATCGAGGCCTTCTCGTAGAGCTTCATGATCCCGTTGACGTTCATCCCCTTTTCCTTGACGCCTTCCAGGGTCTTTTTTATCTTTGCAAGGGCCTTCCCCATCTCGGAGTGAACCTTGCAGATCTTCAAAGCACTGGATATGGCGACCTTGAACTCCTTTCTGGCCTTCGCCTCGTTCATGTTATCGAGGTATTTCACCCCTTCCAGGTAGTGGTATTTCGAATCGGAAAGCTGATGAAGGTCCGGCATTCTGGAGAAGAGATCCTCGAGTTTCTTCTTCAGCTTGTCGGTGTCGGATTCTACCTTCAGCGATCCGGCCGATGTGTCCAGGTCCAGCAGTCCTTCCATCAGAGTCTGGACCCTCCTCTCTGTCTCCCGGCCCTGTTTGATAGCCTCCTCGTGGTCCTTGACCTTCGAGGTAGAGGGGTATTTCACTTCCCTATCCGCAGTTGCCGAGGAATCGATCCTGCGGAGATCATCAATCCTGGCACCGGCAATCAATTTGGCAACACCGGCGAGGTTGTTCTCCCCCTTGACCTTATCCACCCGCCCGCTGTTCCCAATCGACCTGGCCTCTTCCTCCGCCCTGTTGAGGGGATATTCTTGATCATATTCCATTTTCTTGGATTTCACGAATGCCTGTGAAGCGATCTTCTCGATACCGCGCTTTGCATCCATTTTTCCCGGGAACTGCCGATCGGTCATCAGTTCGTCCTTCACGGGTATTCCGGCTTCCCTGCCCCTTCTAATGCCGGAATATCCGTTTCCCAGTATCTCGTCTATCAGGGTCTGGACCGGTTTCTTCTGATTCTTGGTCTTGCTGAGGTTCTTGAGGATCCCCTCCATACGCTCCCATGTCCTGAAGAATGTGGGCCAGTCCCTTGAATCATATGATTCTTCAACAGATTCGAGAGCGAACCTTAGCTTCGAGGGAACGCTCTCCTTGTCTATCTCCCCGGCCCTTTGAAGAGCGTCAATCTTGACCTTCCCCCTCCATTCGTTCTCCAGCTCGATAATATCGCCTTTCAGGAGGTCTATCTTCTCCGCTATCTCCTCCACAACCTCGGCATCGGTCCTCTCGTGCAGGGAGATGGTCCTGTCCATCTGTTTCTTGATCTCCCTGTTGATGGACCTCAATCTCTCCCTGAACTTCCTGTCGTCGAGATTCTCAAGAACCTCGTTGGACAGATCGTCGAGCTTCTCGAGCTCCTCCATCAGGACGTCGATCTTCTTGAGCTGATATATGGCCACGGCGGAATCCATATGGGATCTCAGGCTTTTCAGCTCCTCATCGGCCCCTTCAGCCTTTCCCTCCTTGATCCTGCTCACAAGTTCCTGCGTCGAAGCGATGATGTCCCTTGTGCTGTCGTCTTCGACCTTCAAACCCGACTCTATTATCTCGGAAGCGCGCTGGAGCAGGGATTTCTCGTTGACCTTCCTGACGCATCTCTGATAGAGGTTTCCCGCCGCCTTGAACTCCTCGGATATCTCGTCAATATCACCCTCCTGGATGGTCTTGTCAAGCTTCTGGAGCTGAGTTTTCATCATCTCCCTGAGGTTGGAGGAAAGCAGATCCCGGTTTTTCTTTCTGAACTTCCGGTACGTTTCCCTGGTCTCCTTGAACAGTCCGAGGATCTGCGATCTGAGATATATCTCGATATCCGCAAGAAGCGATTCCACCTCATCGCTGAATTCACGGGCCTTTTCCCTATCGAGTTTTGAGACAGCCTCGTATCTTCCCTCGAAATCGGACATGTCAACGGAGAGCTCGACTCCCCTGACCAGGTGGTTCGAGATCGATTTGATATTTCGATCAAGTTCCAGCTTCACCAGGTCTTTTTCCATAAGCTTCAGCCTTTCCCGCCCCTCCGTTGCGATCTCAAAGGATTCCCTGAAATTGTTGTTTTCAAGGAGCACCTCGGATTTGCTGACCTGGGCCATGATCTCCATGATCTTCCGTGAATCCGCACCTCTTGCGGTCATGTTCTTGGAATGATTCTTGCTCTCCTCGTTGAGTTTGATTGTTCGTTCTTTCAGGAACGTTCTGATCTTCTTCTCGATCCTGATCTCCAGCGTGAATACTTCCTCCAGCAGATCGATCGTTATTCCGTCGACGGATCTATCCTCGAGTGTCTGTATCTCGGAACCGTCATCCATCATGTCGAAACCGTATTCCGATCCCTCGGTCAGGAGCTTCATGCAGTCATCTAGCTTCCCGTGGAACTCCCCCAGAAGCTTGTCGGACATGTACTGCTCGATTCCCGACTGCAGGAACGCCATCCGGGAAATGGATCCTATCATGTTATCTCCGGGATGGGAAGCAAGGGCTTCCTTGAGAGATGCCAATGACTCGGACCATTCCGTCCTTTCTATCCCGAGTTTGCCCAGCCTGTCCAGGTTCCTCTCGATTCGTTCCAGAGCCTCGTTCATCGGTTTGGCGTAGTTGTCCCTGAGGAGCTTATCAACATTCTCGTATAGCTCGTTCGTCAGTATCTCGGCGAGATGGAAGTTCCTGTTCTCGAGCGCCCTCTCGATTACCTTTCTGACGGGCTCCACATGGATGGATAGTATGTTCTCCATATCGAGGGAATCGATGTCATCCATCAGTCTGCCGATCTTCTTCAGGCGGTCGTTGACCATGGTGAGACTGTGCTTCTTCTCCTTCTCCCCTACCCGGTCGAAAAGCTCGGAAGCAGCTGTGAAGACCTTTTTCGGAGACATCCCCTCCCTGCGTTCCCTTGTCTCCTCCAGATCCTTGAAAAGCTGGCTCACATCGGATCCGTCCTTCTCCATCAGCATGAGTTTGTACTTGATCTCCTGAAACAGCCTCTCCCCCTCCCTCATGTAGTAGGCGGACGAATCCCTCTCGTACTGTTTCAGAAATTCCTGGTAAGCGTTCAGAAGGGATCTCGGGCCCTCCTTGATGATATACTTGAACTCCTCGACCATTTTGGTAAGGGACGAAGTATCAAAATTGTTCTTCGCGTCATTCACCATGGAACGCATTTCCTCGTATTTTTCCTGATGGTACTTGCGCCCTTCTTCGTTCCAGAACTCGTCAAGGGAGATGTCAAGCTCCTTGAGAAGGAAGGTCGCACTCTCCAGGTTGTTCTCCGTTTCGAGTTTATGGACCTCGTCCAGTTTCTCCTGGAGGTCCTCGTTTCTGAGTCCGAGATCGGTAAGGTCCTTCATCCTTGTGATGATCCTCTCCCTCAGCTCCTTTTCCGTGGTCTCGTCGACCTCTTTCAGATCGGTAAGGAACGGGGACAGCTCAAGGGTGATCTGTTTGGAATCGAATATCCTCTTCTCGGAAATGTAACGGTCAAGGTCGGTGACCTTTGTCTGCAGATGTTTGTGGAACGAGTCCTCCACCTTGTATGTCTTGAGAAGATCCTTGAACTGGTGGCTGCTGTCCTTCAAACCGCTTATCTGGTTCTCAAGCACCCTGATCAGATTCTCGATCTCGGTGAGAAGGTCCGGGCCCGTATCCGAGTCGCATTTCCTGTCAAGGTCGTCGAGATACAGGAGTATGTTCTGATATTCCTTTTTCAGGTCCTCCCTGTAAGAGGGAGAGTTATGATTTCTTTCCATTATCTCCTGCAGGTTCCTGACAATGAACTTCATGATCCCCGTCCATGAGATATGGAGATCGAGATCCCTTACGGCGTTGTAGAATTTTATGGATTGGTTGAGAGATCCCATCCTGAGGTTGATCTCCCCCATTGCCAGCAGGGCCTCGAAGTCCCTCGGGTGCTGGTCCAGAATGAAACCGTACATCTCCATGGCGCCTTCGAGCTCGTTCTTCTTGATGAAGAGCTGGGCCATGGCCCTCAGCATCTCCTCGTTGTGCGGATAGAGTTCCAGTCCCCTGTTCAGGATCTCCTGTGCCTCTCCTATCTTATCCATCTGGGAATATACCTTGCCCAGGGAAACAATGGCCCGATCGTCCTCGGGGTTCAGATCCAGTGTGCGATTGAAGAACTTTGCGGCAAGCTCGGGGTGCTCCGCCGCCTGAAGGGATATGCCGGCATCCGTCAGATTAGTGGGGTCTATCAGGGTATATCTCAATCCCTTCTGGAAATCCTCGATGGCCTCGACCTCGTGATGCATGTCGGAGTATATCAGGCCCAGCCTGACCCATGCATCTCCGAAGTCATCCTTGTAGGAGATCGATGTGTTTATTGACCGCAGGGCCTTCTTTACAGATCCCAGCTCATGTTCCAGGTGCCCCTTCAGGTACCAGATGAAGAAATGTTCGGGCATGTTGAAGAGCAGGGAATTAATATCTCCGAGCTTCTCTTCGAGCCCGTCCGAGAAATATTCCTTGAAGTTCACCGGTGGTATGTTTCCTTTCTCCAAAGTGGACCAACACTCCCCGCAGTAACTCAGGTCCCTGTCACCCGAGAATTTGATTCCACAAAGCAGACATTCCACTTCATTTCCCCGCATTGCCGCAGCGCTGTAGACGGCTTATCAAGTCCTTCGTTCACTGTAACTTTATTTCTATATGATATATTTGTCCATGCGAATTTCACATTCCAGAAAAAGTCAGATCGGGCGATGTGAAAATTGATACCTGATCACAGCCTGTCCAGGTATTCATCCAGGTCCTCCAGGCGCATGCTGATCTGCTCCCCTTTTTCCAGATCCTTGACGGCGAAGGTCCCGCTCCTTACCTCGTTCTCTCCGAGGATCAGAAGATACCTGCATCCCCTCTCCAATGCAAAGTTGATAGCCTTCTTGAAGCTTCTATTTGATGTCTCGAGGATGCATTCGAAGTCCCGTTTCCTGATCCTCGACGCAAGCGATAGAGCCTCTGCCCCGGCATCCATGGTAACGAGGTAGAATCTCGCCCGAGCTTTCTTCTTCCCCGGATCACGATCTCCGAGAGCGAGGATTATCCTGTCGAAACCGATTCCGAAACCGATCCCCTCGACATCCCGTCCCAAGGCGGCTGAAAGGGAATAGGAACCGCCGCCGCAGATCTGCTTCTCCGCACCGAGCGAGGGCGCGTCGATCTCGAATACGGACCCGTCGTAGTAATCAAGACCCCTGGTGATCGACGGATCGAATTTTATCATATCCCCGTATTCGGCTAGAAGGGCCATGACCTCTTTCATCTCTCCGACAGGATCGGTTACCGATCCGCCGGACTCACCGGCCATCCGATCAAGTATCCGAACTGCCTCATCGGGATCATAGATCGATGTTATCAGATCGACCAGTTCAGCGGGATCTCTATCCGATCTGCCCCGGATCAGTTTTTTGACTGATTCCGCATCCTTTTTATCGATGGCTATCATGAGATCCTTATCCCTGCCCGGGTCGATGTTCCATCCGGCCAGCAGAGCTGAGAGCAGTGCGACATGTCCGACCCTCACCTGAAAATCGCTGAGGCCGACCGATATTAAGGCGGTAACTGCGGCCGTTATGACCTCGGCAACTGCCAGAGGAGTCCTCTTTCCGATGTATTCGAGACCCAGCTGCCAGAATTCCCTGAACCTGCCCTTCTGCGGTCGTTCGTACCTGAAGCAGTTGCCGAAGTAATAGATCCTGATAGGTTTCGGATAGTTCTTCAGATCGGAGGAATAGAACCGCATGACAGGGGCTGTGAGCTCGGGTCTAAGCGCGATCTCCCTTCCGCCCTTATCCCGGAACACATACATCTGATCCAGGACCTGGGGTCCGGATTTCGCAACGAATAGTTCCGCGTGTTCGAAGACGGGGGTGGCCACCTCCCGGTAGCCCGCTAGCTCGAACGATCTTCTCATCATGCCTTCGGCAGATCTTCTGATCTCCATGTCCTCGGGACGAAAATCCCTCGTACCTCTCGGTCTTTGAATATCCGCCATTTTCCTGACACCTGATCCCGTCTTTGAACTGCTTTTCCGTTCAGTATTGTCTTTTATTATAAATAGGTAGGAGATGCATTATTATATGTCTTGTTCATAGGCCCGAGAGCCCTTCGGAAACGAAAGGCGTAAAGCCCTGAAAAGGTGCTTGGTTCGGGGGGGCAAGGTATATATACAGGATGTTGAATACACCCTCTCCGCAGCGCATGACACGGGTGCTCTGGCACCCTTTCTGGCGCTGAAAATTAACGTGCACCTCGTGAGCTGGAATTCACGAGGGAAGGAGAATAGACAGAGGCTAGATGCCTATGAAGTCGATGACGCTCGATCATATGCGATCCGGACGATAGTTGAGCCAGTAGTATGCGACTGCTACGCCGCTTGGGGAATGGCTTGGCTCGGGCGCCGAAGAAGGTCGTACCAAGTTGCGATAAGCGAGGGGTAGGCACATGGAGCCTTTAATCCCTCGATTGCCGAATGGGACTTCCTGACACTTCGGTGTCAACCCCAGTAGGGGTGGGGAACCCGGGGAATTGAAACATCTTAGTACCCGGAGGAAAAGAAATCAATGAGATGCCGTGAGTAAAGGCGATCGAAAACGGCAAAGGGCAAACCGAATCCTTCATGGAAACATGGGGGAGATGTGGAGTGGCCTGGTTACATCTTCGCCTGCAGACCAGAAGTCAGTCTGGAACGCTGCGCCATAGAGGGTGAAAGCCCCGTATGGGAATGCAGGAAAGATGAGTGCCGGGATCCAGGAGTACCGTACGTTGGAACTCGTGCGGGAATATGGGTGCCAGAAACATCCAACCCTAAATACGTCCCGAGACCGATAGTGCACTAGTAGTGTGAATGAAAGCTGAAAAGTACCCTTGACGGGAGGTGCAAAGAACCTGAAACCAAGCGGTTATAGACTGATATGGCGGGAAAGCGCAATGCGCCGTCATATCGTTCGTCCAGAAAAATGAGCCAGGGAGTTCTGTTCAACGGCGAGGTTAAGTGGTTTACCCACGAAGCCATAGGGAAACCGACCGCCCGCAGCGCAAGCGAGGGGCGGGGTGTGCTCGCCCGGAGTCGTTGGAGGGATACCCGAAGCCTGTCGATCTATGCCTGGGCAGGATGAAGCCTGAGGAAACTTGGGTGGAGGTCCGAACCGGTGTTGATGTGCAAATCACTCGGATGACCTGGGTATAGGGGTGAAAGGCCAA
>JBLIRG010000100.1:0-8193 GCA_049472195.1 Thermoplasmatota archaeon
GGATATGGCACCTTGCAAGGCCAAGCCGATGTCTTTAACTGCCTTATCAAGGCAGTTTTTGTGGCGTTCCAAAGTCACAACCTGGCCTGAAGTAAGGTCGGGCATGGCGTTCTCAATGATCTGTACGATCTTCTTTTTGAGAGCGTAGTTATAACGACGATCAGTATCAGCATGATTGCAATCATAATAATGAAAGCTATCAAAAACACAAGATAATAGTTATCATCACCAGGAGGGGATTGGGAATCCTCCTCAAGAACGGTTATCATGAAACTGGTCGAATCAGTATTGCCGGCTTCATCCCATGCAATAATGGTGATCTCATACAAACCGGGAACGGAGATCGAGCCAGTGATATTTTTATCGACCAAAATCAAAGGGGCTCCGACGATCTCAAGCCGGGAGATACCTATATTGTCGAATGTATCGATCGGAATGAAGATTTCCGATCCCTCTGTAATTGTCATATTACTGGGCCTGTACACGCGTGGGGATACGGAATCCAATATCTGCACCAATCTGCTGTAAGAATACATCTCCCCTGAAATAAAGATGAAAGTGATCTTGTAGCTAAGAGGTCTGATCGAGTAATATGGAATATTTATCGAGGTCCAGTACGTCCCGTTGGTCAGATTCATCTTGATCGGTCGACCTGAAACGGATCCGAACCCGAATTCGACCATCACTTCGGAAATGAAATCAAATGCCATTCCCATGATCTCGATCCTGTATACGCCTCCGGTATTGCCTATTGACGGGACGCTAAGTGATCCGAACGGGAAATCAGCCCCTATGATAGTTACATTACCGGTCTGTGATCTGTTCCAGTTATTCAGAGTGTCATTGGCATGTAGAATGTAAAACAGCTTGCCCGTAACATTTGATATGGTCAGATTGTATTCCCACAGTTTTCCAGATCCCTTCGACATGGATGCATTCGTGTGGGATCCGTTGTTGTACCAGTATTCGACCCATACCGTTTCCAACCGGAAGTTGTCCCAGACTTCCACGGAGATCGTGATATTCTCGGAAACGTTCGCTGCACTCGTTGTGTGATCTTCACCGAATGTCGGTTTGATGTTATCCGTGGAATTTAGCAGCGCTATGTTCTTCCACGTGGTTCTGAGGAAGTTATCCGAGGGATCCACGGCGTGGATCTGGTAGTTCAGGGGAGATGATGCGTTGTGGGGTACCTTGATCGTGGAGTTCCAATACCCGTTTATCGGCTTTTCGATCTCGGCCAAATCCCACACCCAACGCCCATCCCACTGTTTGTATCGATAGGACACACTTAGTAATGATACCTTTACATTGTCCGTAACCTTCATCGAGAATGTGAGGTTATTTCCGTTTTCACCCGTTGTTGGGGTGTTATCTGATAATAATATCGGGGCAGCCGTATCCTCGACAACAAATCTTCTCAGATATTTGGACTCATTTGTTCCGTTCATAATTATGATCAGATAATGATACGTGTTTCCATTTTCCACCGATGTATCGTTGAAATGAGTTAATTTTCCTATATCCGCTATCTTCTCTTCCTTGAACGGCTCCGTTCCTCTCTTGATCCGATAACCTGTGACATTGATATACACATCATCGGGTTCATCCCAGTCAATATCCACATACTCATCTCCAAGCATGTATGATATGTTCCATGGAGTGGTGCCGTTTATAGGTTTGAGCTTGATAAAAATAATGTCCTTAAGGGCATAATCCTTGAATTTCGAACCATTGTATCCCATACAATATCCGCCTCCATAATCAGATCCAACAAGGAATATACTCCTGTTATTGTCAACGTGTATCGAGACTAAACTGGAAACTGCATAATTACTTACAAAACAACTCGAAAAGAGAAGAGAACCGGATGAATCAAGAACGGTAAGGAATTTTCCTCCAGAGCGATGTGACCATGCATCATCTGTAAATGGATATGAGGAACTGGCACTTCCTATCAGGTAGATATTCCCATGATTATCCAATGTAATATCCGTAGGTGTGGCATCTCCGATAAATGTGGAAAATATCAGATCGGTTCCGTTGTTATTCAACTTAACAACAAACAATCCTTTCGATTCTATTTGATAAGATCCTTCGGTCCGGGGAAAATCCGAAATAACGTGATAAAAAGGTCCAACCTTCCATGAGATAACGGCACATTCATTGTCGTCAACATCCAGGCTAGGCGGATATCTATACCCTTCCGCATTCGGGTATGTGATATAATCCGAATGATATCCTCCCAGATAGGTCGCATAGATTATCTCGGTTCCATTTTTTGCCAGCCTCATGATGTAAAAATCGTTGCTGTCGGGTACTTCAACTGACCCATTATTGAATGTTCGATCATATGCTCCATCCGTAGTCAGGGCGCTTTCATTGTATGTGTAGCCGAGAATTATCATGTCACCGTTTTCTGTTAACCTAACTCCGCTTCCTTTTACTCCGCCAAGATATGTTGAATAGATCAACTCACTACCATCGTATTTTAATTTGAATAATACTCCCCAACCACCGTAGCCGTAGGGATTATGTTCACTAGGAGTCTTGAAATAAGCGTCATCCGTAACAGGAAAATCGCTTGTAACGGAGGTTCCGACACATATAACGTTCTGATCTTCATCCAATACCATATCGTAGATGAATCCTCGAGCGATAAAGGTAGAGAATAGTAGATCGGATCCATCATCGTTCAATCTCACAACGAACGGACAGATTCCTGTTGTAAATGAGCGGTTAAATGCATTTGAAGTCGTTGGAAAATCGGATGATCTCGTATAACCGGAGAGATAGACCTCCCCGGAAGGATTGGTGCGGATCTCCGTTCCGTTATCCAAATATTCGCCTCCGATATAGGTGCAGTATTCAATCGAATAATCGGTTCCGTTCAGCTTCATTGCATAGCAATCTCCCTCGGCATCCAGCGGATATGTATCATTGTTGGGTGTTGTGTCGTATGCACCAGTAGTTACCGGGAAATCATCTGATCGGGTGTTTCCGGTGATGTAAACGTTACCCTGTTGATCTATATCCATATCGAAACCGATATCATCCCCATTTTCCCCTCCGATATATGAGGCATAGATCACGGGATCGATAATGATCTCCCTGTTTCGATCATAATCATCCATGGAAAACGAATACTCATTATCATCGATGGACCTGAACGATGTATCGATGGTATCCGAGGGATCATCACCGTAGTATACAAGAAGATCACGATCGGAGATCGTGAGATCGGGAGAAGCCCTGATCTGGATCTCCTTTTCATTCACATCTATTCCCTCGATCCCTTCCACGGAGATCCCGATGTCTCCGGGATCGGATCCGGGATCGAGGATCAGATCGTACTTCAGGTGATCCGTGAAATAGTATCTCATATCGATCCCGTCCCAGAGATCACCGATGATCACCTCGTTGTAGGAATGGACGTTCGTCACCCATTTGTCCGGATCGTTTCCGATGAAGTAGTTGAACGTGGTGGGGGCGGGATCCTTTCCGACAGGCTGAATTTGATGGGATCCAGGGAATGAATACCTCAGTACATGACCTCTGATCCCCTCGCTGTCGATCCCGCCGTGATCACTGATGTCAAACATGACGGAATCACCGCAAATTGCGATCCTCCCTAAATCGGTACTGCCCATGAATTCGATCCGGGGATCCCATTGACCCCTGTTCTCGATGAATATACCCGACAATCCCGTATTCAACGATCCTTCGGGAGGATTCATCGCAATTTCATCATCGATGATCTCGTTGAATCGATTGTCATCAACATATTCTTCCCCGGAAACAGTGGTGGATAATAATGATCCGATCAATATAATGACCGTGAAAACTTGATACCTCATCAATAACCCTCTACAGATGCCACATGGTGATATGGATGATATATCATTTCCTCGTAATCGGGTCATTTTGACCTCGTCAGCATACCGTTTTAACCGGTCTCGATCCCCACCCTGATAGGTAAGGGATCAAAGATAACATCGACGAAGATCTACAGGTATCCATAGGTGATACATAATGTCAGAATGCTTCGAGTATTCGGATAAGGACGTATCAATGCCCTGCCTGTATATCAACCACGATCTGGAGAACTACTATGCCCAGATCGAGATGGCGGGAGTAAAGAAGGAGGACATCGAACTTGAGGTGTCCGAGAACGGATTCTGCATAAAGGGAAAACGCGGCGAGAAGGAGATATCCGGCTGCTGGATGCTGGGTCATCCGGTCGATGTCAACAGCGTGATGGCGAAGTACGACACCGGCCTTCTCGACATCAAGATGCCCCTGAAGAATCCGATATCCGATGGAAAGAAGATCAACATCGAGTGATCTTCGGGATCAGGGGGATCCGTTTTCCGATCCCCTTGATTCTAATTTTTTGAATTTTATGTTCCAACCTTTTAATAGAATCACCCGGATATTTTCATCAATGGATATCGAACTGGTCGATTCCGCAATATTCGATCTCGACGGGACCCTCTGGGATTCGTCCGCACCCTCGGCCAGAGGGTGGAACAGGGCGTTGAGGGATCTTGATATCGATTTCAGGGAGATCAAACCCGAGGATATTCGATCCCTCTCGGGAAAAACCCCCGAAGAATTCCTGCCTATCATTTTTCCGGAATGGGATGACGAGATCAGGAAGAACGTGTACACACTGTGCTCGAGGTACGAGATCGAGGAGATCCGCAGCTCCGGAGGAGACCTTTTCCCTGATGTGAAGGAGGGACTCGAACGACTGGCCGAATCCATTCCCGTATTCATCGTGAGCAACTGCCAGGCGGATTATATGGAAGCCTTTCTGGACTGGTCGGGGATCGGGGACATCGTTTTCGACTACATCTCATACGGCGAGAGCATGACGGACAAAGCCTCCAACATATCGGCCATAGTCAAACGGAACGATCTTAGGCATCCTGTCTACATCGGGGACACCGATCAGGATCGATACTCTGCAGACAAGGCGGGAGTTCCATTCATTCACGCTGGTTACGGTTTCGGATATATCGAAGTACCCTCGATATCCAAGGGATCGTTTCCCGAAATAGAGAAATATCTTGCGGACAGGTTCGTCGAGTATCCCTCAAAACCATCTCTTAAGGGGTTCCACGAGCTCTTCTGAATCGTTCGAGGGAGAATTGACCAGCTGGGCCACCTCGTAGGCTTCAATTTCCGAAGGATCATAGGGTGACAGAAGCGATCTCAATTGTCCGACATCCCTCATTTCAGGATCGAGCCATAGCGAATGGTCCCCGCGCGGAATGATCGCGGGCATCCTGTCATGGATCTCTCTGATCGTCTCATTGGCGTCCGTGGTTATTATCGTGCAGGATCTCACATCGGCTCCATCCGGTGATCGCCATACATCATAGAGCCCGGCCATGGTGAAGGGTTTCCTGTCCGCCATGCGGATGTGATAGGGGATCTTCATCCGTCCATGGGCCTTCCACTCGTAGAAACCGTCGGCCGGAATGAGGCATCTTCTCCTCCTGAAGGGTATCTTGAAGCTGTTCTTCTCGTCGAGGGTCTCCGCCCTGGCATTGATCATCCTGTATCCGATGGAGGGATCCTTCGCCCAGGAAGGGATGAGGCCCCACCTCATGGGTGAAAGCACCCTCCCCTCCTCGTAATGGATCGAGGCCACATCCCTTCCGGGGGATATATTGTATGACGGCGGTCCCTTGAAAAGAACCTTCTCGATGTTGAACTCGTCCATGATGATCTCGACGGATGTGAATAGATTGAACCTTCCGCACATTCCTGTCCACCTCGTCCCTTATTATATGGAATATATGATATAAAACAGAAAGGTCGGATTGATCTCACCTGATTGCGGTGGCAATTCAAGATTCAATGCCCCCTAGATCAAATTTACCAAAATTATATATCACATCATCAATTTGTTTCGATACCTTTTAGGGGATCATCATATGGACAGACCGACCTTCATGAAAGGCGAAAAGGTGAGGCTTACCCCCGTTGACATGGATGACATCGAAACGTACTACCGGTGGTTCAACAACCCGGTCATCAGGAGAAACCTTCTTCAGTTCAGACCGATCACAAAGGAGGAGGAGAAGGAATTCCTGGAAAAGGCCCTCAAATCGAAGGATTGGGTCATGTTCGGGATCGCGGGGATCGAATCGGACAGGCTGATCGGCAATATATCCCTCATGAAGATCAATACCATTGACAGGTCGGCAGAGCTCGGGATCGCCCTGGGTGATGAGGATTATCTGGGAAAGGGATTCGGAACCGATGCGGTCAACATTCTGTTGAGATACGGGTTCAACACTCTGAACCTCCAGAGGATATATCTCAGGGTCCTGGATTTCAACGAGAGGGCCCTCAAATCATATGAAAAGTCGGGATTCAGGGAAGAAGGGCGCCAGAGGCGCGCCCATTTCATCGAGGGGAAGTACTGCGATGTGATAATGATGTCGATCCTTGATGACGAGTGGCGGAAAAGGAAGAAATGACAAGGGATATCAGAACCATTTTCTCGATTCCTTCCTCTTGCCGGGTATCTCCAAGGGCCCCTTGACCCCTTCCGGGACCAGATCCGATGAATGTTCCTTCAGATGACGGTAAAGCTTCTGGAACTCATCGGCCTCTTCCCGGATGCACTCCATGATCCTTTCGTACTGGCCTGAATAGTACAGCTTGGGGATCATGTCCCCCGTATATCCTATACGGGTGAACCTGTCGAGGGCAGCGCCTTTGAAGCTCCCGCCGTTCATCAGGACCAGAAAGGGTTTGATGTCCAGATACGGTTTCCTCCCGAAAACGTAGACGGGGTCCGGGCACTCGAGCCCGTGTATCCTGGTCCGCTCGATGAGAAATGTGTATATGAAGGGGATGTTGTTGCCTATCGCGACAAATGAAAATGGACCGCTGCCGATGAAAATGGGATTGAACAGCTCCAGGATCTCCTTCTCGCCTGACTCCCAGGCCTTCAGTACGTTGAGATCCCCCTCGGACCTTCCCGTGAGCATTCCCAATCTCTGATACTGTATGGTTATTATCTGATCGTTCTTCGGATCAAGACCGGTGGTCTCGATATCCAGGTAGTATTCGGCCACGCAGCTGCCCCCTTGAATTCATTATTCAACGGCTATAAAAGCATGGCGGACCCTGTTACACCTTTCTCCATTCATGGTATGGTTTTATCGAGAAGTACATGCCGGCTTCCTGTGCTTCGCTGACGGTCGGATTCCTGCCGTGGCGTTTGTTTGCACAGCTGGGGCATGATTCGACCTTTCCGCCGAATGGCATTTTCCTCACGAATATCTTGAGATTTACAGTATGCCTGGTACATACCGGAGAAAGGCAGAAGAAGCATCTCCGGTCCGGACGGGATCCGCAAACGGAGCAGCCTCCCTCGACTATGGTCGGATCGCTGACCTCCTCCTCCTCTTCACCGGCAGGTTCGCTGATATCATCCCCAAGGGACACATAGGATCTTCTGGCGGAGGATTCGGGTTTGTAATAATCGTCCTCATCTTCCTCCTCAACCTCCGCGGGCCCCTCAAGTATCCTGGCAACCTTCTCATCAGAGGATATTGACCTCCCGGATGGCCTCCTCTTGGACGGATCCCTCTGATCCGGGATCGGAGGCGCCCATGGTTTGGCCGTATCGGGCGTTCTCCTGTATTCCCTGGGTCTTGCCAGATCGCTTTTCATCTTCTCCACCGGATATCTGCATACCGGGCACTGCGTCTTGCTTCCTTTGAGATCGGAACCGCATTTCGTACAGTACATCATTTCTTGCTTCCCCCCTTCTTCTTCGTCTTGAGCATTTTTCGGATCTCCTTCAGGATCTTATTGTTCTCCTCCTCGAGTTTCTCAATACGCTTCAGCATACCTTTTACTCCGTCCTCCTCATCGATCTTCTCGATCTCATCAAGGATTCCCATAAAGACCTCACCTCACCAATCTTCCCTTTGCACCGCAGCTCGGACATACGATCACGATTGGCCTCTCCATCGTCGTGATCGGAACCGGACCGCTGCAATGAGGGCATTTGATCATTTTGTAAACTACTTCCTCTTCAGGCTCCTCTTCCTCCTCCGCCTCTTCCTCGAGTTCCTCCTCCTCTTCGGGCTCCTCTTCCTCCTCCGCCTCTTCCTCGAGTTCCTCCTCCTCTTCGGGCTCCTCTTCCTCCTCCGCCTCTTCCTC
>JBLIRG010000101.1:0-7950 GCA_049472195.1 Thermoplasmatota archaeon
CTCTACCGGATGATGATGGTGGTTCCAGTATTACAGGATTGATAATCTTCAGAAGTGAGGATGGGGAAGATTTTCAGGTACTGGAGGAGATAGAATTCGTATTAGATGCTGGAGTTGATGCTGGTGAAAATGATTTTTACAACGACACATCGGTGATCAATGGAATAAGATATTTCTATTACATCATTGTGCAAAATGTGGCGGGGAAATCTCCCCCGTCCACTATTGTAGATAGCATGGCAAAGGGAGTGCCTCAACATCCATCTAATATATCAGTGGTGGCTGATGAGAATGACATTTTCATAAACTGGACACATCCGGGAAATAATGGAGGTTCTGCTGTTCTCAAATATATGATCTACCGCAGTATGAATGGGGATGAATTTGAGCTTGTAAATATATTATCAGGAGATCAGAATTCCTGGATCGATGATGATCTTGAAGATGGTGAATATGTTTACAGGATATCTGCGGTTAACGAATATGGTGAAAGCGATCCCATTGAGTCCTCTTCAGTTGAGATCGATAATTCCGGTCAGGGTAATAACTTGCTGAAAATAATGCTGATAATATTCGTGCTGATTACAATCCTCGTGATTTCAATAATTGCATTCTTCATTTTCATGAAAAAGATGAGATCCTCCGGCGATGACGAAAAGAATCATACTATTGAGGAAGGAGATATCAACAATAGATATCCAAATCACGGAGAGGATAGCATATTATCAGTAAATGAATGAGATATTATTTGGATTGATCAATCAGGTATTTTTCATGGACTCGGATTGGCCTACCCATAATTGTATGGAAACTCGGTTTTTTCCGGTTAGCGCCAATTCCAGAACCTTTCAAATTGATCTCAAATCCATCCTATTCCTCGATTTCTCCAAGGATATATTGATTCCTTGAGATAAAAATGTTTTACCAATCCTGAAAAGTTTCCGGGAAAACCAGATAAAATATGTGGTTTCTTTCCGGAAAAAACGGAAAGCATAACGGTAACCTCTGTTGAGGAAGGGGAGATCGTTCAAAAAAGCAAGTCCATCAAGATCATACTGATATGGAAATTTCTACCGAAGGATCAAATAAATGATGATTCCTGAAGAGGAAAATCGGGGGATCTTCAGATCCCCTGAAGATTAAGTTCACTCCTCTTCGGGGAACTGGTTCCAGTTCAGGATCAGCTGTTTAGCGGCGGCGATCTCGTCCACCCTGGCAACGGTCGTTGTCCTCGGCGCTGCCGCGAACTCCTCCTCGGTGCTCCTTGCGATCTCCAGGAGCGCATCGGAGAACCGGTCCAGCTCCTCCATGGTCTCGCTCTCGGTGGGTTCGATCATCAGGGCCTCGCTGACTATCAGCGGGAAATAATTGGTGGGGGGATGAAGGCCCCTCTCCGCCAGGAGCTTGGCAACATCCTTCGCGGATCCGCCCTTTTCCTTCAGGAAATCGGCGGAGGCCACGAACTCGTGCTTCGTCGGGGACTTGAACGGAACTGGGTAGACATCCTCTATTCTGCTTCTGATGTAGGAAGCGTTCAGGACCGCCAGTTCCGATGCCCGCTTCAGACCTTCCCTGCCCATTATCTTTATGAACGTCCATGCACGGATCATGATCCCGACGTTCCCGAAGAATCCCTTGACCTTTCCGATCGAATCGGATCTGTCGTAATCAAGACTGTAGACATCACCGTCCTTTACAACCACCGGGACAGGAAGGAATTTCTCCAGCGCAGGACACACAGCAACCGGACCTGAACCGGGGCCTCCACCTCCATGGGGGGTCGTGAACGTCTTGTGAAGGTTGTAATGCATGATGTCGAAACCCATGTCCCCGGGTCTGGCCTTTCCCATCAAAGCGTTGAGGTTTGCCCCGTCATAGTACAGAAGCGCTCCAGCGTCGTGGCATGCGGCCTGGATGTCGCAGATGTTCCTCTCGAAGATCCCGAGGGTTGAAGGGTTCGTTATCATGAAAGCGGCTGTTCTCTCCGACAATGCTTCCTTGAGAGCTTCAAGATCAACTGTCCCGTCGGGAGCCGATTTGATCTCCACGACCTTGTATCCTGCCATCACGGCAGATGCGGGATTGGTACCATGCGCGGAATCGGGTATTATCACCTCGTCCCTTATCCCGTCTCCCCTGGACTCGTGATATTTCTTCGCTATAAGCAGTCCGGTGAACTCACCGGCGGCTCCGGCGGCAGGCTGAAGGGTGCATGCACCCATGCCTCCGATCTCGGCGAGCGCCTCCTGAAGCTCGTACATCATTTTCAGGATTCCCTGAACCGTGTCCTCCGGCTGCATAGGATGCATCCTTCTCAGGGTCGGATGGGAAGAGATCCTGTCGTTGACCTTGGGATTGTATTTCATGGTGCACGATCCCAGCGGGTAGATGCCGGTATCCGTCCCGTAGTTCATCTGGGATAATCTAACGTAGTGCCTTATGATCTCGGGCTCCGAGATCTCGGGCAGGTTGACGTCCTCCCTAATCATCTCCTCCGGGACAAGGTCCCGGACATCCCTGATGTCATCCCAGGGAGGCAATGTGATCCCGATCCTTCCGGGCTTCCCCTTTTCGATCAGAAGCCCCTCATCATATCTGGCCTGCTGATATGTATGCTTCAGGATATCACCTCCATGGAATCCAAAAGAGCTGTAAGCAGCTTCTCGTAATCCTCGTGGGTATGCATCTCGGTGGTTGAGACGGTGAATATATTTTTCAGTGAACCCACCTCGGCGGAAACGTTGATACCCGCCAGAACTCCCCTTTCCTCGGCTGCGTTAAGGAGAGCGCAGACATCGCCATCGATCCTGACCGGGAACTCGTTGAAGAAATGACCCGGAAAGGCGGGGGCGGTGAAACCCTCAAGCTCGTTTATCCTCTCGGACAGATACCTGGCCCTGGACGCAAGCTGGATCCCCAGCTTCCTGAAGCCGGTCTTCCCCAGGGATGCCATGTAAGCGGCGGCGGCTATCGAGGTCAGGGCCTGGTTCGTGCAGATGTTGGAGGTTGCCCTCTCCCTCCTGATATGCTGCTCCCTGGTTGAAAGCGTCATGCAGAACGCCCGCCTTCCCTCCGTGTCCTTGGAGGCCCCGATGATCCTTCCCGGCATCTTCCTCACGTGCTTCATGGTGGTCGCGAATATCCCGGTGGAAGGTCCGCCGTAGCTCAGGGGTATTCCCATAGGCTGGGCATCACCGACAACGATATCCGCGCCGTATTCACCGGGGGGTTTTGTGATGCTCATTGCCATGGGGTTGGTCCCCACGACGAATATCTGCTTTGGGTTCAGCATCTCCTTTATCTTCAGTACGCCGGGATCGTACATCCCGGCCATATTCGGTGTCTCGATGTACACTCCCGAAACATCGTCATCGATCATCTCCGCCAGGCTCTCTAGGTCCATTATGCCCTTTTCCGGCATGAAAGGGATCGTCTCGACGGTGATCTTGGATCCCCTGACGTAATTATCGATCACGCACAGCTTGTCCTGGGTAAGATACTCGGGTATCAGGAACCTCGGCTTGTGGGTGATCCTGTTCGCCATCAGAATGGCCTCTCCGATGGCTGTGTGGTGATCATACATCGATGTGTTCACGGCATCCATCTGCAGTATGTCCGACATCAGGGATTGGTACTCGAAAAGAGCCTGAAGAATACCCTGAGACATTTCCGGCTGATAGGGGGTATACGATGTGTAAAGCTCGGATCTCGATAGGACATTGTCGACGATGGTGGGTATGAAGTGGTCGTAATAGCCCCCGCCGAGGAACATCGGCATATCGCCGCCGCCCTTGGAGATATTCATCAGCTCCTCGGCCTCCCTCAGGACCTCCAGCTCCGAGGCCCCGGGCGGAATGCTCAGATCGTTGATCCTCAATCCCTCGGGTATGTCCGAAAACAGGTCATCGATGGTCTTCAGACCCATTCTTTCTAGCATCTCCTTGTCATTGCTGTGATTGGGCAGGTAATGCAAAATATCATCCGTCCTGTTCGTGATGTTTGTGATGAACTGCTGGTAAATCCAAATCCATTTAATAACATTTACCCATGACAATATTCGGCATAAATCAAATATCGAATCGGATTCCCCGCATATCCGATCGGTTATGTCATTTATCCGGGCAACAACCTTAAAATAGAGTTTTTTCGATGACATTCCGCCCGTTTTAGGGTAGAGAGTTGTTATTCATGTCATTAAAGAAAACCGCTATCGCAGATATTCACGAGGAGATGGGAGGCAGCATGACCGACTTCTTCGGATGGTACCTGCCCACGCATTACACAACGATCACCGATGAGCATGTGGCTGTCAGGGAAGGGGTGGGGATCTTCGATGTTTCGCATATGGGGAACTTCAGAATATTCGGCGATACGGCCACGGAGACCGTGGACCATATCCTCACACAGGATATCAAGGGGATGAGGATCAAGCAGCTGAAGTACACCCATTTCCTTAACGAGGAGGGACAGATAGTTGATGACATGATCATTGCCCGTCTGGATGAGAACCACTATTTCGCTGTTCCCAATGCCGCCAAGATCCAGCTTGACTGGGATCATTTCAATAAATACAGGCGGGAGGGGACCGTAATGGAGAACCTGTCCGGCAACTATGCGATTATCGCGGTCCAGGGCCCCAAGGCCGAGGAGCTCATGAAGCGTGTGACGACACACCCGTGTGATATGAAATTCTTCAACTGCGACTACATGCATTTCAGGGACCTGGACCGGACTTTCCTCGTCTGGAGATCGGGATACACGGGGGAGGACGGATTCGAATGCATGATACCGAATGAGGACGCCCCGGGAGTGTGGAGATCCCTTTTCAAACACGGCGGGGATCTCGGAGTCAAACCGATCGGGCTCGGAGCCAGGGACACGCTGAGGCTGGAAAAGGCGCTCCTGCTATCCGGACAGGACTTCGATTTCGATCGAACCTCTCTCGAGACCAACGTGGCCTGGGTTGTGAAATGGAACCACGAATTCGTGGGCAAGCCAGTGCTCGAGAGGCAGAAGGAGGAAGGGATTCCCTACAAGTTCGTCGCCTTCCACCTTAAGGATCGGGGAATACCCAGAACCGGAATGGAGATCCTCAAGGACGGGGAGAAGGTGGGTATAGTCACTTCCGGAACGATGGTTCCGGGGAAGAAGATCGGTATGGGTCTTGGATACGTCAAGACCGGACTTGATGAGTATGGATCGATGATAGATATCCAGGTCAGGAACAGGACGGTTCCCGCCGAGGTGGTGAATCCCCGGGCCTGAATACAATTATGTTAAATATGCGATTTATCTTAAGCGATGATGCGGAGGCAGCGACATGTCGGACATTGAAGGCTTGAACTTTCCCGAGGACCTGAAGTACACAAAGACCCACGAATGGGCGAAGATCGAGGGTGATATTGCGCTGGTAGGAATCACCGAGTACGCGACCCATCACCTGACCGATATTGTTTATCTCGAACCCCCCGTGGTGGGCGAGACTGCGGTTCAGTTCAAGGAACTTGAACCGGAGGGAGCGGTGGAATCCGTGAAAGCGTCGACACCCATATACTCTCCATTCTCCGGGGAGATCCTCGAGATCAACGAGGATGTGGTGGACGCACCCGAGACGCTGAACGAGGACTGCTACGGGAACTGGATCTACAAGATGAGGATCGAGGACGAGTCCGAGATTGCAAACCTCCTGGAAAAGGGTCCGTACGAAGAACACTGCAAGGAAGAGGAGCATTGAGATCTGCACTCTTCCCATTTTTTTTTCTTTTCACCCGCTAGCTCAGGCTATGGGGGTATAGACTTCCATCAGGTTCTCCCAGTCGTATCCCTCCCACAATCCGGTCTCCACCACCTGCTTGTGGTAGTTCGATTTGTAGCCGTATATGCCTCTCACCGCCCAGGCGGTCCTCTTGGCGAACTTGAAGAACCATGAACGGTAGATGAAATTGGCCAGTTTCGGATGCTTCCTCACCCACCTCTCGCTCTTGGATATAAGATCCTGGGGGGGCCCGATATAAGGATTCTTCACATCCTCCCATGGAACGCCGGTCATCTCGATCTTTTCAAGTTCAACGGGGCCCATCCCCCTCTCGTACACATTCTTGATCAGCCCGCTTGCAAGGGGATCGAAATCCATGATCCTGCACAATACCGCGTCCGTCGCCACAATATTGTCCCCGCCCATAATGATGTTCATCTTCTTCGGGATCCCTGCGATGGGGCCGTCCCCCTCCAAACCGACGATCCCGTCGACGATGGACAGACCCGCCGGGCAGAATGAATTGAAATCTCCCACCACCTGAGGGAGATATTTCTGATATTTCACGCGGTCGGATTCGGGGACGTTTCCGAAGTTGTTCTTCACTCCCAGCGTGACAAGCCAGAGCTTGTGGGTCTTGATCACCGGCATCGTGATGAATAGGTCGTTCTCGACAAGAGATTCCGGCATTGTCCTCTTCTTCCAATGCTGGCCTCCGGGTATGTCAACCTCGATCTGCCTCTCGGCGGTCATGTTGGAGCAGGTCCCCCCAGCCTTCTCCACGATCTTCCTGTATCCAAGTCCGTCGAAAACCTGATCCGCGGTGAACCTCTGGAGATCCGATTCAACGACCACGACCTCTCCGGCCCTCGTCTTCAATATCCTGACGAGTTCGCCGAGGACCTCGGGTGTGGTGACCAATCCGGGCAGGTACCTCACATGACATCCGTTCGGTTTGACGACAACCTTGGAGTTGGGTTTCACCTTATCCTTCCAGTTGAGATTATCAAGCACCTTTTCCAGCGCTTCCTTGGATCCCTTCAGATCGGACCTCTCGATGTGAACCCTGGGTCTTTCCGCCATCGACATCTCCGACCGTGGATCATATCCAAACTATATAAGAAAAATGGGAACCCGCGGGAGCACGATCCGATACCGGAACGCATAATGATTATAGGTGAAATATCATATCCGATATCCGGATAGGAGGATTTGAAATGGGTTACGATCCCGTCTCTGAAGATCCGGATACCTACGACGAGGTGCATCCGGCAAAAATCGATCATATCACATTCAAGAGTGAGGGGTGCACACTAATCGGGGTTCATTTCAGGGCTCAAGGTCCAGGGAAAAAACCGATAGCGGTAATCCTCCACGGTTTCCCAGGCCATGAGAGGAATTTCGATCTGGCCCATGTACTCCGCAGAGGTGGGATCAATACCCTGATCTTTCACTACCGGGGGGCTTGGGGAAGCGGGGGAGATTACAGGTTATCAAACCTTGTTCAAGATGTCAGGAACTGCCTTAAATTCATCAGATCGGAGGATACTTCCAACGAACTTGGTATCGATCCCAACAGGATCATCCTGATCGGACATTCCATGGGGGGATGGGCAGCTCTTACTACAGCAGCGGGAGATCCCAATATCAAACACATCGTTACCATGGCCGGATTCAATCTCGGACTCATGAGGGAGTTCGCAACCGAGAGCGATCTCAACAGGGAAATTGTTATGATCGGTTTCAAGAAATTCCTCCCCCCGGTCAACGGCGTCACGGAGAACATCCTGATGGATGAGATCATGGAGAATGGTATCAAATGGAACCTCCTGGGTATCACAAATGATCTGACGGACAAATCGCTTCTTCTGATATCAGCCGATCGCGATCAGCTGGCCGTTCAGCCCTTTCATCACGATCCCCTATTCCAAAAACTGAAAAACGAGGGGATCGCGGACCTTACCGAGGTAAAGATGAATTCCGACCATTCTTTCTCCGATAAGAGGATCGCGTTGAGCAGGGTCGTTCTCGATTGGATAGTCGAACGAATTTGACCGGAGAGGGTGTATTTACAGAATTTTTAAAAAATATTGTTAAATATGCATTTAAACGTGCAAATACGAAACGTTAAGCGAACAATACCAATGACGGATCTGTATGCAAGGTTTTTGGTTTTATGATACTTGCATGATTCT
>JBLIRG010000102.1:0-7878 GCA_049472195.1 Thermoplasmatota archaeon
CGCCGCCGCTCACGAGCCTTAGAACGGGCGTTCCGATGGGGCTCGAGTGGATCGTTTCAAAGTGCCTGGCAAAGGACCCGAACGAGCGATACCAGGCGTGCGCGGATCTGATCGTGGATCTGAGAAGTGGCGGATGGATTCTCGTTTACGGAAGGAGAAAGACGGGTAAAACCTTCCTCGTATCCAGATTCCTCGATCACGACAGTTACTATTTCGTAAAAAGGGATCGAACCGTTATCCTGAACAATGACTGGAAAATGATCAATATGGAAACCATGCTGGAACTGATGAAACGGGACCTTCATGATGAAAAGACAGTGGTAATCGATGAGTTTCACAGACTCGGATCGGATTTCTTGGACCTCCTTCATTCCTTGGAAATGAGGGGAAAGCTGGTCCTGATCTCATCGACGCTCCACCTGTCCCGCGAAATCATATCGGGTTCATCTCCTCTTCTTGGAAAGGTATCGGAGCTGAAGGTGCCGATCATCTCATACCTGACACTTCTCAGAGGCGATCCGGGAAAGGGAAAGAAGTATTACGAGATGCAGGCGTTCAGGCAGGAACCTCTGGTTATTGCCCTTGGATACAGGAATCCGGTCGATGCCGTGAAAGGATCCATATTGACGGTTCCCGCCCTGATCGGTGAGATATTCTCGGAAGAGGACAGGAAACTTTCAAGCACGTATGAAGGGATCCTGAGATCGGTTGCGGTCGGAAGGAGCACATCGGGCGAGATCGCCTCGTATCTTTTTTCCAGAAAGATCATAAAGAAAGACGATCCCTCCCTTGTCCAGCAGTATATTCTGAATCTCTTGGATATCGGGATCCTGAAGAGGACGCAGGTATTCAACAGGAACAGATACGTATACAATCACACTTCCCCGATGGCCTGGGCCTTCTACTCCCTGGATGAAAGGTACAACATCTCCGACAGGGATCTCTCGTCGATCGAACTCGGCAGGCTTCTGGAGGAGATCCTGCCCAGGATCATGGAGACCGTGATAAGAACCTCGATCTCGGAAAGAACGGGAACGATCGATTTCGTCGATCATTCGCCCCATGATGAGATCGATGGATTTTTCGTCAGGTTCAGGAAACCCGTGGCAGTGATGGAGGTAAAATGGAAGGTGAAAATCGGAAGGAGAGAGGCTTCCAGGATCAGAGAGAAACTCATGTCACATGATGCGGACAGGAGGATACTGATAGTTCCGGACAGGAAAATGATAGAGATCGAGGGTGTGGAGGTGCTGGAACCCTCGGATATCCTGGATCTCGAGATCCAATGAACGGTCAAAACCATAAAGAAAAGTTTAACTAATAGGTTAGATATTATTCTAACCAGGTGGTTAGAATAACAATAAGACATGTCCTTGGAAAGGGTCAGATCGTGATCCCGAAGGTGCTCCGGGAAACTCTCGGGATCCATGAGGGAGACACCGTCCAGATCGAACTGGAGGACGATCATCTCATAATCCGAAAGGGAGTAAATCCCGTGGATGTGTTCAGGGAGATCTCCTCGTCATCGGGTACGAAGATCACGATGAAGGAGATAAAGAAGGAGCTCGAATCACGGTACGGGGAGGATTGAGATTGTACATCGATTCGAACATATTCATCTTCGCGGCTCTTGATCGTTCCGATCTCGGTGATAACTGCAGGAAAATTCTGGACATGATCCAGAACGGTGATCTGACCTGCGCATCCTCATATCTGACGATCGACGAGGTTATCTGGATCATCAAGAAGAAACTTGGAAAGGAGAAGGCTGTGAAAATTGCGAACGCGGCCCTGTCCCTGCCGGTGAGATGGATCGATGTTGACAGGGAGATCATCCATCGGATGATCGATCACTTCGGTGATCAGGATCTCGATCCCAGGGACTGCCTTCACCTTTCATCGATGAGATCATCCGGCATCAACACGATATTGAGCGAGGATCAGGATTTCGATACTGTAAAAGGGATCAGGAGATTGGGTGTCGGCGATCTTCTGAAGGATATCGAATGATTCCTAATATCATCAATCTCGTATGATGCCTGTTTTCAAACCGATCTGAATGCATCATTGGAAGAGAAAAGATCCCGATTACCGAGAACTCATTTCTTCAATTCCAATGGGGATCATGGGGCCGAAAGTTTTATACCAATTCAGTATAATACCGTTTTGGTATAAAACATCGGAGGCATTTCCATGAAGTTCGTCAACAGGTCCGACGAGATGAAGATGATAAGGGATGCCGTCTCCTCCGATCACTGCTTCGTCGTGGTGACCGGAAGGAGGAGGATCGGGAAGACAAGACTCATCAGGGAAGCCCTGAAGGATTCCAGCACGCTTGATCTGTTCATTCCGAGAAAGAGGGAATCGCTTGCCCTTGATCAGCTCTCATCCCTGATCCGGGAGCAGACGGGGTATTCCCCGCATTTCAGGAATATGAGGGAGATGTTCGAATACATCCTCCGTCTCGACGACAGGGTGATATTCATCGATGAGATATCCAATCTCCATTTCGTCGACTCCGGATCTTTCTCGGATCTGCAGGATCTGATGGACCGGGCAAAGGAGGAGAGACGGATCAGAATGGTGGTGGACGGATCATATGTCGGGGTGATGAATAGGATCTTTCAGGATCGGAAGGAACCTCTCTTCGGCAGGGCGACGAACATTCTCGAACTTCAACCACTTGGTATTGACCCCTCGATGAAGATGCTCATGTCAAAGGGCATGTCCTTCATGGACTCCCTCGAGGCCTACTCCCTGTTCGGGGGCATACCTCGTTATCTTGAGATCCTGAGGGATTTCGATGATATCGATTCGATAACGGATTCCGTTTTCGCTCCGGGTTCCATCTTCCTGACGGAGGGAAAGAATCTGTTGATAGAGGAGTTCGGAGCTTCATGGGATACGTATTTCTCCATAATGGAGGTTATCTCGGCCGGTAAATTCGGTCCAACGGTCATATCCGACAGGCTTGGAATGGAGGTAGGGATGCTTCCGAAATACCTGCAGACATTGAAGGAGCTGCAGCTCGTCGCGAGGAAACAGCCTCTGTTCGGAAAGCAGAAACATGTGAGATATACTATTTCGGATCCGTTTCTGCAATTCTGGTTCAGGTTATGCTATCCGAGGCTAGAGCTGTACAAAGACGGTAGAGCAGGGTTAAGAAAAGAGGAGGCCAGATCCGAAATTGGCAGAGGGATGGAAAAGGCGGCTGTAGATCTGATTTTCTCGAGCGGTTCACTGCCGTTCGAGCCAGATGAGATCGGTTCCTGGTGGGATAGATCGGGTAACGAGATCGATATACTCTTTTATTCAAAAAAGGAGAGGAAGATATCGGCGGGCGAGATAAAATGGAGACAAAGACCGGTAGGAGTCGATACCGTGAAGAGATTGATCGACAACATGGAAATGATCGATTGGTACAACGGGAAGAGGATCGAGTATCCATTCATATTATCGAAGAATGGCTTCACGGTAAAAGCACGTCAGATCATGGACGATGAGGGGATCTCGGGATTCGATGTTGAGGATTGTGAGACAGCGGTATTGAAAGGCCGCAAATTGGAATGGGCGCATAAATATTGATCATTCCAAACATCTAGATCCGAGGTGGAGCTTGTCGCCTTTCATCATTCCTCCGAGAGATCGGCGGCTCCGCCCTTTCTGAGAAGAAGGAATGCTATCACTGACAGAAGGATCATGATCAGCGCAACCGCCAGGATCATGAAGAGCAGGATCATATTGTCGTCCCCCTCCTCCTTCATCGCGGGGATATCATCCCCGTAAGACCAATTCAGATCCTCGTATCCGTCCTTGGTCGCCTCGAAGGTGGTCCCATCGGGGAAATCCGTGCCGTTCAGATCATCGAAGACGGCCATCCCGTTTTCATCGGTTACCGCAGTATACAGCTTCCCGTCCACAGTGGCAACGACCACCGCATCGCGGATCGGGAAACCGCCATCATCCACGATCGTGACAGACGGGTGCTCCACGATATGCTGGTGGTAATTGAGGGATGCGTCATACTCGGATCCACCCTCAAGATGATCAAATGGAGAACCTGTAAGTACCAGATATCCCCCCCTCTCAAATACTATGCCGAGATCATCGTCATCCGGGGTGAACCGAAGATAATATCCCCTCCCGGAAGCGATATCCTCGAAGTGGTATTGCCCGGTATCATTGGTTGTCGTTGAATCGATCAGCACACCGGATCCGTTGAAAAGCTCCACCTTCACGCCCGGAGCATACCCGCCGTCCTTGGGGCCGTTCTTGAACATAACTCTACCTATGATATCCCCCTCGGTGGGAGGTATGTAGGTGTAATACTCCAGATCCACATCGAGCTCGTGATCACTGAAAAAATCGAACGACACCTCCCTTCTGATGTAACCGCTCCTGTTCCCGTCCTCAAGGACCTCGTCCACGGGGATCGCCGCCAGCAGATAATCCTCCCCGAACGGGATCTCCTCGAACCGGTACATGCCGGTCTCGTTCACCCGGAATATGTCGACAGTTGCCTGGGTTTCATTGAACAGATAAACGGTGGCATTGGTGGCGTTCATTCCACCCATGGGACCACCGTTGTATGTGATCCTCCCCCAGATCGTTCCGTTGGTGGCCGGGATGTATTCGTAATACGGCATATGGATCTCAACTTCCGTAGCCTGCCTGAACTGAATGGTGGATCTGGTATCGAGATATCCGCTTACGTTCCCCCCTTCCTCAACGGAATCCGGATGGATCACGGTTACGTTAAGGTAATCCTGGAAAAGAATGATCCCGAGATCGAAGTATCCCTCAGATGTAGTGTTCCCCTCCCACGTCTCGTTCGTAACGGAATACACGGCGGTAACGGTTGCATTATCCACCGGGGTGCCGTTCAGCGGTCCCCCCGAATATAAAATGGTCCCGTTGAGCCTTCCCTCGACGGGATCCCCGGTGGTATTCGTGACATGGACCCATGAAGAATTGAGTTCCGCATCGTCAACAGCTACCACCGCGAACTCGTGCTCGGTGGCCGGGATCAATCCGTCGATGTCGTGATCTCCGATAGTATCTGTCTCGAGTATGATATCCCATCCGCTCATCTCTCTCTGGTAGATCTCGTAGTGATCCACATCGGTGGAATTGGAGGCGTCAAAGTGGATCCTGATGGTGTCGTGATCGATGGTCTTGGCAGAAACATTTTCGGCAACCTTGGGTTTCCTCATGTCGGGGAACAGGACGATGAGATCATCTGTGGTCCCGGAGTCGACTTCATTCAACGCAACCTCGCCGGGAACATCCAATCCGTTGTGGTAGAATTCCATGGAATTGTTGATGTAGGCCGGAGTATTGGATCCGCTGAATTCCTTTTCAGTGAGAGACGGGAGGATCGGGAACATACCCGATTCGTTGGAAACATCCATGAGACCTCCGAAATGCGGGGTTTTGAAGATCGGAATTCCATCCTTGGTTATATTCAATTCCACCCCCTTGAGTGGTGTCAGATTGTCCTCCTCCCTGACAATTATATTTCTTCCGAAATAGACGTAGATATTAGATGTTCCGTCCACGGATACCTTATCGTCAGGGACCTCGGTCTTTGAAGTAACCACGGAGCTGTTCTGCAGGTCCAGGATATCGCCCGTGTACGTTCCGGATTCAATTTCCAGATAGAGATTGTCGGAGTTTACCGCTTCGAGAACGCCTGAATTGGTTCCGGACATAGCGACGGATACTGCTGCAGCCATGAAATTATCAGCGTTATCAAGCATGAAGGCGAATTCGTTGTTGACAGCGGATGTTACCGAGCTTAAGAAAATGGTAACATGCGTAGAATCCCTGATTCCGACTGTATGGAAGCTTGATCCCATTGTCTTGAACTTCATGAAAGTCATAGTTATGTCCACACATTCGATCAATTCCGCGGCTATACCTTGTCCCTCCATTGTGATGCCCGAGATCGATATGTTCGTGCTTTGATATGCATAGAAGGGAAAGAACTCCACGGATCCGGTGAACCTTACTTCACCCTGACTGGCATTTCCGTAAATTTTCAGACCGCTTTTTCCGAACATCGACACGATGTGGTAGTTGCCCGGAGCGATGAATATGATATCTTCTGGGTTGGCATCCGCGAATGCGGCATTTGGATGTGTGTATGTGGATATCCCGTCATCATCCACATAGAGAACTTTCGGGGCGAATACCCCCGCTTCCGCATCATCTGAAGGTCCGATAATGAACAGACCTGAGATTGACAATATGATTATGACAAGTACTGTTACAGAGCGTTTCATTTGCATCCCCCGCTGACGGGCTGATAAGGGATTCTATGAATATTTAGGTTTTTTGAATATTATTTTTAATAGTAAATGAGATCCATTTCAATGAAAGTAGATTGTTCGGCACCCGCATCCCAGCTCTCAATTTTTATATCAAATCGACCATCCTGATCGGAGGATGATAACGTGGGATATGACAAATTATACGATCAGAGCTGGGACCTCTACAAGAAGGAGATGATGGTCAGCAGCCTCGACTCGATGATGATGGGGAAGATAATATCTACCTTCCTGGACCGGGGATACTACCTTCTCAAACTCCAGACCGAGATCAACACGATAAGGGCGAGGTTCGACCGGGGCAAGACCGAGCGTGTCAGGATCGATCTGACCATGCACAACCTGGACCTGGGGGACCTCTACTCATTCGGTGGGATCAGCCACCTGACGGTGTGGAAGGGGGTCCAGAGGGACCTCTCCGGATTCCTCGGCGGACAGGTGAAGGAGGCCCTCTCCATGGTAAGGGGATCACCGGAACCCGGCGTCTACATGGTCATGCAGGACGGGACCTCATACTTCGTCGGGACCACCGTCTACTTCAACATAAAGCAGTTCTGCGACCTCGACTCCTACACGGTGGATGTGGACGAGATCATGGATATAATAGACGATGTCCTCGAGGAGATCCTCAGGATGGATTCCAACCTGGAGGTGGTCTGATGGGAAGCTTCCCAATATACAGGATCACCAAAGGAACGGACGAGATGCTCTTCGGGGAGATCGTCCGGATGACCGTCCAGCAGGGGTATCCCATGATCTCCCTGAAATCCGACGAGGACTACCACAGGGGATCGTTCCTGATGCAGGGGACGGACCTGTTCATCATGCACATATCCATCAAGCGCTACACCAGGGACTTCGTCCTCTCCTCACTCACGGACGTCCCCCTCAGGATGGATCTCCGGGGAATGGCGATCGTCAAGGGGGCCACATTCAACCATCTCGTGGAGATGTACAAGACCAACGTCTCCAACATTTTCAAGTTCCCGCTTCTGGGGCAGATCAAGGTCCATCACGACTACAACAGGATCTACGTGTGGGCTTCCATAGTGGGCAGGGGATCGAAGTACTTCCGGGAGATCGATCAGATAGACCGGGACTTCCTGTCGAACGATCTATCCAAGGCCTTCGACGAGATGATGAAGGCCCTCTACATGTACATCAATCCGGAGGGGGATCTCAAGTTCGTCGATCAGGGTTTCGATCTTGAGAAGGAGATAAGCGATGCCGAGGATCGGATCGTGAAGACCATAAACGATCCCAGGCTGATCCCGGTCAAGTGCCCCCAGTGCGGCGAGGTGTTCGACACTAATGCATGCGGAGTCGTCAAGTGCCCCGAATGCGGGGCACAGGGTGAGATCGGGGATTAAATGACAAATGACTCCATCTCGACGTTCCTTCTCCTGAGAGAGAGGTCCGACACCCGGAACCTCCTCCCTCCGACGCGCGCGGATGCGGCCAGGGCGGGTGAGGGGATGGCAGTGGCGTCCCTCGGATGAATGAGGCGGTACTTACCCCGAAGCTCAGTCGCCCGCGCGGTTGGTCCACT
>JBLIRG010000103.1:0-7799 GCA_049472195.1 Thermoplasmatota archaeon
GCACTTGGAATCCCCTCGTCGCGCTTGCGCGCATTGCGAAGTTTTCGCGCCTGCTGCGCCCCGTAGGGCCTGGACTCGTGTCTCAGAGTCCATCTCCGGGCTACCACTCCCATGGCCCGTACCCGTCGTCGGCTAGTGAGTCCTTTACACTCACTACAACCTGATAGGCCGCAGACCCATCCTCGGGCGCCGGAGCTTTGGGCCACCGCGCATTCCAGCATCGGTGACCTATCCGGAATTATCCCCAGTTTCCCAGGATTATGCCGGACCCGAGGGTAGGTTATCCACGTGTTACTGAGCAGTCCGCCGAGGGCCGAACCCTCTCGACTCGCATGGCTTAATCGGATTCCAAAAGCGGTGACCGCCGGCAGGATCAACCGGAATTGACAGATAGAAGCAATACGCTTTCCATCATCCTGCACACAACGTTCGATTCGCTCGAGTTTCACTATCATCGTATGTCAAGATCCAAGAGGTCACGGACATTACCGGGTTTCTCGGACCCTTGTTCAAATTTTCACATCCCTGGATGGACCCGATCACGGCGCTGGCCAGTCCGGCCGGCTCACGGGTGAACGCGAGGGATGCGGTTGATGTGAAACCCCCTAAAAGAGGACGGGTATATAACCCTTATCCTTCAGGGAGTTCCAGACCTCCCGCGGGATCCGATGCCCGCGAGGGAAGCCTCCCTATGAACATTTCGTATAAATAACTTGCCACTTGAAGCATGTATGGCCAGCGGCAGATTACTCGATCATCGGAGAGCTGGAGAACTCAAGCTCCTCCTGGAGCTCGTTTATTACCATCTTCAGGGTTCCCTCGTATGTGATCGACCTGAATTCCCTGATCCCGCCCAGATCACTCTGCAGGCGTGCCACGATGTATTCCTCTTCCCTGCTTATCTCGATGTGGCAGATTGGTTCTTCCATGAATTTCCAACTCCTGTGTGAGCCCTCAAATATCATTTGGTATATGAAATATTCGATGAACGAACAAAATGATGGCTTAAGACCGCGTCATATTGCCGGAATACCGCCTCCATCATCTCATTTCCGCATCCATCGGGGAGTTGATCCGACATGATGCCGATCCGGAACTGGTCATGTTATGCGACTCTCTTTGCTCTATCAGACCATAAAAGATATTAAATCCAGAATATCTAGAGATACCATCACGAATCCGGAGGCGGATCTGCTTGAATATCGCTAAAATGACCGCTGCGGCCATCATTCCCGCTCTGATCCTCGCGACCCTGCTGCCTGTTTTCAGCGCCCAGGAGGATCAGAATGAAATTGCCAAATGGACCTTCATCGTGTATATTGCAGCGGATAACAATCTCGAATCCGCCGGCATAGAGGATATCAACGAGATGGAGCTGATCGGATCGACGGAACAGGTCAACATAGTTGTCCAGTTCGACAGGTGGAGAACAAGCGATGATGCAGACGATGAAACAAACGGAGACTGGACGGATACGAGAAGGTTTCTGATCCAGAAGGATTCGGATCGAAACATCATCGGATCGGAGGAGGTTGAGATACTGGGAGAGATCAATATGGGAGATCCCCAGGAACTCATCGATTTCACGATCTGGTCCATGGACAATTACCCGGCCGAGAATTATGCGGTTGTGCTGTGGGACCACGGAGGGGCTTTCTGGGGCGTTTGCTGGGACGAGACCGTTCCGAACCAGGACGGACACGACCACCTCGATATTGACGAGGTCGAATACGCCCTCGAGAAGATTTACCTTCACCGGGGATCCGAGAAGATCGAACTCCTGGGATTCGATGCCTGCCTCATGGCCCAGATGGCAGTCCTGTATCAGATCAAGGATTTCGCTTCAACCGTCTGTGCTTCCGGTTTCTCCGAGCCGGGTGACGGCTGGCCCTATACGGAGATATTGGGTCCGCTGGTATCCAATCCCGAGATGTCAGAGAAGGAATTGGCCCAGGTCATCGTGGACGAATACGTCAAGTCCTATCCCCAGCCTGCCGATCAGGTAAGCACCGGGATCTCCATGGCAGCATTCGACATGTCAAAGATCAACGACGTGGCCTTGATCCTCGATCGATTCTCCGAGGAACTCGGAAAGGAATCATCCCTGGGAGTGGGTCTGGACTACCTCTTTCAGATATTCTGGGCAAGGAACAACGCCCAGTCCTACGATATGGTCAATCTGATCCAGTACGATATCACCGGTTATCCGATGTACGATGTGATCGATTTCACTGAGGAACTGAAGGACCTCATATCCGATGCGTTCCCCAAGAACTCCGATATCCTGACCTTGTGCGACGAGGTGAAGGACGTTATCGAGAACGATTTCATAATAAGGTCAAGGGCGGACGGGCTGCATCCCAATGCCAGAGGTCTGACCATGTACTTCCCCAACAAGGAGGCGAATCAGCTCGAGCTTCGACAGCTCCCCACGGAGTACGATCCAAGATACGATGAGACGGATTTTGCCAGGGATCATCTATGGGAGAACTTCCTCCACGCTTACTACGGGATAGAACCCATAAAGGATTCCCACCCTGTTTGCACGATAATCGGTCCCGAGTTCAACAAGACCTATTCCAGGGATGAGGAAAGGGGTGAGATATGGGGCACGGCATACGACAGGGAAGAGATCAAAGCCGTTGAGATAAGCATAGATGGTTCCGAATGGGAGGAACTCCCGAAACAGACCGGACAGGGCGAGATCACATGGAGGTATTCGATCAACCTACAGCTCCTGGAGCCGGGCCGGCACGAGATCCAGGTTCGGGCAAGGGATGTGATCCACACGACCGAGCCCGTCCGGACCCTGATCACGATAGAACCGGATGAGGAGAAGAAGGACGATGGATTCAGGATAACCGACCGAATGGTTGAGATCATGGTGATGATACTTATCGGTGTATTATTCGCCTTCGGGATGATCCTCTACAAAGGGAGGAGTGAATAGTTGGCAGATCTCTCTCCCAGAAGGGGCTGGCAGCCTCCTAAGATCGGCGGGTTCACCGTGGAGGTCTCGAGAGCCTGCAAGAACTACGGAGGCGTCAGGGCCCTCAAGGGTGTGGATATCAGGGTTAGAAAGGGGTCGCTGTACGGATTGATCGGCCCCAACGGCGCCGGTAAATCCACCCTGATGAAATCCCTATTCGGTTCCGTCCGTTTGAACGAGGGATCCATCAGGGTGATGGGATTGAACCCGGCGGTCGAGGATCTCAGGATCAAGGCCTTCACCGGGATCGTTCCAGAGGCCGAAATGCCCCCGTCATTCCTGACGGGATCGGAATTCATGGATTTCTCCATGGAGGTCCGGGGCCTCAAGCCCTCGAACAAGGAGAAGAACAGATGGTTCTCATTCTTCGATATCGAGGGGCAGTCCGATATTATCTCCAAGGATCTTTCGAAAGGAACAAGGCAGAAGCTGATGCTGGCATCGGCCTTCATTCACAAACCCCCCCTTCTTTTACTGGATGAACCGTTCATCAACCTCGATCCCATATATCAGAGAAAGGTCAAGGATTACCTGAGGGAATACGTTGACGGGGGAGGCACGATCCTGATCTCCACCCATATTCTGCCGCTGGCCGAGGAGATCTGCGACACCGTCTCGGTTCTTCACAAGGGAGAGATACTCAGAACCGACAAGACAGAGGAGATCCTTTCCGAATCAGCGGATCTGGAATCGGCATTTCTGGAAATGGTGGGATATACGGGTTAATGATATCCGGTATCTGACCTGCCGGCATCCCGGTTCAAGAATATCCTATTCCTTCAGGTAGTTCAGGGGATATAGATCCTTCTCCAGCAGGGTGACCTGGCTTGGATCAAGAGTATCCGGTGCGAGGGATACGATCAGAATGCACTCGGTAGTCGATACCTTGTCCACCAGGCGCCTGAGGAACCTTATCACAGGATTGAAGGTGTTGTTGCCGATGAGATACTCCAGGCCGTCAAGCATTATCACGCCGGAGGAGTTGTTGTCCATGAACTCCTCGATGAAATATATGATCGATTCCAGGGAAGGGGGAACGCTCTTGTGCCCTTTGACCTCCCTGTCGGTGAGCCAGTAGAATTCCTTCGTATCGAGATCGAACGCCTTTGATATGAGGCGGGGATTGGTCCGGGAAACCGCGAATCCCTCCATGCCCCCGTCGGTAAGGGCTTTGTATAGTTCGAAGAACCTCTTGGGCCTCTGCTCCTCGATGAGGTACGAGAGGCCGGGTATCATCTCGGAGGAATCGTCCTCCGGTTTCCATTCTTCCGTGATATCCTTCTTGGAGGGCTTCTCGGAGGGGGCTTCGGGTTTTGGTTTCTCCTCCGGCCCGGATTCCACCTGGGCCTCCACCTCCTCCTTGAGCTTCTCATCCTCTGAGATCTCCCCTTTCTCGAGCTTCTTGATGTGATCCTTGATCCTCTGGATCAGCTCTTCCTTGAGGCCGACCGAGTCTATGCCAAGCTCCTGGCATTTCTGCCTCAGCTCGGATTTGGTAAGGCTCTCGAGGGTTCCTTCCTTGGAGAGGCTCTTCATATCGATCTCCCTTTTGGATTTGATCACCTCGAGCATGCACTTCTTGGCGTATTCCACCGCCTGGTCGCGCTTCCCCATCTTGAGGGCGTATCTCGCCTCGTTTATCAGCTCCTCGGACACCTCGGTGTCCACGCCCTGCCTCTTGGCCTGAATGACTAGCTGCTGCCCGCGTTTGATGATATTGAGAATCTGGGCTAACTGATAATCCTTCTGGTTCATGATCACATTCCTTCCGGCTCGTTATCCATATGTCATTAAATATCTAATAGTTTCCCCGTGAAATTCGCCGGAAATATTAATTTGTTTCCCAATCCTCGGCATCCGCATCCTCGCGGGCGGATCGGTCCACTTCTTCGAGATCGTCCTCGAGCTTTCTCCTGCTGAACATCTGGAAGACGAAGTACCCGATTATTCCCATCAGTCCGAGGAATATCATGACCATCCAGTACCAGGGCGTGTTCCTGGCCTCCTCGGGATGATCCTCCGGATCCCTCGGATCTTTTCCGTTCACCATCTCGGCAACATTGGACCAGCCATCTCCGTCGGGATCGTCGTTCGGATCGTCCCTGAAGGGAAGCGTTCCGTATTTCGCCTCCCATCCGTCGGGCATCTCGTCGCCGTCCGTATCGGAGTCCTTCGGATCGGTGAGGTTGTACATCTCCTCGATGTTGGTAAGGTCGTCCTCGTCCCCGTCCTTGTCCGGGTCGTCTGGAGACGACGGATCCAATCCGTATTCCACTTCCCAGTGATCCTCCAGGCCGTCGCCGTCCCGATCCTCCGCTCCGGTCACCTCGATGGTGAACCATCCCTCCTCAGGGCATCTTGACGATAGATCGTTCCGTTCGCCCCCGTAGTCGACGAAGAATCGTATTTCCCCCCCGGCATACGGGGCAGGCATCTGATATGATCTGGTGTCTCCCTCGGTCCGCTTCGGCGTAAGGATCCAGTCCCAGTATACTCCCGGATAGATCGTATGGAACGTGATCGGACCGTCATGGGTTACGTTGATCCAGAATGATTCCCCGGATTCGATCTCATCCGGGTATGTGATCTCGAGGGGGCAATCATCTGTCGTGTTTTTGTAGTAGAAGGGGCCGAAAACATAGGGGATTATCATGATTGAATTATCTATCAGTTGAATGCTGATTTGAAAATAACCCATTGGAGACGGAGGAATGTCCTCGAAAACTATCGAATATATATTGTCTTGAAGTTGCCCCATTCCCTGCATCGTCAGGCCTTCACCCGTGGTGAATATAATTTTTGCCTGAGCCGAAAGGCCCGACATTTCATCCCGGGCATGGATATGTACTTCGAGATCGTCCCCTGGCACGGGCTCCTCGGGATTCAGCACGACCTCGACAACCTCGGGGGCGGTGATATCGACCTTCAACACTCCCAGATTGTGGGATGCGACATTGCCGGATAGGTCCCGAGAGAATATTGACACATTGTATATTCCATCTTCATCGATATGAGTGTAATTCGCTTCGATCTTACGATCCGGTCCCGATCCGCTGATCATGATCCACTCCGAATCGACACCAGAACCGTTGTCGGTTGATCCAAACCAAATCAGGCCGTGGGACCATATTGTTGTAGGGGGATCGAAGATCAGTTTCGGCGCCTTCCGATCGATCAGAACCTGTATCGTATCCATCTGGGAAATCGCTTCACCATCGCTGGCAGATCCCTTGATGTAGATCGGACCTTCATGATCTATCCTCGGGATCCTCACCGTGTACAGGATCGGGGATTTCTTCTGGATGTCCGAGTCATCAATATCGACATACCCTCCGGTCTCCGAAAGGGAATACATCAGATCGAAGTGGGGAAGGTCCCCGTCGGGATCCTCCCCGATGAACTCGATGAGGATCTCATCCCTCTGCCAGGGATCGGATCTCGAGACCATCGAGTACTCCGGCGGATCGTTCACGGGATCGATGTATTCGATGTGATCACGGGTGATGCTGTTGCCGGCGATGTCCCCGACATCAACCGATACCGCGAGGTTCCTGCCCTGGGACGCATCCCAGGAATTGGTTATGATCCCGATGAAGGCGGATCCGTTCCAGCTCATGTCCGCCGGGGCGGAGGTCGCCGTGTCGAATCCCCATCTGAACTCGGCGGTGGAATGGTTGAGTCCCGATGTGGGATCGCGGGCCTTTACGGCTATGGAGATGGTGATCCGGGAATCCTCGGTTATATTTACGGGGATCGTGGATATGGATTCGATCACGGGAGGCGTCCCGTCGTTCCTGATACCGGCGATCCTCACCGTGGGTCCCTTCTGCCCGAGGTAGTCGATCGCGTAGGCTGATACTTCCATGTCGTCCCCATCCTCGGTGATCTGGACAATGGAACCCTGGTAGTAGTTCCCCCCGTTCACGCTCATGTACACGAATTCCGTTCCCGATCCCCCGTGATCGTTCGGAACTGCGGTGACCTCGACGGTACCGGATCCCCATTCCCCGGGATCCACATCCGATTGAAGAAGGATATCCGGACCTGTATTGTCCGCTTTGATGCTCCAGGCATTGTCCCCCTCGAAGTATCCGATGGGATTGACGGATGATATCCTGTACTGGAGCGATCCCTGGTCCGGGATCTCCTGCGACGTGTTGATGTGAAGGGTGATCTCCCGTTCCCCCGTTATGTCGAATTCCACCTCCACCAGGTCCCTGCCGCCAAACATCCTGGACTGCGACGCCTGGATATCCCGAAGGGGCCACTGGATCCCTCTGTATTCGGCCACGATATCGATGTGGCCCCTCTGCCATCCCTCGGGAGGGGTGCTTTCCCATTTCCCCCTGATCCCCTCCCTCGCATCCTCCACCGCGTTCCGCAATTCGTTCAGTGATGATCCCACGACGATCACGAATGAGACGTGGGCTTCCCCGGGGAACGAACTCCTGGGAACCCTGGCAACGAGATCCATGTACCAGTTCTGCCGGGTTGCTGATGTGGACTGGTTGTTTGGATTGGACATGTGATTGTAGATGGCGTCCTCGCCGTCGAATACGGATGATGTCATTTCTCCCGCATTGTGGCCCATCAATTGAGGTCCTATCGAATTGAAATAAGAAAGACCGATGTAGGTGGTCCCGTAGTGGATAACTGCCATATCATACTCGGGAACATATGTGAACTGGTCGTTGTCAGGTGACAGGTCAATATCCATCATCTGTATGGCCAGGACGTCCCGCGAAGGGATCACATCCGTATTCAGGGTATAATCCACTACCATCCACCTTCCGGTGAAACCGGGGGTGTC
>JBLIRG010000104.1:0-7145 GCA_049472195.1 Thermoplasmatota archaeon
AGGCCAGATACGGCGATGATTTCGAGATAATAATCAGGGCCAGGGACAATTTCGGTGTGGCAAACGCCACGGTGGAATACTGGTTCGATGACGACGAGCATGATCTCTCGCCCATGAGGGGAGACGGTGATTTCTATTCCGCTTCCATAAAGGTCGGGAAGAGAAGCCATGAGACGCTTCACTTCCGGTTCATCGTCGAGGATGTAAACGGCAACGTGAATATAACGGTGACGCGGGATGTGGACGTGATAGACGAGGGATTCTCGCTGATGATGCTGTTGATATTCTCGGCCGTCGTTATGATGGTCGCCGCTGCTATCGTGATAGCACTGGTCATCGGGAAGCGTGATCAGGAAGGGGAGATCGATCCGGAGGAAACGGATGAGATCCCCCCGGTGAGGAGGCCGTTGACGGTCCGGTAATCGCGGAGGTCGACGAGGACATGGACCTATCGGACGAGGAGGACGATCTGGATCCCCCCGCCTTGCCGGACGAGAACAATGATCTCTCCATTATGGAGGGAGAGGAAATGACACCCCCCGGCATGGAGGAGGCGCAAATGGATCCCCCCGGTCTGGAAGGAGAGGAGATGATCCCTCCCGATATCAATGAAGGGGATTTGATATGAGGGGCGAGGTAGCGGGGGTAGGGATCGATATAGTGGATGTCGACAATATGGAGAAGTTGCTGTCCGGGAGGTCCAGATCACGAATATTTACAAGCGGCGAGCTGGTCTACTGCGATGGAAAGGAGAATCCCATCCTGCACCTGTCGGGCAGGTTCGCAGCAAAGGAGTCAGTGATCAAGGCGCTTTCACTTTCCCGTGACTCGGGATTGATATTGAAGGACATCGAGATAGTCGGAGGGAATGGTCCTCCGGAAGTGATCCTGAGGAACGAACTCTCCAAATACAACGAACTTTTCCGCATCATGATCTCCATATCCCATTCGGAGCGAACTGCCGCGGCTTTCGCAGTGGCGGTCGAGAAATGAGTTTCCACGTTCCGTTATTGGACAGACCGTTTTTACTTGAACACGAGCCGTATTATCTGAATTGAATTCGGGTGATAGGAGGATGTACGGTTCATCACGCGTGCATTCCAGCGTGAGCCATGAAAAACAATTGGAGTGATTTTGAGATTTCATGAATTATCCCTTTATTCTTCAATAAACGATACTTGTAGGGATTTATTTATATATCCATACGTTATGACATGTTTTGGTGTGGCAAATGCCTGAGTTGAACAGCTTCGGCTGGATGGGGTGACACCGTATAATGGATGCGAATTCTTTCTGGAATTCTTACGCTGTCACTGAACGGAGCCAGCTGCTGTGATGGGAGGTACGGTGTATTCAGTGACAACTATGGACATATATCTAATTAAAACGTTAAATAAAAGGTAATACATCCAATAATGTGGTTTTTTATGGAAGGGATAGATGAACCTCCCCAGAGGAAGGATATCAGAAACGATCTGAAGGGTTCGATCCGGGCTGCGATACCGTCAAATTTCGGTTTCAAGGATGATTCATTGACGGATGATCTCGACGAGATAATCTCCCTGGAGGAGATGATAAAGGATCTCGACGAGGTCCATTTCAAGGACGAGATGGAACTCTATTCCGATACCGTCAAGAGGCTCAAGGAGATCGAGCAGGAGATCGAGTCCATCCTTGAGTCCCTTGAGGAGGAGAAGAGGGAATTCCGAAAGATCCTGAACAAGAGATGATTTTCGATTTGTTTCCAGGTGGTATTTTCCATGGACATCAGTGTGATTGGGCTAGGTTACATTGGGCTCCCAACGGCTCTTCTGTTCGCGAAGAGCGGGCACAATGTCGCGGGCGTAGATATCAGCGGGGATGTGGTAAGGTCCCTCAACGAGGGAAGGCTGCATTTCGAGGAGACAGGGCTTGATGAGTTGTTCTCCGAGGCGTCGGGTAAATTCAGTGCCAGAGAGGACCTGTTATCCAGCGACGTCTACATCATCGCGGTTCCGACACCGCTGGACAAGGAGATGAAACTGGCGGATCTGAAAGCGGTCAAGAGCGCGGCCGAGTCCGTGAGCAGCGTCCTGAAGGAAGGCCAGACCGTGATCATCGAGTCCACGATACCGCCCGGAACCTCCCACAATTTCATCAAACCGATCCTGGATCGATCCGGTGCGGGCAAATACTTCTTCTCCCACTGTCCCGAACGGGCCATACCGGGAAAGACCATAGAGGAGATGGTGGAGAACGACCGGATCGTCGGCGGGATCGACGATGATTCGACCCGCTTCACAGTGGAATTGTACAGGTCGTTTGTCAGGGGCAGGATGTTCGAGACCGACATAACAACAGCGGAGTTCGTCAAGCTGATGGAGAACACCTACCGTGACATCAATATCGCGCTGGCGAACGAGTTCGCGCTGATAGGAGAGGAGTTGGGAATCGATATCTGGAAGGCCATTGACCTGGCCAACAAGCATCCCAGGGTCAATATTCACAGTCCGGGTCCCGGGGTGGGAGGCCACTGCATAGCCATAGATCCCTGGTTCATGGTGGAGAAGTCGTCACACTCGAAGATCGTCAACCTTGCAAGGGAGATAAACACCTTCATGCCGATCCACGTGATGAAGCTGGTCAAGGATATCATCGACGGGTACAGGATCAAAAAGATCACGATATTCGGCGTTTCCTACAAGGGAAACGTGGACGATACGAGGGAGAGCCCCGCATTCAAGGTGGCCAGGATAGCCGAGAGCGAGGGTATCGAGGTCTCGTTCTATGATCCGCTTGCCGGATACGGCGATCTGGACGGGGCGGTGGAGGACACCGACTGCATCGTACTGATCACGGATCATGATCTATTCAGGGATGTGGATCCCAGGAAACTGCTGGTCAGACACAAGAACATGGTGGATTCACGGAACATTCTTGATCATCAGAGATGGATCGAGGCGGGTTTCAGGGTAAACGTGCTGGGAATCGGAAGATAACAAAAATAATGCGGGAAATAATCTGTTATTAGTAATATTATAGAATTTGGAACTCATGTTTATATAAGGAGCACCGGGCTGTTTATCCGATGAGAATGGAAGAAGATGAACATCACGGCATGGCAAGGAAAAGGCTTTCCATCAGCATCCTATCTTATCCCATCAAGACCAAGGATCATTCCTCCATGGACAAGGATTGTTGACAGGGGAACCACCATCGTTCGATCCGTTTTAACATATCAGGCGCGATCGATATAATTTTGCAGTTCTTTTCCCACTTGGATACAGCTCCAGGTGTGTTGGGAAATGAACCGAAGAGATTGTTATGAACGCGACGGTGATCTGGAATGTTTCAGCGTCCGAAGGATCCTTCTTCTGAAATATCCCTGAAATTCATACGTCCGTGAATAGACACGAACAACTGCTTTTCATTCCATCGGTATATGAAAATCAATATCTAGTCCGTTGCCGATGTTGTTATCGCAGATACGAAGAACGAACCTGTACCGGGTGAACTGTTAATGCATGTGGGGATCTGTATACCGGTCAGCAACAACGAGATGCTGATCTCTTCGAAGATAATGCTTTTGAGGAAGTACATCTCCAATCGATTCGATTTCGATCATTCGATATGCATCATCGATAACGGATCGACCGACAGGACAACGGATGTCGCGCATGATTCGGGCGCCCTCGTGATCAAGTACAAGAAGAGGACCGGATGGGACGCGATCATCGACAAGGCGATAAAAAGCGCGGTGGAGAAGAAGTTCGACGTGCTGGTGATCTATGACGGGAATTCCACCATCGATCCCGTCGATGTGATCCAGCTGATCGACTCATTCCTCTCGTCGAAGAACAGATCGGCGATGGGGTTCATCAGCTCGGATATCGAGGGATCCAAAGAATCCAAGGATATCGAATGCTGGATATTCGATTCATCGATCTTCTCCAAGATCAACATCACGGCCAAGGACATATACGGGGAGAACGAGGCCATCAGCATAGGCCAGAGCCTCGGTCTGTCGGTCGAGAAGAAGGAGACGCTTAAAAGCCGGGAGGACAAGAAACCCCATCTCCTGAGGCTTCCACTGAAATCACCCTGGGATCTTCTGAAATATTATCGAAAGACGTACCCGCTCAGGTTCTACGGGGGCCTCTCGGGAGGTTTCTTTCTCGTCGCGCTTTCGGCCGGGATCTACGAGATCAACCATTTCGTGGACACTTCGAACCTGGATTACGTGGCCTTTTTCATAGTTCTGGCGTCCGGGGGAATAGGTTTGCTGCTGTTGAGCGCCGGGATAATAATGAACGCGCTGAACGTGCTGAGCGAGAAGGTCCGGGGGATGATGGCCAGCACTGAGGAGTTATGAGGAGTGGTGGAGATGAAGGAAGATATTACCCTCTTTCCCGAAAAGGCCCGGATCGGCATAGCGATCCTCGCCCGAAATGACGAGAACACCATTCCCTCGGTGGTCCTCCTGTGCAGGGGTTATTCGAGGAATATTCTGGTCGTCGACGACGGATCCCGCGACGAGACGGCATTCCTTGCGAGAAAGGCCGGTGCGAAGGTGGCGTCCTTTCAGAACGAGATCGGGAAGGGTTTCGCGCTAAAGGAGGCCTTCTCCTGGGCCAGGAAGGAGAAGTTCGACGTTCTGGTTACGATCGACGGGAACGGTCAGTACGATCCCTCCGTCATACCGTTCCTGGCGGAGCCGGTCATCAAGGACAGGTTCGACATAGTCATCGGATCCAAGGGATTCACCCACGAGGGGAAGAGCAGGAAGACGTTCAGCTGGAGGCTCGGGAACTGGATGACCCGGTCCATCAGAAAGGCGAAGGTGAACAAGCCGATCTACGACAGGAAGTCCGGTTACAGGGCGTATCATAAAAAGACCTTCAACAAATTCGATTTCGCAGATGCGGGAATCGAGCAGGAGGAGCTCATGCTGGTCCAGGCGGATGAGAGGAAGTTCAGGGTGGAGGAGGTTCCCATGAAGGCGATCTACGGCCAGCTGACACCCGATGACATCGGTCTCACGAACTGGCTCATGGCGAAGCTGTCCCTCTGGATGAACAGGCTGAGGATCAACTCCCCCCTGAGGATCTCCATGATATTGGGATCGCTTCTTCTTTTGGGAGCCGTGGCTTCCGGGATCTACGCGAGGATAAACTATCCGAACCACGAGTTCCTGGCCCCGGGAGGGCTTCTCGTGGTCCTTTCCCTTCTCCTTCTTGCCGCATTCGTGATATTGAACGGGATCATCTTCGAGGCGATAAGGCACATAGGAGGGAACATGGTGTCCTACATGCAGAAGAACGATCAGATAAAGCTCGAGTACGATCCCCTCAAGGGATTCCAGAGATAGATTCTCAAGGTCCGACAGTAAATGTCGAACCTTGGCCAATAACCCCCACCTCCCCCACGGTTAATAGGTTGTAAGTAATGGTTATTATTTCACAAAAGGATGGGATGAATTTACTCAAGGTCCGAAAGCAAGTTTCGAACCTTGTCTGATAACCCCCGCCCCCCGTGGTGGGATAGTTTAAAGCAATTGTAATAATTTCACAGGATGGGATACAGTTGTACAGGAACAAGAAGGTGGCAGTTGTGGTGCCGGCCTACAACGAGGAGGTCCTCATAAGGCCCACTCTGTCCTCCATGCCGGATATCCTCGATCGGATCTATGCAGTGGACGACTGCTCCAAGGATCGGACCGGAGAGGTCGTCAAGATGCTCGCGAAGAAGGACAAGAGGATCGTCCACATCAGGCACAAGGCGAACAAGGGGGTCGGCGGGGCCATAGCCACCGGTTACAAGCAAGCCGTCAAGGACGGCATGGACATCATAGCCGTGATGGCCGGGGACAACCAGATGGATCCGAAATACCTCCCCGATCTCTTTGATCCGATAGTTGACGACAAGGCCGATTACACCAAGGGGAACCGGCTTCTCGCCGATCCCTACAAATTCGGAATGTCGCCGTTTCGGTTGTTCGGGAACGCGATCCTGACGTTCATGACCAAGATCTCGTCGGGTTACTGGAACATAATGGACCCCCAGAACGGATACTCAGCCATCAGAGCGAAAGCGGTGAAGGGTATCAACGTCGACAGGATGTACAAGAAATACGGATACTGCAACGATCTTTTAGTCAGGCTCAACATCCACAATTTTCGTGTGCTGGACGTCGATATTCCGGCCAGGTACGGCGCGGAGAAATCCAAGATAAGGTACAGCACCTACATAAGGAAGGTTTCAAAGCTGCTCCTGAGCGATTTCTTCTACAGGATGATCGTGAAGTACATGATACTGAGCCTTCATCCTCTCGTTTTCTTCTATTTCCTCGGTTTCATAATGATCGTTCTGGGGATCGTCGGGATAATCGGGGGCCCGTTCTACAAGTACTATTTCGGCGGGTCGCTGATCCTCAGCGAGATCCTGTCGCTGCTGGTTCTGATGGGCGGGTTCCAGCTAACATTTTTCGGAATGCACTTCGACATGCGCGCCTCACCCGGACAGGAGAACCGTTGATAACATGAAGAGAGACCGGATCCTGTCATTTACCAAAGCGTACTGGCCACTGCTGGTCCTGTTCTCGGCGGTTTTGGCCGTGAGGATGGCCGCGGCCGTCCTCCTTCCCCTGGAGCCCGACGAGGAGATCTACGCCTCCATCGCAAGGGATGTGTCCGACGGGGAGTCGATATTCGATTCCTCCACGGGCGTATACAGGGCTCCGATATTCATCTACGCCCTCGCCCTGTGGTTCAAGGTATTCGGTGTTTCGTTCGTTTCTGCGAGGATCTTCGCGGCCGCGTTCTCGTCGCTTACCGTTCTCGCCGTTTTCCTCGTAGGAAGGGAGCTTTTCGACCGGAGGATCGGTCTGATCGGGGCGGCCGCCGCAGGATTCCTGCCATTCAGCATCCGCTACAATTACGTCGTGATGAGCGAGCCGCTTCAGTGGGTGTTCGTTTCTTTCGGACTGCTGTTCCTCGTTATGGGAGTGAAGCGGGAGAGATGGTATTTCCACGCTCTCTCGGGGCTTTTCGTGCTGTTATCCATCGGCGTGAGGAGATCCTCTTTCGTGTTTCCCCTGATCATGGTATTCTTCCACATCTGGTACTACCGGAGTGCCATCGGCAAGCTCTTCAAGTACTGCGGATCCT
>JBLIRG010000105.1:0-6837 GCA_049472195.1 Thermoplasmatota archaeon
AGATGCCTTCCGCCTCCTCATCTGCCGACTCCTCCAGAAGGAGATCCCTGATTCCCCTGGTTAACTCCCCTCCCTCCTTCAGGGATTCCTTCAGAACCGCGAATCTCAGTATCAGCGTGTCGTAATCCAGCTGGTATGCCTTCTGAAATCTGGCCCCCTTGACCGCCTGGATCTCTCCAACAAGCCGGTTGACCGAAAACGAAGACAGGTGTTTTTTCAACATCATCAAACGTCCATTTGATCCTTCGGGCCGCAGCCTCGAATATAATCGATCGGCAGCTTTGTTAAGGCTCCCGATCGTATGATGGGAAAAAACAATATATAATATATTTATCGTTCAATAACCATTACCATAAAGGGAGCATCCCAAAGAGGTTCATCGTCTGGAGGGCATGGTATGGATGAAGAGGAAAAGATAATAGATGTCGAGAGAAAGCTCGTTGGCAGGCAGCCTTACCACTACGCTTTACAAGCCGGCACCACAACACTCGAGGCGGATTCCGGCTTCGGAAAGGTCGGGGCCAAAATGGACCCGAAAACGGGAGCATTGATGTACGAGAGGTACGAGGACTGGATCACCAAGCAGAAGATCATCAAGGAAGAGATCGAGGAATCCAATATCCGGTTCTCAGATGATTCCTCGGCTATGATCCATTTCAGGGAGAAGGAGGAAGCACATCTGGCCGCCGACGGCAGCGTTGTCGATCACAAGGCAGTGGGGATAGTTTCCGTGGAGAACCGATCCGAGAAGGACCGGTTGTGGGACATCTCCGTGGGACTCCGCTCCGAGGGTGAGTCTGCGTATCTGGATTTCAGGGAGCTTACCGCCAAGGAACTGGATCCCAAGGAGAGGGAGAGCAGGGAGTACGGCATCAACATAATGGAACCGACGATTGCCCTCGAGGAGGTGATATCCACACACCCGGATTATCCCGAATCGCTGATCCTGGTGTCCGGAAAATCATCCCATGTGGGCCTTCAGCTGGGCCTGAAGAACCTTCACACGATCCCTTACAAGGATCTGTTGATCACCAAGGCCGTTCCCAAGGAGCTAAGAAATATCATCTTCCCGGGAGATACAGTGGAAGACGTCATGATAGAGGACGGGAAACTGCTCTGGAAGATACCGCATCTGAATCCTGGTGAGATCCGGATCCTTCGCTACGAAGGCGATCTCGACCCGCAGAAACCCGACAGGATACCGACCGGCGACGTCGAGATCAGGACCCGCGCCGATGATCTGATAACAACGATAATCGTAGATTCCTTCGAGGCAATGTGCAGGAACATGTATTTCATAGAGGCGGATGAGACCGACGAGCCGGGCGAGTGGATATGCAGGTTCGTGGTCGAGAACACATCCCAATTCGAGGTTGAGATCCTCCGGGTCGAGGTGCAGGATCCGAGGTCCGGAGAGGTTTTCGTCAATCTCGACGGACCGAGAGTATTCGTTCCCCCCGAGGGAAGATGGGAATCCGATTCGTGGGTCATAACCAACAAGGAGCGTCCTTCTTTCATCAAGAACCTTCTGCTCAACGTGATACCCGGCCTCCACAAGGAGATGACCTTCCAGATGAAGAAAGAGGGCGGGGATTTCTATCCCGCCAGACTCTCGTTCAGGAAATCCTTCGATACAAAAAGGGTAGAGGCGAAGAGGGAAACCGATGTCGGGGTCTCCATGACCATCGAGAATACCGGGGATGCCGAGCTGGAACAGCTGTTCATCCGCGATTCCCTTCCGAAATACCTGATGGCTCCCTCTCCCTCATCGATCAGGATCGAGAGGGAAGGAGAGGTCCTTACTGACAACATCGGGGTACACGTCGAACCGGTTAAAGCAGGTCCACTTGCGGATCAGCAGCTCTTCATAAGGATCGACGATCTGTCCCGATACGGGGGGCCGCTGGGCAGGTCCGAGAGGATCAATATCTATTATACGACCAGGGTGTTCAGGCCGGAACCCGAGACGACCATAACATCACCGGCCGAGGTTGATGCCAGACCCTATCTGTCCGGTCCGGTGATCTCCGGACAGGACGTGGCGGGAGCCCCGACCATCGAAACGCATCAGGTCCTGAGGAAGTTCTCCGTGGGCAAATCCATAGAACAGGGATCGCTCGAGGGTCTTTACAACATCCAGCTTCTTTACAGGAACCGCGGGAACCAGCCCGTCATGAACCTGACGATGAAGGATATCATACCCGAGAATTTCTCGGGTTCGGGATTCACGTCCGATCCGGTTACCGAACCGACCCCCGAGGGCATGACCATCCTGAAATGGAACATAGATGTGATCCCTCCGGGAGAATCCGTTGTAATATCCTATACGATAAAAGGACAGGGAGAATATCATCCGAGGGATGCGCAGATATTCTACAATGCCACAACCGAGTGATACGAGATCCCTAACAATGCGGGCCGCTGCATGCCCCAAGCTGAACCATCAGAATCTAATTCCGAACACATCCATCCCGATCTCACTTCTTTCTCTGACCGGGCAATTTCGGAGCCAATCTGGCAGATCCCTCGGAAGATCTGTTGATATTTTTCCCGCGGTCTCCTCTGCCGCTTCCGGGATCGGTTTTCTTTTCAGGTTCGGTTTTTTTTCTCTTGAACCAGCCCCGTTTTCTGAGCGACTTATCTGAATCGCCCTCTTCTTCTTCGTCATCCTTCCTCTTGAATACTAGATTATAGAGAAGGTCAACTGCGAAAGGCAGAGCGATGATCACTGCTATGGCGATCCATAGATTCCTGACGGAGTTATTCGGAGGATCGCTCTTACCTTCCAGTTTGAGCTTGATTATACCGAACCAGGGAACCTCCCCCACGGATTTTCCGATAACCCAGTCCTTTTCCACAGGTTCGATCCATTCAGGTTGATCGGTTCCTGCGAAATTTGAGGTCTGATCTACCCCGTCGTTCTTGTCCCCTTTGGTTATGAACCCGGAATGAGGCTCCTTGTCATTCTTCCTGAAACTATCCAGTATGTCTGCCAGGTTGATCATCAGGTTGTTGTTATTTGGCCATTCGTAATCCTCGACGTAGATCTTCCCTCTCTGATCAGGCTCCAGATCCAGGTGATCGACGTCGAATCCTCCCCCCATTCTCAGAAATGCATACAGGACAAGACTTCCGTTCACCTCGGCGATCTCGAAGTACTGGCTGTTTTCCGTTATGTTCCACCTTGTCGAGCCGATCTGTCCCACATCGGCTTCGCCGGAGAAAGGTACGAAATCAAGATAATTTGAAAGCGGGTATCCCCCGTTCCTCAATATGCCGCTGTTGATATCGTGGTTGGGATCATCGGGATACTGATTGAGAATGTTCTCCAGTGTCCACCTGTTGACTATTCCGATCCTCTCGTTCAGGTGGGATCTGCTTTGTGAGCTGAGCTCAAGCTGATTGAGATCCGTTTTCAGGCTCTGATCGATATCCGTTATCGGAAGGGGAAGGTTGTAGGTGGTATCGTTCCATTCGAGATATGCAACAGCCCGGTGAATGATGGCAGTACGGTCTTTTTCCCCGTTAGGTCTGAATATGATCACATCGCCGTAAGAATCGTATGTGCGATAATTTCGGGCTCTCCCCTCGGTGTAGGGTATGACCCTGTCCCTCTCTCCCACTGACTTGACGAAGACCAGATCGCCGGTATCGATGACGCCCAGATAGGATACTTCCTCCGAATGCTGCATTGATCCGGACTGGACGACAACCAGGGGAGGCCAGTTGTCAGTATAAGCGTATAGGGCTCCGACGATGATCAGAAGAACGATGATGGCACCGATGAAGTCAAGGCCCAGGGCCCTCGCCTCGTGGAGAAGCTTTCTCTTCTTATCCTTCCCTCCACCATCCGCGGACTCATCACCTTTGTCCTTCGGGGGTTCCTTCCTCCGGAACCGGTCTTTCATCGACAAAGGTGCTTTCCGTATGCTGGCCATGACGTCACCCGGAATACGCAATGTATACGGCCCTTCTTTTTAACCTTTGTTGCCCGGTTTACGGCACATGAGCGGATTTGCCTCATATGAATAGTTATATAACGCCATATCCTTTTCAACATTCATGAGCATCAGGAGGGGGATCCTGGTATGCGGAAACCTGAACATCGATCGTATCTATTCAGTACCGGAACTCCCATCCGCTGGAGTATCCGTTCCCATCATATCCGCATCCGTCGAATACGGGGGCTGCGGGGGCAACATTGCCCTGGGATGTGCGAAACTCGACACTGATGTTTCACTGTCCTCCGTGGTGGGAAGGGATTTTGATCCGGATTATCGGGATAGACTGGCGGCAGCGGGAATCGGATTGGAACACCTGATCGTCGATCCCGGCCTCCCCACTCCGACGTGCATCATATTCTCTGCTCCCGGGGGTAATCAGGCATATGCCTTCATGGAGGGTGCCATGGCAGGCCAGGCCGAGATCGATGTACCCTTATCACAGGAAGGCGATCTGGCCTTCTGCCATATCGCAACTTCGCATCCCCGTTTTGCCCGGAGGTGCTCAGAGATGCTTTCGGCGCGGGGAGTGTCTGTATCCCTTGATCCGGGTCAGGAGATATTCTTCAGATGGGACCGGGGGTCCCTGGAAGAATCCCTTGTAAACTGCCACAGGTTCTTCGGAAATCTCGGAGAATGGATCGAATTGGGCAGTATCATGGGGTGGGATGAAGGTCCGAAGGGAGACCTCGGCATCCCGAGGTTCACTGAGGCGTTCGATCTGATCGATGAGTCGGTGGTTACTCTGTCAGAAAAGGGATCCGCATTGATATCCCGGGACGGTGTCCGGATATTCCGCCCTCATCCTGTCCGGAGCATTGTCGATGCTACGGGAGCGGGGGACGCATTCAGGAGCGGATTCTATTCCGCAATGGTCCGCGGATACTCCTCCGAAGAGGCAGCCGGGTTCGGAAACATGATGGGGGCTCTGTCCCTCTCCTCCAGGGGCCCGCAGGAATATCATGCGGATTGGGATATGCTGATGAAGATGCGGATCGATCCGTAGCATTCTGGTCAATAACCCGAATCGATTCAAAACGTTACTTACAGATCCGGCATCGCAAGAGCGTCGTCTGGAAAAATCGGTGTGCGCAGGTATGAAAACAATATGCCTAGTAAATGATCAGTTTTCATACCGGATTATCTCGTAACTTGCTACCGTCGATTCAACATTGAATCGCAAGTTCGAGATCGTCGCAAAGAACAGGCTCCGCCTTCGGTTCTTTACTGACCTTGTCACCGTAGATGACAAGGCCCAAGCACAACAGAGCGCCAAATAGACATTTCTGTTATGCGGGGCTATGAAAATCAATTAGTAATTGTTCAGGTTGATTTTCATACCTCCCGCTCAGCTCGCCCATCAGTCATCAATGATCAGCTAGGTCTCCTTCATCATTGCGGGTAATCGGATATCGTTCTCTTGATATATATTGGGTATCCAGGCTGCTTGCCTGTCCTTGATATTGAACAGGCAGTTTTCAGCGATCATCGCTTCATATAATTGAAAGGTTTAAATAATGACATTTGCTAGCACTTTGCGTGCCCCAGGTATTCAAAAAAATAAGGGAGATGCTCGTGTCCGGCCCGCTTCACGTCACCTTGATCGATCCGGATCGGCAGACACCCGAAAAAGCCCTCGAGATGGTCAGGCAGGCCGAGGCGGGAGGTACTTCCATCATTCTAGTTGGAGGCACAACAGGAGTTGACCAGCACAAGCTGGATTCGACTCTGGATGAGATCATGGGGAGAACGGATCTACCCGTGATCCTCTTTCCAGCTTCCGCGGACGTGATCTCCCACATGGTGGACGGGGTTCTCTTCATGAGCCTGATGAACTCAAGAAATCCCATGATGGTCATAGGGGAGGCCGTCGAGGGAGGGGTCAAGATCCGGGATATGGGAGTCGAACCGATATCCACCGGATACGTCGTTGTGGAACCCGGAATGCTTGTCGGGAAGGTCGGAGAGGTGGATCTGATCCAGAGAGAGGATATTGATACGGCCGTAAAATATGCGGTTTCCGCCGAGATCATGGGGATGAAGCTTTTCTACATAGAGGGCGGGTCGGGGGTTGAGTATCCCGTCCCGTATGATATGATTCGCGAGATCAGGAAAAGAGTCAATATCCCGCTCGTCGTGGGGGGGGGTATCAGATCCCCGGAGATCGCAAGGGAAGCGGTTCTTGCCGGGGCGGACATCATAGTCACGGGAACCATGGTGGAACAGGAAGAGGACATAGAGAAATCGGTATCCTCCATGGTGAATGAGATGAAAAATGCTTACCGGGAGAGGTGAACTTGCCGGAGGGATCCCCGGGGGGCCTCCATATCTTCGACTACGCATCCCCGATCGGGAATCTGATAGGCGTTATATCGGAAGAAGGTTTGTTATCGCTATCGATGGATAGGGGAAATGATGAAAGAGTTACCTGTCGCGAACCCGAGTCAGGGGATACGGCACGGACCTATTATGAGCTGGTTGAACAGCTGGACAGCTTCTTTGAAAAGGAACTCGATGTGTTCACGATCGATCTGGACACTTCCCGTATTTCGGACTTTCGGAGATCGATCTATTCGGAATTGAGGAACTTGAAGTTCGGGAACCTGATAACCTACGGCGACCTCGCGCGAAGGGCAGGAGTTCCGGGAGGTGCCAGAGCCGTTGGTGGCGCAATGGCGGGTAATCCTTACCTGCTTGTGGTCCCCTGCCATCGGGTCGTGTCGAAAGGTAAAGGCGGCAGTTATGGACTGGGCGGTTTTTCGGCGGGAATTGGAATAAAGAAGGATCTTCTGACCCTGGAAGGCACGGTTTCGGACATAGAAATGTAAGGGCCCTC
>JBLIRG010000106.1:0-6755 GCA_049472195.1 Thermoplasmatota archaeon
GGCCTCGAGTTCAAGGTCGCCGAGTCTGCGCATCGCTTCCGCGCGCAGCTCGGGGTCATCCGATACGAGATCGAGGAAATCCCTCAGACGGTACGGCCTCCTCATGGCCCTGAGCACCGCCTCCGATCCGGACTGGACAGGTATATGCAGGAATTTGAATATGCGGCGGTCATCCATGCCGTCAATCAGATCCTGGGCTATATCAATCGTTTTTCCGGGATTCATCATTCCGATCCGGATCCTGTAATCTCCCGGAACCTCGATCAGAATATACCGGAGGAGAGATCCGAGATTGCTGCCTTGCTCAAACTTGCTGTCGAGACCGTAGACCCCGGTATCCTGGGAGGTGAGAAGTATCTCGTTCCTCCCAAGATATATCCCTTCCTTTATCTTGCCGACGATATCAGAGGGTTCATAGGATCGAAGGGATCCCCTGGCAAGCCTGGTTATGCAGTAGGTGCATGCTCCCAGACAGCCGGTTGATATCGGTACTATCTGATCCACGCGATCAAGCGGATGGGTTCTGCCGTCAATGGAAGGACCTGCGGTTTCGATATCGGCGCGTATCGATCTCTCTAGCCTTCCAAGACCCATGGTATCGAGAATTCCCAATCCTGGAAATTCATCGATCAGATCCTCCGCCGAGATCGATGCGAGGCATCCGCCGACGTAAACCTGTTTTCCGGTTGACGCAAGCTCGCGGATCCTCCTGATCATCCTCCTCTCTGTTGACTCTATGACACAGCATGTCAGAATTACCAGGATATCCGCTTCCGGAGACGCCTGTCCGTCTACTGCCGGGATTATTCTGTAACCCATGGAGGACAGATGGGATTCCACTGCCCTGGCTTCACCCTGATTCATGGTGCAGCCGTAGCTTTCAACCGAGGCCGATCTCAAATTCACGGACACCCCAGATGGAGAAGGCCTTTTAATCCCTTCCCCTCGATGAGTTGGCATTCACAGGTTGCTCGTCGGATCGGGGACCTCGTATTCCTCGAGTTGGGGGGGTTCATCGGATTTTGTTTTCTTTCCGGATCGCGGTTTTCTCTTCGAAGATCCGGACCTTCCCTTCTTTTCAGGTTTGATCTTCTCATTCTCAGATCCCTTGTCAAGTTCCCGGCCGAGGGGTTTCGCTTTTTTCTTGGCGGTCCCGGACCTCCTCTTTCCCTTTCCGGGTTTTTCCTTCTTTCCCTTTTCCTCTCCCGTATCCACCGGGGGAAGGGAATCCCGCTTCGATCTCTCCAGGGACCTCCTGCCGGATCTCGTTGACGGGCCCAGGGATCCTCTCTCAGTATCATCCATATCCAACCGGGGAGCCCTGCCGTAAACCTTCTCGTAATCCCTCTGCTTCTCCTCTTCCTTCTTCCTGAGGCCCCTCTGTGCCATGACGTACATTATCACGAGCCATGTGATTATCAATCCGATAAGGAACAGCCATAAAGCCATGAGCCTGAAATTTCCCAGTGTCCTTCCTCCCTTTATCTTCAGCTCTTCGTCTGATTGGATTGAAGGGGGGTTCGGATAATCGTCGCTCTCAAGACGCAGCGTTACCTTGTGTCCCTCCGAGGATAGATCGGTCTTCCATGTGATGTTGTATGTCCTTGTCTCACCTGGCGGAATGGCGCCCAGATCTCCTCTTGTGAGCTCCACCCCTATCATCTCAATGACGTAATCAACATCCTCCGTGGGTTCAGGATAGTTGTTCTTTATTCCGAACCTGAAATTGATTACCTCGCCGTTTCCGTACTCGCTCTTCAACGGAAATATCTCGATATCCGGTCGTGAATCACCGTCCAGATCAACGATCTCAAGGTCAACGAGCAGCAATTTCAGGGGCATCTCGAAGATACCCTGAAGGGATTCGTTGTTGTACTGGTATTGAATACCAACGATACCGCCCGTCTGAAGAGAAGTATCTCCGGGCACCGTGATTACGGTCCTGATAGAGATCTCCTGACGGGGTCCGAGGGTTACAGCGATGTTTCTTACGGTGCCGCCCTCGATCATGTAAGTGGTATTGATATCCGCCGATACGTTTATGGTCCCGGCCCCCGAGGCCGGAACAAACACGTCCGCCGATCCGACCAGGACGGAATGGAAGGATGCGGAGGTCCAAACCGGATTGTTCACAAGGTTCAATCTGACCATATCGAAGAAATTACCGTTGTTCTGAAGCTTGAACGTCAGGAGGTTCTCACCTGTCGTCAGGCGGTAGGTCTTCTCCGAGGCGCCGCCCTGGTGAAGAGCCGATATCCCGCTTACCCTGCCCACCTCTATCCTCAGCGTTATCTCTGTAGTATTCGTGTAGCCAACGGCCTGGAGGATTATATCATGCCTCCCGGCCGTGGCATAGGCGGGCACGTCCACTACGGGATGGAACATCCTCTCCTGTCCGGCAGAAACGGAAGTTCCCTGAGAGGGATCGAATCCGTCGTAATATATCGGAGGCCATCCCTGGGGCCTGTAGTACTCCACGACCTTCACGAAATCGGTGGATGAAGCCCTGTTCTCGAGAGTGATGTTGAACTCGACAACCGAGTTGATATCGGCCTTGACGTAACCGGCAGGTCTGACACTGGTGTGAAGGTCGTAGATCGTCTGGACGTTGAGGGTGAAAGTTTTCGAGATGAACGGCCTGTTGATATCGTCAACGTTGGCCACGACGAATGTGGTCAGAACCTGCTTCTGATTGCTGTCAGGATAGACGACGGCCCTGACTTTCTTGACCGCACCGGGTACAAGCTGAAGATCCCTGGGCTCGAATACGACGGTCCAGGTTTCGTCGATCCGCTCATCGGAAGGAGTGACCCGATCAAGGTCCATCGAGACGTTCAGCCGTTCCGATCCGATGTTTTCGAGGGTTATGTCGAATTCGGCCGGATGGTCGTAGTCCAGTACGTAGGAGCTCCCAGTTACGGCCACCGTCAGGGGGCCCTCCTGGCATATTATCCGAAGTGTTACAGGCCAGAATTCAGATCCCTCGGTGTCGCTCACGTTGATAAGGATATTGCCCACTCCCAGGCTCGGGTTCTTGACGTACATGTCCAGTGATGCCGATTTCCCGGGATCAAGTGTGATGATCTCGCTCCTTCCACCGTCGTTGAGGAAAACCAGCCATCCGTCAGGTATGTTCTGAAGGTCTATCCGGTAGCGGATCTGCCGGAATGACGGATTCTGCAGTCGAATGTTGTAGCTGTCCGTATCTCCGGGTTGAAGAAAATCGCGAAATGTGGTTGTGTTCTCGATCAGTTCTATGTAATCCCCGAACAAATTGACCGGATAATCCTCGGGCAGAGATGCCTCGGCGGATTGGCCCCCGGGACTTATGATAACGGATAATAACACCAAAGTGAATATTGACAAAGCAATCGTGTACAACCGTACCATCGAGGCTCACCTTGGCTCACAATCAAGCATAAACATATATAAAACTGCTGGACAGATAAGAATCGTCACAGGGTTTTCTGCATATCCCTGCATAATTTGAGCTTATCCCTGGCCTTCTGATAATCGGGATCTATCTCGATGGCCCTCTTCAGAAAAATGACCGCTTCGTTGAGGAGCGGGGGATCAAGCTCCATGAAGAGCGAACCCAGATTGTACCAGGATCTCTCGTATTTCTGGTTCAGTTCCAGTGCATGGTTGAGAGACCTTATGGCCTCCTCGAAATGTCCGGTTTTCTGGAGGATAACACCGAGATTGTTGTAGGCCCTGAAGGATCCCGGATTGAGCCTGGTTGCTTTCTTGAGATGCTGATAGGCGGTTTCGAGATCCCCGGTAATGAAGTAAGCATTTCCGAGATGATACAGGACCTCATCGTCATCGGGATTGTCCATGTATATCATCTCGAGGACCTGTATCGCGTCCTGTATCTGCCCCCTCTCCATCATCTCGTTCGCCTTCAATATCGTGGTGAACAAGGCCCTCTGATATTCAGGTGAATGCTCGGAGATTGTTCTCTTGACCCTTCTGAGCCTTCGAACAGCTGGTTTCTTTCCCGGATTCATGAGAGATTCCGCAATTTTTATATTGTCGATCTCATGAACGTCATTGATCTCCTCATGGATTTCTTCTATTGAATCGGGAAGGTCCTTATCGATGCCTTCCTCCGACACGATCACATCGGTCCCTTCGGCATATTCATCTATTGCAACGGGACGGTCAGCAGCATCTGTTTCCCCAGCCTCTTCATCTGACGGTTCCTCCAGATGAGGGGGATCCGTATCAATTACCGGCATGGCAGGATCTGCAGCCGGGATGTCCAAACTATCGGCGGTGATCTCCTCCGAATCGGCATCTACGGATTCCGGCTTGATCTCGATATCGGGAACTTCCCCCGTTTCGGCAGCGGGTTCCTCCGCTGGAACCTCGGACCGTTCATCCGTTTCATCAGGTATCCTATCAACCTGATGATCATCCATGATCTCCCCGGATGCGGGTTTGCTGGCAACCTCTTCCTTGATCTTGAGGGATTCCATTTTTACCGCATTGAGGGATGAGGAAGGATGGTTCTCCATCTTGAGTTTCTCAAGGTAAAGATCGTCCTCCAACGCAGCTACCTCGCTCTGATCTGCCACTTTATCATTGAAAGGCATGAGCTCCCTGACCATTCTGAGATCTATGTCCTTTGATCTTCTGACCATTCCGGGATCGGTCTCACCTTCCATGATCTTGATGTCATCCGCATCCGACGATCCGCTCTTGAGGATGTTCATCTCGGATTGTAAAAGATCCCTCTCCTCCCTTTTCACCTTGGCTTTCTCCTCAAGTTCAACGAGTTCTTCCTTTGATACCGGACGACCGAACATGATGTCCACGGTAATGCTCTTTCTCTTCTCATCTATCCTGCCCTGAAGCTCTCCGATCTCCTTGTTGATATCGATCAGCTTTCTGTTGAGCTCCAGCTTCTTTTCCGTGATATTCGAGGTCTCCGTTTTTTCTCCCTCACCCGTTCTGAGGAGGGCACCCAGCCCCTTGCCGAGGGATTTGGTCATTTCAGAAACCTCTGAGTGATGTGAAATTCGATCCGAAGCCGTTCCCATGGACTATATCAGAATTGTTACATCTACTCTGAATTCCTTCCTGTCGTTTGATCCTTCCAGCGAAGTCGCGACCCATCCCGAGATTCTCCCTTTGATTGGTTCTGTCGAAACCTTTGCGTTTACTATAACAAATAAGTGATATAAAAGAGATAACCGCTGATTTCCTGTCAATGAAAAAAACCCTGGACGGCGGATTTCCGCTTCTGACATATGCTTAAATATGACTTTGTTTTCTGGGAAGACCTGACTTCAATACGCTCCCATAGTGTAGACCGGTCAATCATTCCGGCCTTTCGAGCCGGTGACACGGGTTCGAATCCCGTTGGGAGCACTTTTCTATTTTTTTATCAAGAACCGTGCTCCCTAAACGGGATCATACTCTACCCTCAAATGGATCACATCCTCGATTTTGATCCCTGATGATGTTCGGATACGACAAAAACTGATCATCCACCATTCTGTATCGGTTTTTGTCTGGCCCACGGATCTGGCTCATCGTCGATCGAATTACGATCCATTGGTCCCGTTGGGAGCACCATATATTATCTAAACTGGAAGAAATATTGCCATATCCCCATTGAATTTCCTCGACCGATTTCCTGCAATTTTACAAAATAATACTGAAAATACTCCATATAATCTGTTATTATACCATCCGTAGAATTTGAAGATAAGTTATATACCAAAATGTAGACGATCAATTTTCGGACGAGGTGAACATTGAATCCGTCTCAAGGCATTCAATCCCCATATGTATACCAATCTTTCCAAATCCTATCACCTCGTCTTCTTCTTTTTCGATCCGTTCATCTTCATTTTATCTGATATCATCCGTCTATCCAGACGCATCATGATCCTTTCCAAATCCCAAGGATCACAAATTATCGAATATCATCTCCCCGATCAGCTGGTATCCCGAATGATTCGGGTGAACGGTATCAGCAAAGTATTCGGGATTCGGCAGATAAGTTGAACCGGGTGCAAGAAGCAGATCGTAAATTTCGAAATACGGTATCTTCTCCCTGTCCGTCCATGTCCTGAGAAGCGAATTCACCTCCTGATATGTTTCACTCCAGTTTCTGACGGTATGGGGTGTCAACGACAGTATATAAACCCTGCATCCCCTTGACGTGAGAGATGAGTACATGTCCTTGAAATTCTCAAAGGTTGTCTGGGCTGGAATCGAATTGGGATCATCGTTCAATCCCCCTTGCAGAAACACATCTGAGTTGTCGGGGATCCTGTCGATCCTCTCTGCGATCTCCACCGTGGTCTGGCCTCCCCACCCAAGATTGGTAAAAGTTGCATTCAGCAGTTTACCCAGATAATACTGATACTGTGAGGTCTCATCTCCCTTCTCGACCCCATCCCTTTCCTCGGCCGATTGATGATCGGGATGACCGGAGGTTATTGAATCGCCAATTGAATAGAAATGTGATATGCCGGATTTTTCGTCCACATCATCATCACCATTATCAGAACGATCCAAAAGGTCGGTCTCTGTAATAACGGCAAATACAAGGAAACCGCTGCAGAAAAGGACCAATACTGCAGATAATATATGCTTTTTTTTCAACCCCATACGCATCAACCGACATCCTCATCGAGACAGAGCAGTATGTCCGATCGGGACAAAGCTCCCTGCCGGAGGATTCTCGGCTCAGGCGAAGTGCAGTCCACCAGAGTGGATGGCAAAGCACCGCCCAGGAC
>JBLIRG010000107.1:0-6459 GCA_049472195.1 Thermoplasmatota archaeon
CTCTGCGCGGCGATCGAGCTCGGCAAGCTCGGCATCGAGGTCCTGATCATCGACGACAAGTCCGCCCTCGGGGGCAAGCTCACCCTGCAGACCCACCAGTTCTTCGGCTCCGTGGCCCTGGTGATGCGCACCTCCCTATTCACGGCCACGCCGGTCAATAGCTTTCTGCTCTTTGCGGAGCTGCTGGACCAGGAACCCCTGGAAGTATATTCTGTGAAAACATATTCGGATAAGGATCATTTAAAAGAAAGTTCGAGCTTCGATCTCGGACAGAGCGTATACATCGAGCTTCGCGGATTGGATTCGAACACCACAAGGAAGAACTTCGCCAATGTCAATATTTCATTCGGAATCAGTCCACTGAACCTGAAGAAACTGAGACTTGTTGAAACGGGAGAGGATACTGGGATCTATCAGGGTGATTTCACCATTCCTCCAGGCACGACATATACCGATACGGTCAAAATATATTCAAGGAAGGATCCGACGAAATTATCGAATATCCTGATAGAACCACCTAACAGACCCGAAACGATTTTCGATTTGGAAATCTTCTCGGACCCGGAGGGCAATATTCCGACCGATAAGCTTGACATGGGTGACACTGGGTATGCAAGGATAAGCGGCATAGATGCCGATCCGGGTTCCGCGAACAAGGCACTTGCAAGGCTGAGCGGCATCACCAACACCTCCATCACTTACATCTTTTCAGTTCAGGAAACTGGTGTGGACACCGGCATCTATATCGGAGGCTTCGAGGTCCCTGAAGAACTTTCGTATTTCGATAATTTCTCAGTGGTTTCTGTCAGGAATCCTACCTTCCTCGATACGTTCATGATCCACACACCTGTCCAGATAAGGCCTCTTCAGGATGTCACAAAGGCGAAGGAGGACGAGGAATACAGGTCCGGATACTGGAACTTCGGTTACGAGACCGGGATTTGGTCCACTTCCTTCGATGCACCCTGGCTTAACTGGGATGAAGAGAATAAGGAACTTTACGGAACACCTAACAACAATCATATCGGACCATGGGATGTGCTGGTCGAGATCTCCGACGGCAAGGGGCATCTTGACTCACACGATTTCCAGATCAAGGTTCAGAACACACCTCCGAACATCACAACAAAGAACGTTATCTTTGCAACCGAGGGAGTGGATTACATCGTCGATTACAACTCCTCGGATGACGGGCAGGGGGACATGACATGGGATGTTATCCCTGACAATTCGTGGTTCTCCATCAATGAGAGGAATGGTGTGCTTTCCGGGCTGCCCCGTAACAACGATGTTGGGACTATCAACATCTCCATCATAGTTGACGACGGAAGGGGAGGGACCGGAACGACCTCCTTCATGCTCACAGTGATCGGAGTGAACCAAGCTCCGATGATCACCTCGGCTGATATCAAGACCGGAAAGCAGGGGGACAAGTTCTACAGGGATTACGAGGCGCTCGATCCGGACGGTGATACGGATCTGTTATGGGAACTCTATACCGATGCCTCTTTTCTCACCATCGATAATGAAACGGGGGAGCTCGAGGGAACGCCTGGGCCCTACGATGTTGGCGTATGGTGGGTGAACGTGACAGTCTATGACGGAGGAGGCCTCTTCGGAAGCCACGAATTCGAACTAACGATCGAGGATGAAAAGGACAAACCGATATGGCTCGATGTCCCGGACGATCTGGAACTGCTCCATGGTACTTCATTCAAATTCGATGTGAATGCTACCGATCCGGATGTTGGCGACGATATTGAATACACGGTCTGGACCGATCCGGATTCGGATATGGACATTAACCTGAGGTCGGGAATTCTGGAATGGGATGTTGATTTTCTGGTGTTCGAAGATGACGATGACGAGATAGAGATCAACTTGAAGGCATCTGACGGTGCGATGTTCGCCACCTACACATTCTTCATAAAGGTGATCCCCACCCAGTCGCCCACCTCCTATCTGCTTGGACCACAGGACGGGGGAAGAACTCCATCGAAGGCCACTGAACTGACATGGCAGGGACTGGACCCTGAAGACGAGGAGCTTTCCTTCACGATATATATCCACGAGAACCAGGCATTCGTGGAGGGGAGGAGGGAGGAAGCGCTCTTCCTCGATGATTACCAGGGAACCTCTCTCAATGTTTCGATTCTCGAACCCGGAAAGACCTACTACTGGTCCGTGATCCCTTTCGATCACTGCACCTACGGGACAAACGAAGATGGAGTGAGGTCCTTCAGGATCAACAATGCTCCGAAGATCACAGATATCCCTGACCAGACCGCAAAAACCGGTTCCGAGTTCACCTACCGGGTGAAAGCAAGCGATACTGACCCCGAGGATTCAACCATTCTGATGTATACCATCGAAGATGGACCGTTGGGAATCGATATCTCCGAGGGTACCGGCGCAATAAAGTGGAAACCAAAGGATGACCAGGTCGGGTTCCACTCTATCACCGTAGGCGTTTGGGACGGATACGAGAAGACCACATTAACCTTCTCGGTGGAGGTTCTCGAGGGTGAAGAGGAAGCATCCCAATTTGTTCTCATCTTGATCATTGGAGCGGCTGTGCTGATCGTCATCGTTGCTGTTGTTCTGTTCTTCGTCTTCAGAAAGAGAGATCAAAAGGTAGAGGTCAAGAAAAAGGATGAATTTGACGATGAAGCAGCCCAGATAATGAAGGAGATGGAGATGAGAAAGAAAGAGCAGGAGTGGGAGCGCGAGCATATGAAACCACATGAACCGGAAAACGATGTCTCGTCGGTTCCTCTTTCTGCGACGGAAGCACACGCTCATGACAAGGACCAGAGATACCATCAACCTGATTACGAGGGCCTATACGGACAACCTGCTCCTGAGATCGAGGAAGGAGAGATCACTGCAAAGGAACTCAAAGGGTCCCTGCAGGAACAGATCGCAGAGCTCGAGCAGATGGATATGCCTGAAGAAGAAAAGGATCCGTTGGATTCTCTAATTGCCGGAGCTGAAATTACAACAAAGGATATCGAAGAATGAATTGATCAACAATTCATGCTACATCATTCCGAGTCTTTTCAGAGATCCGGATCTGATGGCAGTTCCCTCCGATCCAATCCTAGCGCTCAAATTCACGGTTCCATTATCGGATAACGAGAATCTAAAATAATCATGTAGATACCATACAATATGCATGGAAAAACAAAAACTTTTTATACACCAAGTTAAAATTTATGGATTTAACAGTGGTTATTTATATATTATAATGGGTATTTTCCAAATGTCGGTGGTCAGGACCCGACCGCCGGGGAATGGATATTCCATCAATCGAGATTAGGGGGACATAAAGTGAAATCGCCATTCGCAGCTTTGGGCTTAGTGTTGATGTTTGTGGTATCAGGGCTTTCCGCCTTCCTTCCGGGTGGTATTGGAACGGAAGGGAGTGAACCCACCCGGGAAATTCCTATTGAAAAGGATGTTGAAATAGGAAATGTCTCTGAAGCATCATTTGTGGGAGATGACGGTAGTTCCAACACAGCCAGCTCGATATCCATGAGCGGAGACCTAAATGGTGATGGTTTTGATGATGTCGTGATCGGAGACCCTTATTTCAATAGTTACAGGGGAAAGGTCTACATCATGTTCGGGGGATCTGAGGAAGATGTATTGGATTTCAATCTTTCCAATTCCGATGCTTCGATAGTCTACGAAGGTGGAAACGCATATTTCGGATACAGCGTTGCCATCCCGGGTGACATGAATGGGGATGGGATCGATGATCTGGCGGTCGGTGCTCGATATTTTGGGGGGAGTCCAAATTATTATGGTAAAGTCTTCATTTTCTTTGGGGGTTCTAGTAAATGGTCAAAGAACGCTTCCGTCGACACCTGTGATGCGTCTTTCATCGGAGAGACCAAGTACAAATATCTCGGAGCTATGTTGAACGGTGCAGGAGACGTTAACGACGACGGATTGTCCGATCTTTTGGTAGGTTCTTACTATTACTACGATTCCGAGCAAACCTACCTGCTTTTCGGTAGGACCACGGGATGGAAAAAGGACCAACCAGTCTCGGCTTTTGATGTTGCTTTCAGCAATGGATCCGGATCATCCACTTACTATTATGGCAGGATGATCGGTGGATTGGGCGACATCAATGGCGATGGTATCGACGATTTCTATATCAGTACTCCCAATGCATATCAGGCAGGGGAACCCAGGGTCAATATATTCTATGGAAAGGCAAATGGATGGTCATCCAAGATGACATATCTTGAAAACGATCTCCATTTCGTAGATGATAAAGGGGCTTCATCATATTACTTTGGTATTGATGTGGATTCCGGAGACCTGAACGGTGATGGGATTCTTGATATTGTCATGTCGAATCCCTCACAGGAGGGAAATGTCTATGTCTTTTTCGGATCATCATCGGGATGGCAGAGTGAATACAATACTTCCGACAATGATGCTTCATTTATCGGATCCTATCGCGGATCCTATGCCGGATATTCCATTGAGATCATCGATGACGTGAATGGAGATGGAATAGAGGAGCTCATGATAGGCGAACAATATTACAGGATAGATGGGGCCCTAAGGGGAAAGATCGACATAATCCTTGGAAAAAGTTCGGGATGGTCTGAGGATCTCAATCTTACCCTGAGCGACGCCTCCTTCCTTGGAATAAACGGAACATATCTTGGCCGAGACATATCCATTGGCGACTACAACGGGGATGATGCTGATGATATTCTTATCGGGGCACCCGGATATTCCGGGAATCATGGCAGGGCTTACGTAATTACAGGTATTGGAAACACTGAACCCAAAGAGGTCTATGACATAATGACATTTTCAGATAACGCTTACTCCATCAGGCAGAACACATTCAATATCGGAGAAACTGCCTATATCCAGCTTACGGGGTTGGATTCCAACGCAACGAACAAATATGCTGCCAAGGTAAATATAACATTCAGGGACAGCCCCATGGGGAAGTTAAGGATCTCTCTAAGGGAAACTGGCCTGAGCACCGGCATATACCAGGGAAAGATCGTCATCTCTTCGAAGGCAGTGTACTTCGACGGGGTTCATATAGTATCATGGAAGGACCCAACGAAACAAACAAACCTGGTGATAGATTATCCCTTCAGACCATCTTCGGTCGTCGGGGTCACACTGTTCAGGGACAGTTCCTATTCGACAATCTGGGACAAGTTCGATCTCGATGATGAGGTATATGTGGAGGTCAGGGGAACCGATTCCAATCCTTCATGGGCCGACCTCGCCTTCGTCAATTCCACCAGCGACAGAAATACGACACATAGGATGCTCACAGTACTCAGGGAGACCGGAGCAAACACCGGCATATACAGAGGATCGTTCAAGGTTCCACTCGATTATCTCTTCTTCGAGAACATCACGGTTTATTCTGTCAGAACGGAATCAACAACCAGCAGCTTCATGGTCCACACTCCTGTCCAGATACGACCATTCATCGACGACACAACAGCAGTAGAGGACGAGGAGTACCGGTTCGGGTATTGGAACTTCGGATATGAACCCGAATCATGGACAGCGTCCTTCGATGCCCCGTGGCTCAATTGGGATGAAGATGCTCATGAATTGTATGGCACTCCGGACAACAACCACGTTGGTCCATGGGACGTTCTTGTCGAGATCACCGATGGTAAAGGTCACAGGGATTCACACGATTTCAAGATCAGAGTGAAGAACACACCTCCCAATATTACAACAGAGAACGTGCTCTTTGCAACGGAGGGTATCGAATATTCTGTTGATTACAATTCATCGGATGACGGTCAGGGAATAATAAAGTGGTCGATGATACCGGACAGGGGATGGCTGTCCATCAACGAGAACACGGGAGTACTTTCCGGAATACCGAGGAACGATGACGTGGGAATTGTCAATGTATCCGTCATAGTTGATGACGGACATGATACCACAACCTCGACTTCCTTCCAGCTGACCGTCATCGGGGTCAACCAGGCTCCCCGGATCACTTCCCTCGACATCAAGACGGGAAAACAGGGAGACAGGTTCTACCGCGATTACGAAGCGCTCGATCCGGATGGTGATACCGACTTCCTCTGGGAGCTCTATACCAATGCTTCGTTCCTGACCATCGACAATGAAACGGGAGAGCTCGAGGGAACGCCTGGGCCCTACGATGTGGGAGTTTGGTGGGTCAATGTGACCGTTTATGATCCTGGTGGACTCTTCGGAAGCCATGAGTTCGACCTTACAATAGAGAATGAAAGGGACAAGCCGATTTGGGTCGATGTCCCGGACGACCTTGAACTCGATCATGGAACCCTGTTCAGATTCGATGTTAACGCCACCGACCCCGATCCAGGCCAGGTCTTTCAGTTCCAACTCGAACCAGGCGCGCCTCCCGGCGCCGGTGTCACCCCAGAGGGCATCCTCACTTGGACACCAGGGGAGGAAGAC
>JBLIRG010000108.1:0-5537 GCA_049472195.1 Thermoplasmatota archaeon
GTATGATGAGGCCGTACCAAAAATGTGTAGCTGAATGAAATATCTTTCGGCAGGATGCCGCGCTGGTCTATTTCCTACTTCAGGATCCGGAACGGTTTCTCCCCGAAAACCTCGCAACCATGAATATTCCAGCCATCACCACAGGCGCTCCAAGATAGAATCCCGGATATGGAGCCTCGGCAAGCAGTATCAGGGCAAGGATCGTCGATCCGATTGGTTCCCCGAGCAGAGTGACCGACACTACCGTGGGAGATACGTACTTCAACGCCCAGTTGTATATCGTATGTCCTGCCAGCATCGGACCCACCGCGAGCCCCCCGAATATGATATACTCCACATGATCCGCTACTACCAATTTCACGCCGATAGCGATACCGGCGGCAAGGAGGAATACTGCGGCCGATCCGTAAACGAATACCGCGTAAACCGGCAGAGAAACCTCCTTTCGGAACCTGCTTCCGGAGAGGATGTAGACACCGGCCATCAGTGACCCTCCAAGTGAAAGAAGATCCCCTGTCAATGCGCTTGGTTCAAGTGAGAAATCACCACCGACGATTATCGCCGAGCCCAGGAGCGCGAGCACGATCCCGACAACCGCCCATCTTCCGAGCCTTTCCTTGAACAGCCAGTACGAGATCCCCGCAACGAATATTGGATGGGTGGTCACGAGAAGGACCGAGCTTGATACCTTGGTGTATTGAAATGACCATATCCACATCCCAAAATGGAGGGCCAGTGCCAATCCGACGAAGATCATGGAAAATATCAGGTACAGGCCGGGCCTCTCTTCGGGTTTTCGCATCCGGTATAACCCGAACGGAAGAAGGATCAGCCATGCGATCAGGACCCTCCAGAAGGAAATCGTCAGCGGATGGCTCGATGATAGTTTTATCAGGATCGCAGCAGTGGATACGGCGGCTATTGCGATCACTATCCAGATCTTGGCATATTCGGGTCTGAACGGTCCGATGGGTCTTCCTTTTCCTTCGTCTCCCACGAAGTGTGAACCGGCAGGTCATTATTTAATAGATTCCCGGGGATAACGGTCCGAGCCATTATGACATCGGACCGCACGATCCTGAAAATCCGAAGGAAGGGGATCAACATCGGGATCGAACCTCCACTGATTGCAGCCCCCATGGCCGGAGCCATAGACCACCCGTACCGCACGATTCTCCACGAATACGGCTGCCCCATGTCATTCACCGAGATGATCAGCTCAAGGGGTCTTTACGAGGAGTCCTCCAGAACCCGTGAACTGGTGGGATCTGTCCAGCCTTCGGGATATACCGGAGCCCAGATATTCGGATCGGACCCGGAATATCTGGGACCGGGATCTATGAAGCTCGAGGAGATGGGTTTTCACTTGATCGACCTGAACTCCGGATGTCCGAAAAGGAAGGTTATGTCGCAGGGTTCGGGAGGGGCCTTGCTGAAGGATGCGGACAAACTCCTGAGATGCCTGACTTCCCTCATCGACAGCGTTTCCGTACCTGTGGGCATCAAGATGAGATCGGCTTATCGCAACTTCGATGAGCCGGGATTTCGTAAGATGCTGCTGGATATCGAGGGGTCCGGGGCATCCTATGTGACGATTCACCCGAGAACGGTGGTCCAGGGTTTCTCGGGCAGTGCCGACCGGAACGTGATCCCGATCGCTTCGGATGCATTGTCGATCCCGGTGATAGCTTCCGGCGACGTTCGGGACACGGGAGATGTGTCGGATTATCTGAATAGGGGAGCGTCCGGAGTGATGATCGGCAGGGCGCTACTCGGCGATCCCACCTGGTTCATGAGAAACGGCTTTCAGATGGAATCGACAGCCGTCGGGAACGGGGATCCGAGGATCCGGGAAAACATCAGGATAGCGGGTGAGCACCTTCATCTCATCATCAGGCACTACGGAGAGGAACGCGGTGTAGTGAAGTTCCGATCGCATCTCGGCTGGTATCTCAAAGGATTCGCGGGGAAAAGGGAGTTCCGGGACCGGATATACAAAATAAACAGTAAAGGGGATGCTGCCGGACTCCTCGAGGAGATCTCATCCATACTGGACCGCAGATCGACCCTGTAAACACGGACCTATTGTACATCACATTTGAAAATATATTTTAATTAAAACCTCGATTGTCGATCGGGTCGCTGAACGGCAGTGGTTTTCGGCCCGTCGGGGTTTGGTACCATGAAATTCTCAAATGAAGAATGCAGGAAAACGTATTCCGTCGCAATTTCACTCGTCCTCCTGGTCACGGCCGTTTCGGTCTTCTCCCTCGGTCTCTCCGGGGAACCGGCGGTGGAAGAAACCAGATCGGGACCGGTCAGGGGAGGGGAGACCAGATACCTGGAAGGATCCATGTGGATACCGGAGACATATGAGGAAGAAAGGATGTGGGTAACGGTTTACCTCGAGAATCAGGACCGGACCCGGGTGAAGGCTCTGAACAGCGATGATCACTACAACGGAAGGGAGGTGGCCAATTCATTCTCCTTCCCACTGGACGGAGGCAATCACGAAAGCGGCGAGGTAAGGAGGCCGCTGGTGGAACTGTTCACGGCTACAAACTGCATCTACTGTCCGGGCCCGGAGGGAGCGATGGACAGGCTCATCCAGAAGGGTTTCTTTCCAAACAATTTCTCCCTGATCGAATGGCACATCAGGAACGATCCGTATACCAACAATGCCGCCGAAGGAAGGGCCACATCATACGGGGTGGAGAGCACCCCTGCCACCATATACGAGGGAAGCCTGGTCTTCCTTGGCGGGGATGCATCCAACGAGAACAAACAGATCGACAGGATGATCGAGGATATCGTTGATCTCACAAGTTCCTACAGGCCCTCCGCATCATTCGGCGGGAGCGGAAATGTCGTACCGAACGGCACAGGTGGTTTCGATCTCTCGTTCAACGTAAGCATGTCTCTTGTAAACGCACTGCCCAGAGGCAACTGGACCTTCACCGCCGCAGTGTGCGAGGACATCAACAAGATCACAACCGATTACCACAACCTCAGAATGATAGGAAGGAGGGTATTCTCCACGGGGAGACTTTACGATCTTCAGGAGGACCACCCCCTCATATCCATAAACGAAGCCGTGACCCTCCCCGACGATCCGGTCATGGGCGATGTTGCAATAACCTGGAATGCCAACGATCCCCAGGATGATGAGGACGTGACCATCAACATCCTCCTCAAGGAACTTTTCGGAGCCTACGAATACATTGCGGAGGATGAGGTCAACGACGGCGAGTTCATATGGAACACCACATCCCCGCGGGTACCGGACGGGGAATACCAGATAATAATTGAGGCGATCGACAGCGACGGCAACGCCATATCGGAGACCACAAGATATTTCACCCTGGACAACATGGATTTCCCGGAGGGGGATTTCGTCTATCCGAGATCGGGGGACTCCATCAGCGGGAGGGCGGTGGTACGCTGGAATTCCTCCGATGACGAGGACGAAATGGGCGCCCTTTGGGTGAGGATATCCATTTCAAACGATACCGGACAGAACTGGAGGGTTCTCACCTACAATCCGGCCAAGGACGATTTCATCGTCAATGACGGCAACTTCGATTTCAACACCGCCAACTACAAGGACCTGGCCACCTACCAGCTCATGATGGAGCTCAGGGACACGGACGACATGTATACCATTCTCTTCTCCGATATATTCGAGATCTACAACAACGACGAGCCCACGATATGGATCCTTTCCCCCGAGATAAACGAGGAGGTGACCGGCACCCTGGATATCGGATGGAAGGTGGAGGATCAGGAGGACCTTCCATCATCGATTACGGGCAACTTCTCCATCAGGAAGGAATCACAGGAGGATTGGAAGGTTCTGTTCCTGGGACCGCTGGATGACACGATGGAGAACAAGACCTTCGCAACCTCCGAACTGAAAGGCGACGGAGGATATACCCTCAGGTTCAGGGCCACCGATTCCAGGGGAAAATCCGTGTACATCGACAGGGTTTTCACTGTATACGATCCCGATCCGCCCGTTTTCGGCGCCGTAAACGGACCACCGGCAGTTGTGAAGGATACGTTGAAAGTATCATGGGAATGCACCGACGCCGATGCGGGAGAGATAATCACATACTCGATCTATCTCAGAGAGGAACAGATCGATGAGTGGTCCCTCATGGAGAGCGGGATTACCGGTAACAATTACACGATCGGTACAGAAGGATTGAACCAGACGAACTGGTTCATGAAGATAGTTGCGGTGGATTCATGCTGTTATCATCTCTCCGACGAAGTGGTCCTCGGTCCTTTCTACGTCGAGATCGATGAAAGGCCGGTGATAACTCCCGTAAATCCCGGAGCCGGCTTCAACGGATCCCTCGGATCAAAGAACATATCCGAAACGGCCTCTTTCCATCCGATCACCATCTCATGGTCGGGTTTCGATCCCGACGGTGACGGCATATCCTATTCCGTATATTATAGACTGACCTCTTCCGAGGAGTGGATAACCATCGCTTCCGATATCACGGATGAATCGATCATATGGAATTTTACCCTGGTTCCCGAGGGCGAGTACATGCTCAGGATCACTGGAAGGGACAACTCCTCCAAACGACTTGAATCCGAGGTCCTGATCGGACCCTTCGTTATCCTGGTCCCGGAGGAGGACGGCGACGATCAGCCGCCGGATGATCTCCCCCCGGACGATGAAACCGACGATTGGATAGATCTGGATATAATCCGATACGTGGTAATCGGCATATCCGTTCTGATCGGTCTGATATTGCTCATCGTAATAATCCTGGTCGTGGTCAGCCTGGGGAAGAAGAAGAAGGCTCTCCCCGACGAGAACGTGGATCTGACCGTTCCCCATTTCGAAAGATCCCAGCCGCAGAGACCGATAATGGTCCCGCAGCAGTACACACCTGCTGTTCAAGGGGGAGAACTGCCGGGATCAGGGACTCCCGATGCCGCGGCCCAAGCCGAACCCGGACAGGAGGCACCGGTGCTGGGGGATGTGGCCTGGGAGGATGAATCTGAAGATGGGGAGGAGGATGCTGACGGATCAAATCCGGGGGAAGAGGGTATGACAGAAACGACGGACGCCGGAGCCGAACCCCCGGCCGGTCAGGAACCTCAACCTCTTCCCGATCCCCCGGTCCTTCCGGATCAGCTTTGATTCGAACATGGAATGGGATCGGCCTTCAAGTCCGTCAATTTATCCAACCGGCCCATATCAGAACTGAAAGATGTCGCCGAAAAGCTGTGATCCGAAGAAGTAATACCAGATCACGAAAAGACCGGCCAGAACGAGCAGAACCGAGGAGGCTTTCTTTATCTTATCGGTCGAGGAAACGAGCCTGCCGATCGTCTTGCTTCCGGAAGCGGCTATGTAGCTGAATACTATCATCATCGCACCCAGTGCCAGCGAGTATATGATGAACGTCAGGAGGCCGCCGATGATCCCCACCCAGAGAGCCGTGTTCCGTTCCCTGATCGCCCTGACGCTGCTGGCCGGCCCCGCGCCGGCCGAGGACCACCCGTTCGAGACCGAG
>JBLIRG010000109.1:0-5516 GCA_049472195.1 Thermoplasmatota archaeon
TCGTTGAACATGTCTTCGGCTTCTGCACGCCCGATCAGCGCAAGCTTTTTTTCCGCCAGTTGCCCGACTTTGAGAAGATGATGGTCGACGAGGGGATCACACTGGTGAAACCGATATACAACGATGGTAACAAATCCAAGGTCGAGGGAATACTCGGAAAGGGGCACTCTTATTCCGTAATCAAGGTGATGATGGGACTGTACATTTTACTAGCCGTCGGAACCCCAATTATCCTTTTCACTGTATGGATTCTACTCCTGAAGGAACCGTTCGTTCTGATCTTATTCCTTTTTGTAACGCTCTTCATCGAGTTTGTCATCATAATTATGATGAAGGTGTTTCACAGGAACTATTATTACGAGTACTTTCGAAGCGATTTCATAGTTCACGATGATAGGATACAGCTGTCGATCCCGAATATCCAGTTGAAGAAGGAGGATATCAGAGCGGTGATCCTCGATGAGAATGATTTCGATAAGCACAGAAAGAAGATCAGGAGTTCGTTCTCCCAGAAGTTCTTCCGTATCGCAAACAAGATCACCGTCACGGGTTTCAAGGATTTCAAGCGCTATTTCATCGAACACAACGCCGTTCTGATAATCCACGACGATCCCAGGGACCGTCTGGGCATGCAGCTAATAGACGATCGGTATCACAACGATCTCGACGGGATCAAGGACGCTCTCCGAAGATTTTTGGGATTTTCCACTGAAATGCCGAAAAAAACCAAGAAGAGATCTGTGAAGAGCAAGGGGATAGTCACCATCCGTCCGGAATTCGACCGATCGAGCAGCAACAAACTCCTCCTGAAGATCGGGGCGGCATTCTTCCTGACCCTCGGATCGGGGATCTCACTCATGATCGCGGGATTTAATTTTTCAAGTCTTGAAAAAATGTGGATCCTTGGTGTGTTCCTCATATTTGCCGCCATATTCGAGGGCGCACTGATAATGGGGCTCTTCATGCAGAAGCTCGTGAACCTCGGTGACAATACCTACACCATGGATGGTACTTACATAAGAGCCCAGATCGCCAGCAATCTCGGATACCAGATACCTCTTAAACACATCAGCTGGATAAGGAAGCTTCCTGACGGGTTCAACAGCAATCTGCGGCAGACGATCAGATACGACAGGTCAGCGGGGCATATTCCAAAACACTGTTTCAAGAACTCGTTCATGATACAGACGAGCAAAGGGATATGGCCGATAACAACGCTTGGGGGCGCCCGGCCTTATACCACGTTCATAATAGGTGACGACGATGGGAGGACCGGATATCGCTACATAAAGAATTACATCAGCTTGAAGAATGTCGAAAGTAAACAAAGTGATGAAAAGACAGATGCTCCCGATATCGATAATGAAAAGATGAAAAACATCCGGAATGAAGAAGGAAAGAAAACCGGATCCAGACCGATCAGGATCAGGTTCCGGGATAGGAGAAATTCAAGGAACAACCTGGGTTTGGTTATAGTGGTAGGTTTCGCTTATATTCTCGCATTATCCTGTTATCTGTTTTTCATCGGAGCCATATTCTATGCCGGGCTTACCGGAAATCCGAGAGCGTTCATCATCCTGCCCTTTCTTTTCATACTCAACGTTCTGTTCCTTCCGCTGAGGATGCTCATCCTCTTCACTTTTTTCCATTATATACCATTCAAACGGTTTGGAAAGACACCGATCGTGATCTCGAAGAAATGGATCATCCTGCCATGGTATGATGGATTGGGAAAGGTCCGGAAGGTGAAACTGAAGGCCAGATCCACCGTGGTGAAGGATTTCAGCTATCACCATATGACACCGGGTGATCTGAAAAAGATCGGGAAGGTCGGGCTCAGGATTATTTTCTTCCTTTTCTTCCCCCTTAACAGGGTGATCTTCGGAAAGGTCCAGCATCCTCTCGGGTCCACCCTGGCTTTCTTCAATGGAAATGACATTTATTTCTATCCAACCGAGATCCTGGAGGAGGATTTCCAGAGAAAACTCGACGGGATCGTGGAGTACGGGGATGACATATACGATGAGTGATCCGGGATCTGAGAAAAGTCCGGTTTCTTCATCCTGATCGTGAATAGATTTATACACAAGTGAGTCCCATGTATACTTCGATAGGCATCTCATTTGAAACTGCGAGGCAGATGATCCGATGGAGGAATACAAGGAGATCCTGGTCCCTGTTGACGGCTCCGATCTGTCCAAAAACGCTCTTGCGAAGGCGCTTTCCCTGGCGGAGAACTTCGGGGCGAAGGTAACAATACTTCATGTGCACGAACCCCTGGATATGAACATTCTCGGCGTCACCGGAGAACACGAGTTCCTCGCCGATTACCGGAAGTCCGATCCCCTCAAGAACATAGTGGGGCCCATGATGGACGAATACAGGGGGATCGCCAAGGAGGCAGGGAAAAAGATCAAAACGATGATCGCCGAGGGCAATCCCGCCGACGAGATCATAAAGAGGTCCAAGAAATTCGATCTCGTCATAATGGGAACCCACGGAAGGTCCGGGCTCCGCCATCTGCTGATCGGCGGTGTGGCGGAGAAGGTCGTGAGGCACGCATACTGCCCGGTGCTGTTGATCCGGGAGAAGATCATGGATTAGTTCAGCTAGATAGAGGCCGCTTGATAATGATGTGATTTCCATGAAGGAATCAAGAAAGGAGAGGCTCCAAAAGGAGGTTAAACTCAGGGAGAGGGAGCTGGCGGTGATCAGAAGAGAGTACAAACTCAACAAGAAGATGCATGCGGGCAGTTCGGAAAGTGCGGGTTACCTCAAGAGGATCAGGAAGCTCGAGTCGGAGATCGAGAAATACCGCAGGAAGGTCCGGGCATCCTGAATCATCAGGAGATAGGAAAATTGAATATCGATCATGACCGTCATCCAAATGATTCGAATGATGGATCAGATCTTATATTTCATTGCATCGGGTATGTTGATACTATGGGGCGCAGCCCATCTTTTCCCTACGAAGAATGTCGTCAAGGATTTCGGTGAGATATCGCGGGATAACAAACTCATAATCACAATGGAATGGATCATCGAGGGCTTCGCCCTGATCTTCATGGGGGCGCTGATCGCGATCATCACGATGGTGGATCACGAGGCCCTGGTATCCTCGTGGGTGTACTGGTTCACGATCGTTTCACTGATCATACTTTCCGTGATCTCCCTGTTCACGGGATTCCGGGTCAAGTTCATCGTGTTCAAGTTGTGTCCCGTGATATTCTCGACAGCCGCAATATTTATCCTCATCGGGAATATTACATGATGATATTGGAATGGGGGAAGAACACATATTGACAGGGAACAGGACTACAACAGGATTCAGGCGGATCGTGCCGATAGTGTTCATTCTATCGATCATTGCGATTGTATTGATCCCGGGCGAATCAACGGTAAGCGGAGCCCCCAGCGCTTCGTTCAAATATTCTCCCGACCATCCATTAGTCGGGGACGAAATAACCTTCGACGCATCCGGATCATGGGGGGACGGACTGAATTACTCATGGGACTTCGGCGACAACCACAGGGAGAAGGGAATGGTGGTCGTCCATTCCTATGAGGAGGCCGGGGATTACATCGTCGTTCTATCGGTGGTCGATTCATACGGAGAGGTTGATACCGCAACCAAGGAAATTCATGTCATGGACGAGATCTCGCTGACGTATCTGATCATCTCATTACTGATGATGCTGGGATTTTTCATTGTCTATTTCGTTATGATATTCTTCACCTTCATTCTCTATGCCGTCCTGATATTGTACCTGGTAATTCTCTATCCGGCCAATATAATCATATGCGGGGTCCTGGGGTACCGGATCTACAAGAAGGGAAAGGAAGCGGATCATATGAAGGAGGCCACGCCGTATCTTGTGGCTCTCATCATATCGGGTGCTGTCTCAATATACATGCCGTATTTCGCCCTGTTTTCGGTCATTGCGCATTTTATAATCTACGGGCTGTTCAAGAAGAAACTGCGGGAGGTCTCCGAGGAACCGGTGCCAAAGAAGAAAAAGAAGAAGAAAAAGAAGGACAAATCGAAGGGGCAAAAACCGATAACTGAAGAAAAAAAAGAATCACAGGCGATATGAACAGAGACCGGATCATCCGTGGTATCCCTTCAGAACCCTCAGGGAATTGAGAGTGATCCATTTGCTATGTTTTCCTTTCTCCTCGATATTCACCTGGACCTTTCCGTTGTAGGAATTCCGAAGCGTCCACTTCCCGTCATCACCCTGATCGTCTAACAGAATCTGATATGCATCCCGCATCCTATCATCCCTTATTCCAAGGGAGGTTAGAATCAGAAGTATCTCAAGTATGTCCGTCTGGTACATGAGCGGGAACCCGAATTTCCTCCAACCCGCTTTCGATTCTCTGGCCAGATCATGGCTTCTCTTGTGTACATGGTGTTTCAGTATGAATTCAACGCCCTCGTCTATTGTGTTATCGACGGCCTTCGATCTTTTATCATGGGGGATCTCGGCCAGGGCTTTCAGCGGTTTCACCACACCCATGTGGCAGCTGTGCTTTCCGTAGCAGGCCGACATCTTCTCGTACTTCCATCCCTTTGGCGGGGAGGTATCGGAATCGTCGAACCGCACATACTCGGTTATCCAGCCGATCCCTTTTCGAACCCGTGGATCGTCCATGTATCCGAGCCGGATGAGGCTCCATACCATATTTCCGGTCAAACAAGGGATCACCATGCTGGGCAGCCCTCCTTCGGTCTTCCTGCCGGTCTTTATCGAGAATCCACCGGATTCGGGATCCTGCGATCTCTCCAGAATGAACTCACAAGCCTTTTTCACCCTGCTGTCGTCTCCATCCGCTCCCAGTTCCGCGAGGATCATCAGCTGCCAGACCGATCCTCTGTATTTGGCCGTGTAGAACTTTTCGGGATCATCCCAGAACCCGCCTTTATTCTGTTTTTCGAGGATCGCGGGGACCGATCCCGTTTCCATGATCCTGGATTTTGCGTATTTGACCGTCTGATCGGTTTCCGGTCTCTCCAGGATCTCCGTCAAGGTCAGGTATCTGACCGAGGGATTGTCCTCCTCGAGAAGCCATTCCGTGGGATCTGCCTTCAACACCGATTTCCAATCCATTTTCTCATTCTCCGTTTGATCGTGATTTCAAATCTGGCGCGTCTTCATTCCCCGGTCTTTTCGTGATTTAGGTACGCTGATTGCATGTAATACTTGGTATTTAACGGTTGATTTTTTCCCATTCATCCATATTATTTTGGAATCAACTTGAAATAACTAAAACTTTAACTCCAGAGGACGTTACTAATAACATTCTGCGAATGCCGGGAAGCGTTGTAAATGGCTGGACGGGGAATGAAATTGGATCCGGAGGGAGGCGGTTTCCCTTTAAATAAGGACCTGATGACGATATTGGTCTTGTTTTCTTTATTGGTGGCCATCACGGGATGTATCGATAACGAACAGGATGATGCCGACGGGATCGATCATCGCAAGGAGATGCAGGATCTCGTGATATCCATCGGG
>JBLIRG010000011.1:0-54183 GCA_049472195.1 Thermoplasmatota archaeon
GTATAAGGAAAATTTCAAATGATTCATTTGTGTTAAATGAAAACAAATAGAGGAGTAAAAGAGGTCTCAAATCATGCCATTGGATGAAATTGATGAGAAGCAACAGGAAAAAATCATTCTGAAATTTATACTCATTATATTCATTGTATTCATTTTCACCGCAGGTGTTCCAATTCTCTTGATATTGTCTGTTGTTGATTACATACCTCTACACTTCCTAATTATAATAACTATTGTTATGGGTCTCATTATCGGTTTATTGATCATGAATATCATTATTTCACGTAAGATCTACATGTGGCTGATGAAGAGGGAAACTATGAAAAATCAAAGAGAGAGGTAATTACCTAATCCCCCCGGAAGAGGAAAATCTTATCTATTTCTATGCTCCTAGTTTTACAAGCAGGATCGCGGATCTAATTGCGTTTGGAGCGCAAAATACGACGAGATCCCTTTCCATTTTCTGCAAAAATAACTGAAAGTGGAAACGTTTTTCCGGTTTTTGACCGATTTTCAACTCTGAAATAATGATTTTTTTATCTCAAATAATATCGAAATAATCGTTTTTTAATCATATCTCTCTTTTAATCAAATTTTCCGACTTCCCCCACTAATCGGAAAATGTAACGGGATCAGATCTTCCGGTTCCATTCCTCGTCCCCGTATCTCGAGATCGCGAGATCGCGAGCCGTTTCCATCTCCTCATCGGACCATGAATCGATCTCGAAATTCCTCCCTTCCGCAAAGGAATCCCTGATCACCTTGTACAAATCGCCATACGGGATCTCCACATGCTCGGAGATAGATGTGACGGGTTTGTATACGGAGCATGTCCCCCTTCCCGAGGAGATCGCCCGGTCCCCTCTGATATAGGAGAGCATCTCCTCCTCGTCAACCTCGTAGAGGAGAGTCCCGTGAACCAGAACTGCCTTTACCTGCCTCCTCTGGGCCGATCCCGAGATCTTGCTCCCCCGGACAAACAGATTGTTCTCATCCATCACGGCCCCGATCCCGATCCTCTCCAGCCCCATGATCACGGGATCCAGGGCAACCCGGTAGGATTCCTTGATATCGTTCCTCATTATCTTCGGACCCGCGATCATGGAAAAAACCATCTCCTGTCCGGGGGAGTGATACATGGTCCCGCCCCCGCTCTGCCTCCTGATCACGGGAACCCCGTCCTCCGCACATCTCTCATCGTATACCTCATCCAGATACGCCTGGAACGATCCGATCGTTACAGCCTTCCGATCCCATTCCCAGAAATGGATCACGGGATCCCCTCCGCCCGCCACGCTGTTCACGGCGGACTCCTCGATCCCCAATGCCGTATAGGGATCGAGTGTTTCGATCTCGATCAGCCTCCAGTTGGTTCCCCGATCCTTTTTCATCAATAATCCCAATGGAAGAAGGGGAGATATTCCTTGCGCCGCAAGTTTATAATTCGTATAAGTATTATTACCGATTGCAGGTTAAAAGGGGTGAGTGGTAAGATGTCAAAAGGCGATTTCACAATGGGCAGTGTTTTGAGCGATAGCTGGGGCAAGGTCAAGGTGGACATGGGCAACAATCTCATAATATCCCTGATCTTCTGGGCAATGAACTATTTCCTTTCGGGCGTGTGGATCATCATAGGCGGACCGATGAGCTACGGATTCTACGGGGCAATGCTCGATGCCCAGCGGGGAAAGAAACCCGAGATAGGGAGGCTGTTCTCGGGATTCTCGTTGTTCCTCACCACATTTCTTGCACTGATCATAGTGGGGATATTCGTTCTGATTTGGACCCTGCCGTTCATGATCCTGCTGATAATTCCGGGGATCATCACCATGATACTTGCGATCCTCAGGTATTCGATGACCTTCCTGGTTCTCAACGACAATCCGGAGATGAAACCCAACCAGGCGAGGAAGAGGTCCGTGGAGATAACCAAGGGGCACAAGGGAAAGATATTCATCTACATGATAATCAGCATCATTCCCGTCTTCGGGACAATGGTATTTGGTGCTGCAATGGCAAATCTCTACGACCGGGTAAAATAAAAAATCGAACGCGGATGGAATATTCCGGATTCGAAAACCCCCACGCTCCCATGGTTTTGGGTGTTATATACCATATAGATTTATTAAGATAATTAAACGACTGGATGCTTTTAATTCCTATATGAAAAAAAAGGGGACCCCGGATCGCTCCGGGGTTTATTCTCATCTTTCCTCTCTCTCTTACATGATGCCGTCGTTGTCGGTGTCGGGGACGTGTCCGTCGGTGGAGTCTCCGTCCAGCTCGACGCCGTCTATGAGCATGTCGTTATCGGTGTCCCAGTCGTTGGGATCTAGGTTCAGGGTCAGCTCCATGGGATCGGACAATCCGTCCCCGTCGGTATCCGGGTTGAACGGATCGGTTCCCAGGACCAGCTCATCGAGATCGAGGATCCCGTCCCCATCCGTATCCAGGGTTTCCATGGGCGACGGCACTCCCGGACCGGGTTTTATCGGACCCTCGGTCCCGGGATCATTGTATTTCTCATTGTAATCCCAGGGCCATGCGTCATCGGGATCCGTGACGCGATCCCCGTCGGTGTCCGGATTGTTGGGATCAGTGGGTCTGAATACCGGTTTCCCCGTCTGCTCATCGATTTTAAAGATCCTGTAGTATTCATCATAATTGTTGTAATGAGCCTCGGGTACCGCCGAGTAGGAGGAGTACTCCTCGCCGCCCCAGTAATCGTTGTCCTGCTCCCCGTCGGCGGGATCGGTGGGATCGAGATCGTTATCCACCTCCCATCCGTCCGGGAGTCCGTCCCCGTCTGTGTCCCAGTTGTTCGGATCGGAACCGGCTGCGAACTCCTCGAGGTTGTTCAAACCGTCATGGTCGTAGTCGTATTCCCAGTCCTTGTCGGACATGGGGTTCGATGCAAATGCGATGCCGCCGAAGGCAGCGACCGCGAGCATCATTGCCGTAATTGATATCCATATTCTCATGTTCCGCGCCTCCATGTATTTTATCAGAAATAAATAGTAATGTTATGGTTTATAAGGATAATAGTTCATTTATCGAACAAATCAATAAAAATATTATAATATTGTTAATAGTATATGAAATAGAAAAGGTTGCCCCGCGATTTCCGCGGGGCGGTTGTGGGGTATGGCATGTTCTGGGCTCGGGATTTCAGCATATCCCGTCGTTGTCGGTGTCGGGGACATGTCCGTCGGTTGAATCGCCGTCCAGCTCGACACCGTCTATAAGCATGTCGTTATCGGTATCCCAGTCGTTGGGATCGAGATTAAGCGATAATTCCATGGGATCGGACAATCCGTCCCCGTCGGTGTCGGGATTCCAGGGATCCGTTCCCAGTAACAGTTCATCGTGATCGAGGATCCCGTCGCCGTCGTAGTCGGTTGGAATGATGGGTTCCGGCGGTCCGTAATAATTCTTGTCCTGGCCGTTCGTTCCCGGGCTTCCATCTTTATCGGAGAAATCCCAGGGCCAGGCGTCATCGGGATCAAGTATGGCATCGCCGTCGGTATCAGGATTGTTCGGATCCGTCGGCCTGTATATGGATTTCCCGGTCTCCTGATCGGTCCCCAGGAGTCTGAAGTATTCGTCGTAATTGTTGTAATGCGCATCCTGAACTGCAGAGTATGAGGCATATTCCTCCCCGCCCCAGTAATCGTTGTCCATCTCCGCGTCGGCAGGATCGATCGGATCGAGGTCGTTGTCAACCTCCCAGCCGTCTGGAAGCCCGTCGCCGTCGGTATCCCAGTTGTTCGGATCGGACCCCGCGGCGAATTCCTCGATGTTGTTTAGCCCGTCCTGATCGGGGTCGTATTCCCAGTCCTTGTCCGACAGAGGGTTCAGAGCATACGTGATCCCGGCGAAAGCCGTGAACGCAAGCATCAGAGCCGTCATAAGTATCCATGTTTTCATTTTCGCGACCTCCATTTTCAGTTACGGATCGGATCAGGATCATGGCGATATATAAAAGAAATAGTGCAATTATCGAATAAAATACATAAAAAATATAGAAAAAATCAAATCATTAATTGACCCGCCCCGATCCCGGAAAGGCCGATAAACCTTTCGATCCGCTTTGGATAAGAAAATATCAGGACATGCACATATATAACGATAATAGTGCAATTATCTAATAAAATAGCAAAATAATCTAAAATAATAACAGTAACAAAACTATATGGGAAGTCCGATATCTTCTCCCGATGATGATTTCCCGGGAATTCTATAAATACGTTCTGGAACGAAGGCTGAACGTTTAAATGATGAAAACAGAGAGATCCACCATGACCGTTCGACAAATTTTGATACGCCGTTCCCTAGAGAATGGTTCCGACAGCGATCCTGGCCAGCCACCCGGATATGGCAGCGGTCCAGAGAAGTGCAGGGGCATGAATCATTATGATCCTCGGGTGGCTTCCCCTGAAACTTCTGGCCGCATCGGCGGAGAATATGACATGTAGAAGGATCACTATCACGATCGCCGCAAGAAGAATGGTCTCGAGACCGGCGACGTCCCTGAGAAGGACCAGGGACTGGAGGCTCTCCACCTCGGTCGAGGTGGTCTCGAGATCCCCCAGTTTGGAAAGCATCTCCACCACGACGGAATGGATCATGAACATGCCGGCCGAGATGAAGATGGTCAATCCGTAAAGGATCGCAGCGAAGTTGTCGGCCATCAGGTACCTTCTCTTCCTCAGGGATGCCAGGGATGTGAAGTAGCTCGATACCAGTGATGCGACCTCCTTCGGTCTTCCTCCGGCCCTTATGCCCTCATGATACGTGTTCAGGAACTGGGATATCAGCTCGGATTTCGCCTCGTGAACGAAAAGGTCCCAGGATTTCTCCGAATCGATCCTGGTGAGAAGCCTCTCGTAGAGATTCCTTACCTGGGCCGTCAGCTCCCCGAAATCGTGCCATCTCAGCCTTTTCAGACCCTGGGTGGGGGTTCCCACCTTGCTCTCCACCGTCGCACCCAGTGTTCGGATGAAAGCGCCGAACGCCTCGTCCCTTCTGGTTATCCTCATCTCCTCCCTGAGGGTAATGAGACCAGGAGCGATGAAGGGCGTGGAAGCTATGGCGATGTAGAACAGAATATAGTGTACATCCATTGAGATCGAAAGCATCAGTGCGATCAAAGCCGCGGATACCGCGGAAGCTCCGATCGTCCACAGGGTAAGGTTCCGGTGAAACGTGGTGCCTCTGGGTCTCGGCTTCGGATCGTACCATATGTGCTCCGAGGGGAGGGACTGGTTGATGACGACCCAAAGGACCAGCTCAACCACTATGAATATGAATACCACGAGGAAGCTCATGAGATAGTGATTTATGCCGACCAGCATCGACAGGATCACCAGCATCACGTTGAGGAACATGGTGACGGAGATCATGGAGATATAAACCTCCCTGATGACATCGATCCGATCAAGGGTCGTGCTGTACCTGCTCTTGAACTCCTCCATCACCGCTTCCTGCTCGTTGCGGAAGAATACCTTGGGATCCTCGTCGGACTCGATGGCATATGCCATCCTCTCGAGAAAATCGCCGAACCTCCGGGATGGTGTCTGTTTCGCCACCACCCGCAGGCTCTGCGGCAGCGCTATGTTCCATTCCCTGGAAAGTATCTTTACCTTTTCCAGCTCCCTCAGGACCGCTTTCGAGCTTTTCTCCTTGGCGGCGATCTCGTATATGGACGATCTAGTGGAGGATGAGAGGGACAGCACCCCGATCCTGATAATGAAGAGGTGAAGTTCGTCATCTATCTCGTTCTTCTTCCTGTCCCTCAGAACCATGGGCCAGAGGATGCCGGTGGCAGTGGTGAACAGGATCAACCCGATAAGAAGAAGAAACGCCCAGGTCTGCAAGAAGATGCCGGGGAAAGCTATGAACAGGACCAGGCTTATCAGAGCGGATGCACCGGTCAGCGGGAGCACCCTGGTCAGGATCCACATCTTCGGATCCATGTTGAGATCCCGATAGGCCAGAACGATGTTCACTCGATTTACCCCCTCAGATCCTTGGGGATGCCCTCCCAGCCCCTTTCCGAGTAGCTTCTGAATATGTCATTGACCTCGTCGTATCCGGTTATTCCCGCCTGAACCATGTTCCTGATAACCCTCTCCCTCCTATCGAGCTCGGTGTAGATGTCCTTGGAGAACTCGAGTCCCAGCTTGGGGGCTATCTTATGTTCCAGGATGTAGGAGTTGTACATTCCGGTGAAATAATGGGTGTCCCTGACGGGATCCCATTCGAAGATGGTCCTCGTGAGGATCCCGCCCTTCTCCTTGGAGTGTTTGATGATCTCCTCTATGGCCGAGCATCTCCTTATGATCCTGCCCTCCTTGTAGATGATCTCCTGGAAAAGGGCAACGTTCATGTTGTCAATGAAACGGATCGGAACATTGATGGGTTCTCCGGTGAACCTCTGTATCATCTTCTCGATGGACGAGGCATGGAACGTGGACAGGACCGCGTGCCCCGTCTGCATCGCCTGGAACGCAGCGGACCCCTCCTCGCCCCGAACCTCCCCGACGATTATGTAATCGGGCCTGGATCTTAGGGCGGTCTTGACCAGATCGAACAGCTCGACCTTCGCCTCGTCGAAAACGGTTTCCCTGGTTATCAGCCTCTGCCAGACCTCGTGGGGCACCACGACCTCCGGCGTGTCCTCAGCCGAGTAGATCTTCTTCCTGAAATTGATGAACGAGAGCATGGAGTTCAGGGTGGTGGTCTTGCCCGAAGCTGTCTCCCCGGACACGAACATGGACATTCCGAACTCCAGGCACAACCAGAGATATGCGGCCATCTTGGGTGAGAACGTGCCCCATTCCACCAGCTTGGTCATGGTCGGGGGCTTCTCGAAGAATTTCCTTATGGTGAACGACGATCCGTCCTTTGAAACATCCTCGGAATAGATGATGTTCATCCTGCTCCCGTCGGGAAGGGCCCCGTCGACGATGGGCCGGGAATCCGTCACGGGCCGACCCATCCTCTCGGCCGTCGATCTTATGAAAGAGTCCAGTTCGGGCTCGTTCCTGAACTTGAGGTTTGTTCTCAGCATTCCGAATACCTTGTGGACAACGGATATGTTCTTCAATCCAACGGCGTGAATGTCCTCGAGGTAGGGATCGCTCAGAAGAGCGTCGATCGTGCCGGATCTGAGAAGGTCCCTCTTGAGGTGGTAGAGCATGATCCCCTCCTCCTCCTGCGTCACGGATATCCTCTTCCCCCTCAGCTTGTCCAGAAGGGTCTGCCTGGACCTGCCCTTCAGGGTGATCTTCCTGAACAGGTCCTCCACCCTCTGGCCGAGGTTTGCATCGCTTCCGTCGTTCTGCTGAAGGGGTGCAATCTCGAGAATGTGGGCCTTGATCTTGTCCAGCTTCTTCATCTGATCGTCGTTGAGGCGGGGTTCGATGGCATGATAGTTCCTCTCCCCCCCAACCCTGTCGTAGACGTGAACGAAGACCGGGTCTCCCACGGGATAGATCAGGTTGACCCTTTTGAGGATGGACATGTCCTCTGAGAGGGCCTCGACGATCATCGGGGTTCCGATATTCGAGGAGTCCCACCCCTCGAGGTATGTCCGGAGATGCGGATGTTTTTCCCTTGCACCGTCTATATCCATCCGTTTCACCTGATATCATGCGACCGTCGTGATGTCGACTATCAGCCCCGCCCTGGGCTCGATCCTGAATCCCACCGCCGTGGATACCGGACCCAGGGCATGTGTGTACCTGGTAACGTACAGTACATGTTCCATGGTCCCCTCCACGACATCGGTGTTGAGTTCGATCAATATGTCCGCCACCGATCTGAACGGGCTCATTATGCTCTTTGGTATGTCAGAGGGATCAATTGACAGGATGACCGTTCTGTTCTTCCCGGTGATCTTCTTGAGGAACGATATCGCCTGGAGGGCCTTAGATTCGTTGATGTCGTTCATCACGAGGGCGGAGAAGGTGTCCATTGCGATGACCTCGCTCTCGTACAAACCCGGCGTGCTCATGAGCCTTGAGAGGAAGTCCGCCCTTGTCTTCGCTGTGCCTATCAGCGGAAATACCGGGACGAACCTGATGGATCCGTCCATCAGATACCTCTTGACCGGATAGTCAAGAGACTCCATCTGATTGAGGAATCCCTTTGTCGTGAGCTCGGTCGATATGATCGTGGTGGTATGCTGGTGGAGGAGAAAACCGTAAAGCAGCCTCTGAAGCACGGCGGATTTGCCGCTTCCCACATCACCCGAGATCACAACCATCGTTCCTTTTGGTATCCCTCCTCCCAGATGCCTGTGCAGTCCGTCCCTCTCGAAATCGAACCTGAGGAGGTTCACTCCGTTCTTCGGGGTCAACCTCAGGACCCCCTGATCCGGAAAGTTATGGTATCTTCCGCATGGCCCCTGATCTGACCTGTCTCCGAGATACCGGAGGTGGACACCCACCCCTGATAATCCATGCCTTCCAGAAGGCCAGTGACGTTGAATGAAGCCTCCACAACGACCCCGGGATACCACCTGTTCCCCCCTCCCAGTACATTAACCGTCACGTCGGATCCTGCGGCCGTTGTCCCGTTCGCCGAAAGGACGATATCCGAGGTTGAAAGATCGCCAGTTCCGGTATTTTTCAGATAGAACACCAGCTCCGACGAGGAATTGGTGTAGGGGACGTTGAGGGGATCGTTTATGATCGTAACCCTCGAACTCATCTCCCCTTTCAGGAGCGATGCCTCGTTTCGGAGATCGGATGAATAGTCGTCGATGATCTCGATCAGGGTCACCGCTACCACGGAGGATATCATTATGGCCGCAATGAAGAAGATCATCTCCGAAACGCTGTTTCCCGCCATTTTTAATCCCGTGCCTCAAGTCCTCACTATATTATCGGTTATCCTGGATATTCCATAAGGCCCAATCACCGCCACCGATCCGGGATCGGTGACGTTGTTCACCGTCTGGGTCGCCGTCTGGGTAGGATAGACATACAACCCTTCCCCGAAGGGAGAATCGACAATCCACCCGTCGATCAACGTGTTGATGTCGTCCCTTTCAATAACACCCGCGCCGTTGTTCTTGATCGATATGTTCAGGACATCGGTGGTGGAGTTGTACTCCGCCGACTCTATTGAGAAATCCGTGTTGGCCAGCTCCACGAACTGATCGGAGGTCTCGATCCTGGCATCCTTAAGATCCTCGATGGATTCATCAAGTGCGGGCTGGGCAAGGAGCGCTCCGATTACGAACCCCATCATGACGATGGCGAATGCAACCGGTCCACCCGCAGACGTCTGTTCACCTCCTGATCTTTCGGATGAATTCCAGGGATTTCACATGGTCCTCCGCGTCCATCTTCCAGCTTATCTTCTTTCCCGCATCCTCCTTTCTCGCGTAGGAGGGCGTTCCCCTCGCGATATCGACGACCCTGTCCGTGAGCTCGTCGTCGATCCATCCAAGGTCCTGGTAGTAGACGAGGATCTTCTCCAGACCTTCCTTTCCCACCTTGTCGATGAGGAACTTCGTCCACCTGAGGATCCACTCCTCCGATTCGAGGTAGTCCTGATCCCATCCCATGTCCTGCTCTCCCTCGAAGATCTCCTCCAGCTCCTGAAAGCTCGCTCCCCCCTCCTCCTCCTGCAGGGTGTTTTCCTTCGCCGGAGCGGAACCCCTGGACTGGAGGGGCGGGATATCTATGAAAGGATTGATGTTGGCCGAGATCATATCATAGAGGCCGGACAGCTCGGACACGGTCGATTCTATGTCCTTCATGGCGTTCTTGAGGCCCTCGAAGCTTCTCAGAAGATAGGTAGCCCTCTCCATGTCGCTTTTTAGATCCCTGACCTCGCCCTCGAGTATCCCGACCGTATGCCTGAGGTCCTCCACGATGTCCCGGGTCCTCTTGAGCTCGTCCTCGATCTTGTATATCTGCTGGGTGGTGGCTGCGGATCCCGAGAACGATACCGGGCCGGGATAGGCGCTCGTAGCCTTGACCGTCCCCGATCCGGTCGTCTTCTTATCCGTTTCGGTCCCGCCGGCCTGCTGTTCCGTGTGTGTGGGTTTCACGGATCTGCCCTTGACGACCGGAGGCCCGATCCTGACCTCGTACCTCTCCACCCCGCCGGATTTAACGGGCTCCTGCTCCTCCTCGTCGTCTATGACGAACTCGACATCCTCGGACTTCCCCTTCTTGCGGGCCATCAACCGTCCTCCGGATCACTGGCCTTCCAGCATGACAATTCCGCCGAGCGGATAGGCGCTGGGCGTCCTGTAGTGGTCGTAGGGTTTGTGGCTCGATTCCGACAGCAATGTCTTGATCTCGAGCTCCGATCCGGGGCCCAGGGTGGTAAGGGATTCGTCCAGGTCGATAGTGAGCTTCAGGATCGCCCTCTCCCCGAGTATGTATGTTGGCGGGGTGCCTGCCGGATTGTACAGCAACAACGGATCTATGACAACATCAGTTCCGTAAAATAGCGGATCCGGCTCGGTGGGATCGCCGTCGTTGTACTTCAGATCTTCCGAGTCAGCATTGCCGGTGGTCGGAGTTGCAATGACATGAAGGAGAAGATCCCTCATGTCGATCCCCTCCGATCCGTAGAGGTCGACATAGAGGTACACCTCGTCGATAACGCCGTTGTTCACCATTCCCTCGGCATAAACGATCTGTACCGGCCCCCTTATCATCTTCGAAGTGTCGTCCGATACGTCCTCGGCCTGTTCCTCGAGATCCTCGGCGGTTCCGATGATCACCGCTGCGGCGATCGCGGCCACCAGGATCAACGCGATGAAGACGATCAGGGTTCCTATACCGATCGCTCCAACGTCCCTGTTCTCCATTTTCTTCTTCATTTTGTTACCTCCTATGAACTTGATATCATGTGATCGTCATGCGGAGCCATTTTTTTTCCAGGACATCCTCCTTTTGTTAACGGATTCGGGAACTGCGTAATCGCTCATCGATATCAGGTTGTATTCGGGCTGTACCGGGGTGAAATCCCTGGGGGTCGTGATGTCATCCTCATCCTCGTCCGATTCCTCCCAACCCTCATCGTCCTCCTCCTCCTCATCGTCGATGATATCGTCCACTTCGAGGGCTTCCACGACCTCCGCCGCCACTTCCTCCTGAATAACGACCACCTTGTCCTTGGCAGCCGGTCTCTCCTCGGGCGTCCTGATAATTCCCGGGGACAGAATGAACTCGAATGTCCTGGATGCGAAAGGTTCAACGTGATCGATCAGAGCCTCGGACGGATCGGGTTCCAGACCTCCCGGCGTCATCGGGGATATCCTTATGTCTCTGAGTATCTGGTCGGAGTTGTTCTCGATGATGACCCTGTAGGTCGCCTCGCCTTTCTTTGACGAGAGGACCGTCTGCATGACGACCCCCTCCCCGCGGATAACGTCCTGCCCTATCCCCACGCTCCATTCCTTTCCCTTGGGTTTGAGCTGGAATGTGGATTCCTTGAACTCCCGCGGGCCGATCATTCCGTAGAATCTCTCCGGAACCTCATGGAACATCTCCCTGGGCAGGAAGGGCGTGATTATGATCTCCCCGAGGGGCTCGTCGGTGGGGTTTTCCACCCTCACGTTGTAATTTACAAGCTCACCCTCGAAGGTTACCGATGATATGATATTGACCGTTTTGTTGAGAAGGGGGAAAGGCGTGTATGTGGCCCTGTTCAGGGCGGGTTCCACCTTCTTCATCCTGGTGATGGCCGCCTTGTAATTGCTCTGAAGCGCCTTGTTCCTCGCCCCTTCGAGAACCCTCCTCGCCTCGGAAACGTCGTAACCCCGATCCTCCATGTCGAGAACCTTTTCCATCATCTTCTTCAGGGTGTTCATGAATTTCCGATGAAGGCCCTGGGTCCTGTCTATGACGACCCCCGCGTCGTGGGCGAACTTCCTGGCCTTGAAGAACCTACCCTCGGTAAGGGCCCTCTCCGCCTCCATGAGAATATCGGCGGCGTTCTCCATACCGGTCTCGTTCTTCACTGGAATCCCTCCTCGATCTCGGATCTCAGTCTCTCAAGATCGTCCCACGCCCTGGTGACCCTGTTCAACGATCCCTTCTTCAGGGAGATCAGAATGAACTGGGCAAGCAGTGATAATACAGGAATGATCAGGGCAAGTATCCAGATCGGGAAGCCCGAATCCATGTCGGCAAGAGCGCTTGCAATTCCCAGGACCCCCTCGTCTCTGATATAGGAGGGAAGGATCCAGAACGAGAGCGGTATGATCCCGGCCATCATGCCTCCGATGCCGGATATCAGATACGGTTTCAGGGCAGTTCTTGCCTTCTCGATGGTCTCGGGCAGCTCCCTGCCCCTCTTCTCGCTGAGAACGTGGAGTATATAGGCATCTCCGGACCGGGTGAACATGTAGATCATCGCCGGTATGATAACGACCATGTCCAGAATAATGATCGCTATCCCGAATCCATTCGCAAGGGAGAGGTCCCCTCCCTTTTCCAGGGGGATGTAGAAGAGGAGGGCGAACAGGCCGATGAACCCCATCGAAAGCGGCAGCAGGAACCAGCTGTCCCTCCTGTCGAGAAAGAAGTATCCGATGATCCCGCCGACCGCGAAGATCAGAAGCAGGATCCCCAGAAGGATCAGAAGCGGGGCGGAGGGCGAGTAGTTCTTAACGTCTATCCTCTCGCTGTAAACGTTGTTCGATTCCGACTCAAGGCTCCCCCGCGGCGTGTTTTCCCTTATTGCATTGTCCGGATCGACCACTATTCTGAGCTCGATCTCCATTCCCTTCTCATACCATTTCAATGTGGGGATCTCGACCTCGACCTTCTGAAAATGCTCCTGCTCCCCGTACTGGAAATAATGCCCGTCGATGAAACGGTCCTGGGTGAATAGTTCGGGATTCAGGGATCCCGTGAAAAAGGGCCCGTATGCCTCGTTTCCAACGTAGACCATGATCGGTACGCTTTCCTGGCCCCTGGTTCCTGAGGCCGTCATGAAGATGTTCACGATCCCGTCGCCTCCCTCGTAAAGGTCGGCTGTTACCCTGTCGATGGCAATATCGAAGAAAACGGCCCGGGCATCGGCCTGGCGGAATTCGTTCTTGTTCGCCCCGCCTGATATGTCGATGTCGACCCTCGCATTCTCCGAGCCGGTGATAAGTTCGGCCGGGGCTCTGATGGGTATCTCTACGATCACCGATTCATAGGGCGTCAGCATGATTACCTCGATCGATCCGTTGGGTATGGCCCACCCCCTGCTTCGGTCGCCTTCAGTGAAGAACCTCGGAGTTATCGAGTAGTTTTTCTGAAGGGGCCATCCGGGGGTTGGTATCTCTCCGGGATCCGGCATGTTGGTGAGGATCATCTTGATGATACCCTCGTTTCCCAGATCGACATCCTGTGATTCGGTCACCAACCTGGTCATGACGACAAGGGCGGTCATGTTCACAGTCTTGTATGCGATCCCGTCGGAGGAGAGAGCTTCCAGTGTGATGTAGACCTTCTCATGGAATCGGGGCAGGTCGTTGGGATTCGGCACGATGGAAAGGTTCAGGTTCTGCGATTCGAACGGAGCCATGTCGTAAGGTCCGCCCATGACCTCGGTCCAGGACAGATGTGTCGGACTGCCCTTGGGAATGGCCGATATGTTGTCCCACCCGTTGCCCAGGTTGGCAAGCACCATCCCGAATCTCACCTCCTCTCCGGGCAGTACCTCTTTCCACGACGATTCCCCCTTGAATAATGAGATATCCGATTTGAAGTCCTGAAGAACTCCTACCGTGAACTCGACCTCGCCCATGCCGCCAGGATCCTTCTTGGGGAACGCCTCTATGAAGTTCACCACCTCGCTGAACGCGACGATATCCAGGTCCTGAAGGTCCTCGAGGGAGGAGGCCTCGGAAAGGGAAGGCAGGGTTATGTTCACGCGGAATGTCCTCTTCCCTCCCCTCTCGATCAGGATATTGACGGAATTGCCCCCCTCTCCGGATCCCAGATCGAAAGCGCCTTCCCATCTCCCGGCTCCCGGATAGAGTCTGAGATCGAACGTGTCGTTTCCGTTGCCCATGTTGACTATCTCGAACTGGAACGAGGCGATCTCACCGGGATATCTCCATATCTCTCCGGGTCCGAGTACGCTAAGCTGAACTCCGCTGATGTATCCCACGGTTGTGTTGATGAATACCTCATCGAAAATGTCCAGCATCTCGAGGGATCCGAAATATGAAGTCCCTCGTATCTTTATCGAGAGCATCTGGTCCGCAGATGATTGAACGGAGGGAGTCACCCAAATGGTTATGGTTCTCTGCTCCCCCGGTTCAAGCTCCACATCGGTGGAGTTGAACTCCACCTTCCAGTCCGGGAGGTCGGGGATGGAGTGGGTGAACGTTATGATATCAAATCCGTTTCCCGTGTTGGTCACGTTCAGGCGGAAGGCGACCTTCTCGTTGGGGTCCGCCTCCATGAGGTTCTCCTCCGGTTCGAGATCGACGCCATAACCCTGAATAACGGATATCCTTACCTCGGCAGATCTCCTGATCGATGTGTTCTGAAGGGAATGTACCGTCAGGTTGATCACCGCGCTCTCCCCTATCGGGGCTCCCTTCGGCACGGTAACCCAGAGGAGGAATGAAGTCGAAAATTTGCCGATGACCGGATCGTACCAGTAAGGGATCAGGAAATCCGTTCTCGAGCCGTTGGGCATGAATATCTTCCAGTCCTCCGGCAGTGATTTCGAACCCTCATCCGGTATGGCCGCGGAGAATCCCACGTACCGGTCCCTGGCATTTCCAAGGTTGGTTATGTTGAATGCGATCTCCAGTCTTTCTCCGGGGGATCCCCTGGACAGCGGGGGTTCCGGGGGTTCCAGTATGAAATCGTAATAGGGTTTTACAAGCACGGATGCTATCGCACTCTGGGACACGTTCATCCCTTCAACCGATCTGTTTATCTGCGGTTCCGCCCTGAGATGCACGTATCCCACACCGTTGATCGGATACGGCGGATAGCTTATGGATATGTCGAGGTACGGAGACCATTCGCCGCCCTTCAGGGATATATTGCTGATCGTGCCCGCCATCCACCTTATGGACTCGGTATGGTTGACCTCACTGGACCAGGCGGGGACGAACTCCACGCCGCTCGGGCCGCTGGGAAGTTCGAGATTGACCTTCATATCCTCAGCATCTATCCGTCGGTCGTTGTTGATGGATCTGATTCTGTAGGTAACGTTCATCATGCCTCCGATATCGGGTTTCATGCTGTCCCAGGGGGCGATCTTGTTGGGATTCTTCATCTCGATTTCCACGGTATGAACGAGACCCACCACCACCTTTCCCTCGGCAGATCCGGTGGCATGATATTCCCCCTCCGCCTGGAGGACCAATCCTCCCAGATCACCTTTTTCCGTCAGATCCGAATCCATAGTATCATAGTTCAGGGGGGGAATCCTGATGTAGGCTTTGATCTGCTGGGTTTCACCGGCCTGAAGCGGTCTGGTGACCCTGGTATTCATCTGTATGTCCCAGGACGACGGATTTGCAATGGCGGTCAGGAAATATCTCTCATTGCGGTTTCCGATGTTCGTTACATAGAACCAGAACTCCAGCCAGGGACCGCCGGGATACCCCGTCTGAAAATCAGGGTATACGTCTAGTGCAACGGCGCTTTCGGATTGCACGTATGTGGTAACGTTCACCACGGACCATACCGACGGATCGGTTGTGGACGAGACGTTGATGCTCAGCAGGTCGTACTCGTTGAAAGGGGTTCCCTCGGGAACCATGACGTGTGCGGAGAAGCTGAAGACCTTTCCGCTGTCTACCGGACCTGTACTATTCGGGGGAGTGCCCATGATCCAGTTTGACCTGACGGATATATTGTACGTATCCGTGTGGTATCCGGTATTTCTGATATAGAAGAAATACGGTGAGTATCCGGTGTCTTTCGTTGAGCCCCCCTCCGGCAGAGCTTTGAAAGAGACGTCGCTGGTGATTTCGACGCCGACCGGATTGCCGGAGAAAGCGTTCAACGTGATCTCGAAGGAGTTGTTGCCGGCGAATTGATCGGAAGAAACGAAGGAAACGTTGATGAGGTATGAACCGACTTTTGAGGGGGTCCATGAAGTATAGACCTGATAGAAGGTTCCATCGACCGGAAGGTCAAGTACGCCCCGGTTGATCTCCTGGGTGTGGACGATGGACTGGTTGGATCCCGAAGCGGGGGACCGGATTGTCAGATTGGTGACAACCTCCTCTCCGTAAACTTCGGTCCCGACGTTCCTGAAGGTCGCGTTTATGAATTGAGGTGCGAGATCTATGAATGCACCATCGGTATGAGATGTGATGTTATCCGCGGCTATGTCGGAGGGAAATGAACGTGTCGGTCCTCCCCCGGCAGATCCTGCGATGTAAGCGGGAGGCAGGATTACCAGTAATGATATCATTATAAAAGCAAGGGATCTCCTTGCAGCCGTTCTTCGGAACATCTCCAAATCCTCATTATCGTCCGCTAACCTATCAAGCATCGGTTCGGTTTTAAGTTTTTCCGTCACATAACCGTTATCATCGTTTTTTTTACCATGTTTATCGATCGTCTGGTTTACCTTTTTCAGACATGAGTCTATTCCCTGTAATCCACTTATTTTATTATTATGTTAATCCCATACTATACTGATGCTGATCTCGGTTAGCGGAACTCCCGGTACGGGAAAGACCACGGTCTGTGGTGTTTTACGGAGGAAGAATATTGAGGTCATCGACCTGAAAGCACTCCTTGAAAACCTGGGGTTGTATGAGGGATACGACGAGAAATCGGGATCCTTTATGGTAGATGTCGACAGGGTCAGATCCGGACTGAAGAAGTGGTGGGGCGGAGGAAGCGGGGATGTAATTCTTGAAGGCCATCTTTCCTACCTCGCGCCTGCCGACATGGTAATAGTACTCAGGACAGATCCCGATATCGTCATGGAACGATTGTTGAAAAGAGGATATGAAAAGGCCAAAGCAGCGGAAAACGCGGAGGCGGAGGCGGTATCATCGGTATTGAGCTGTGCGATGGAAGAGGAATCAATGCGCCTTCAGGATGACGGATGGGAGGGTCTTCCCCAGGGTGCTGGATTGGTATTCGAGAGGGATATCACTGATCATACCCCGGAGATGGTGGCCGAATGGATAGTAGAGCTGATAACCTCGTACAAGGGCAAAGAATTAAAATACATCTCCCGATTCAGACCCGGGAATGTCGACTGGACAGAGGTGATCTCAGGATGGTACTAGAGGATAAGAGACACTGGCTCGATGCATTCTTCGATCCATTGGCCTCCTTATTCAAAGATGTGCATCCGAACACGTTCACCCTGCTCTCCGTGGTATTTGCATTCATAGCCGGGGCCGCTTATGGTTTGGCCGGATACTACGTCCCGGGGACCGAGGGCCACGGATATCCTTTCCTGCTGATGGTGGGGCTTCTTTTCGTGGGATTCAACTCAATAGCGGATACCCTTGACGGCAGGGTTGCCAGGATGCACGGGAAATCCAGCACAGTGGGGGATTTTCTCGACCATACCATGGACCGGGTTTCGGATGTTGTCATTCTTCTGGGCATCGCCTTCTCGTCATACTGCAATACGATCTTCGGCCTGATGGCGGTCCTCTTCGTCCTCCTGTCATCTTACATGGGCACACAGGCGCAGGCAGTCGGCGTTGGCAGGAACTACAGCGGCGTGATGGGAAGGGCGGACAGGATGGTCCTGCTGATGGTCCTGACACCCCTTCAGTTTCTCATCGAGGTGATATGGGGTGTGAAAGGCTGGGATCCTTTCGGCCTCGCCGGTCACGAGATCACGCCCCTTGAAGTGATACTCCTGATCATGATGGTCGGCGGCGGTCTGACCTTCATTCAGAGGTGGTGGGAAACCTACAGGGCGCTTGTCCAGAGGGATCGGGAGGAAGCCGGGAAGAAGGATCTGGACCACCGAAGGAGAGGTAATAATCGAACATCCCCAAGGGTAAAAAGATCGATGAAGTAGAGAGAAAAACATCTCAAAATTCTTGTTTTCCACGGGAAATCATGGTAATATTTAAATATCTACTAGTTAGTTTATTAGTTCCCGACCCAAAATAAGAGGTTTGTTGCATCCCAGCCTCCCGCGGGTCGATTTTTAGCCCGGAAAGGGTTAGGAGAAACAGAGTGCATCCCATCCCCTCTGACTTGTTCTTTCCCTAGCCCTTTCACATCTACTTGGTCAGGACATCTCATATCCAGATGGGATATCATCTTATCATGTGTGAAAATGAAAATTATACTTTCAGGATTAAGTATGTGAATGCCGATTAATGATGGATGATAATCGAGGAGGATCAGGTCGAGAGGTGCATGGCCCGTCCCTTGAAGAGAAAGATCTTCCATATCGTTCTCGGTTGTTTTTTCCTCCTGATGATGCTCATCGGGGGGCCGATGAAGCATATATTTCTCGGGATCCTTCTCATCGGAACGATCGTCAGCTTCGTTCAGAGCAGGATAAAGCTTCCGCTGATCACATGGTTCCTTGATAGATTCGACAGGGAAGGTGACGAGATACCGGGCCAGGGGATAATCACCTTCTTTGCCGGGGTACTTCTGGTATGGTACCTCTTCCCGGTCGACGTAGCCTTCATATCCGTATTGGTACTGGCGATCGGGGATCCGAACGCATCCATGGTGGGAATAGCGTTCGGCGACCATCCCATGCCGTGGTGCAGCGACAAGTCTTTGGAGGGTACCTTCGCCTTCCTTGCGGTCACCGCCGTTGTGGTGATGATCTTCTACAATCCCCTCATGGGGCTGGTATGCGGGGTGATCGGCGCATTGCTGGAATCGCTTCCATTCTGGAATGGAATGCTTCTTGACGACAATATTTCGGTCACCGCTCTTCTGGCCCTCATAATATGGCTTCTAACCCTCGTCTATCCCCCGATCATCTGAATAAAGCCTGCCCCTTCCCACTATTGATTTCTGCTGGAAAATATCGTGGACCTCCTCCTTGGTCATAAGGCCGCGTTCCACAACTATCTTCATTACCGGCTTGCCGGTCCTCATCGATTCCTTTGCAACCTCCGCGGCGTTGAGATATCCTATCTTCCGGTTGAGAAGGGTGGCCAGGGCCGGGTTCTTCAGGGCCCTCTCGTTCAGCTCCCTTGCATTGGCCTTGATCCCACTGATGCATTTCTCCGTGAAGGTCGGAAGGAAGTTGACGAGATACTCAGCGGATCTGAGGATCAGATTGCCCATAATCGGCATCATAACGTTCAGCTCGAGCTGACCCGCTCCCGCTGCCAGAGTAAGCGCCACGTCGTTGCCGATGATAACGAAGCATATCTGGTTCAGACATTCGGGAAGAACGGGATTGACCTTCCCCGGCATTATGGAGGATCCGGGCTGCACGGCCGGCAGGGTGATCTCGGAGAAACCGCTGGTGGGGCCGGAGGACATCAGCCTCAGATCGTTCGCGATCCTTCCCAGCTCCACCGCAAGTTCCTTGTAAGCCGATGATACGGCGACGATCCTGGTCGTCGACTGCATGGCCTCGTGACCGGAAGGATTGGTGTGCAGGTTCTGACCCGTGATCCTGGACAGGTTCGCCACTGCCCTCTCCCTGTACTCCTCATGCGTATTTATCCCCGTACCCGTTGCCGTTCCCCCCAGGGGGACCTCCAGAAGCTTCTCCGCTCTCCTTGCCATCTCCTCCTTGATCCTTCTCAGTGCGATCCCGTAGGCCTCGAATTCCCCCCCAAGTGTAACGGGCATTGCGTCCTGCAGATGGGTCCTTCCCGGCTTCATGACGTCCTTGAACTCCCTCCCCTTCTCGAAGAACGCCCGGCAGAGATCATCCAGGACCTGTACCAGTTCCATTGTCATGCGGCTCACGGACAGATGCATCGCCGTGGGGAAGGTGTCGTTGGTGGATTGGGCCATATTGACATGGTCGTTTGGCGACAGGATATCGTAACGGCCGCGGTCGTGCCCCAGGATCTCCAGGGCCCTGTTTGCTATGACCTCGTTCATGTTCATGTTCGTGGATGTGCCGGCCCCCGCCTGGAAACGGTCGACCACGAATTGATCCCTGAATTTGCCATGAAGGACCTCCCCGGCGGCCTGCACGATGGCATTGCCGCGCTCGGGATCAAGCCATCCCACCTCCATGTTTGCCTTCGCGGCCGCCATCTTGATGGAGGCATATGCATCGATAAGATAGGGATGATTGGTCAATCCGGAGGCCTGGAAATTCTCAACGGACCTCAGGGTTTGAATTCCATAATAGGCATCGATGGGTATCTCCCTCTCGCCGAGGGAATCCCTTTCCTTACGGAAATCCGCTTTCATGGTTCTCAACACCCGATTCGATATGTGGGCTTTACACTTTGCCCCGCCTGCCCGCCCGTTACTCTTATCCACAAACATTATAATATGTCCATCGGATGACTAGAACCGTACAGATAAATGTATCGAAGGGTTATCGGCCCTGTTTCAAGGTGAGATCATGTACGGTGACGTATCCAGGAAAAAAGCGGGATCAGCAATCATACTCATGGTTTCTTTCATTTTGATCGCATCCGGCATTTCCATGTTCGCCGAAAATTCGGAGGGCCTGGTATCAAAAGGATATGCCACCAGGATAAATCTGAGCTCCCTGATCCCCTATCATGCCCAATCCGCCGATGAGATGACGGGTGAGGCATGCCTGCAGATGACGTTCGACTACTACGGGCCGAGCATCACGCAGCAGGATATCAGGAACGTTACCACCGGCAGGTTGGAATCGGGCGTCGCCAGTCCGGATGAACTCGTCAGGGCGTCCCATTTCTCTTCACAGAGCCTGGCCAGGGGAAATCCGAGTCAAAGGGGATATTCGGAGAGATCCCTGGGATACGGTGGATTCATGTATGACTGGACGAACTCGGAGAGAAATCCGAGCCCCAGGTTCAATTCCAGGTTCACCGATCTGTATACGGCCCTGACGAACGGATACCCGATCCTCCTCTACATGTACAAGGACATCCCGCCGGTGATCAACCCCAATCCGAGCGGGCCCGGGATAGATCCGAACAATCCGCAGCCGAATCCCGAGGTCCCCGATCCCCAGGTGACACCCGAGGATCTGGATGCCCTAGAAAAAGTCTGGAGGCTGATGGTGGGTTACGATGTCTCGATCGGGAACGGGGAGATCATTTTCCACGATCCTCTGCCTGAGGGGGTCGGTTACCTCGGCGGCCCGGAAGTGCGGATAAAGAGAGATGATTTCGACAGGATGTGGAACATCACAACCCGAATGGACCAGACCATCGACACTCACAGGATAGGAATTGCGGCCGCACCCTGGAGCATTGACCTGACGCTTCCGTCAAACGAGAAGGCCGAGGCCGGGACCACATTCGAGATCGAGGCGAACATCACGTACAGCGCCCCCATAGCGATGGAGGGCATTGCCGTTCAGGACCCGTCCGCGCTGCTCACAATACCCGAAGAGTACGAACTCGTGTCAGGCGGACGGGTAAGGTCCCTCTCCATTACAGGTCCCAGGAGCTGGTCGGTTGTCAACTGGACGGTGAGAACCCCGGACAGGAGCTACTCGGGCCAGGATATAAAATTCTATCTCAATACCTCGGGCCAGGTGGTAAGCTCTTCACCCGCATACCGCGACATCATAGGTTACGGCACCTCATTCGAGGTGGAGACCTGGGGATACCTGAACCACCCCCCGGTCATATCATCCGCAAAGGTAACCCCGGAAAGAATTCCGGACGACGGATCGATCCAGCCAATCATAACCTGCAGGGTCGATGACGAGGACGGTAATCTGAACCAGGTGACAATAGACCTTTCCAAGGCCGGAGGAATATCCACGCAGAGGATGTACGACGACGGTCGAAGCGGCGGCGACGAAGAGGCCGGGGACGGGATCTACTCCTACATGATCCGCAAAGAGCTTTCGAAAGGGTCCAAGACGATGATCATTACCGCGGCTGATACCAAACAGGGCGAGGACACTGCCGAGGTCACCCTGGAGGTGGCCGATGCCGCCGAGTTCACGGAGGCCCCGGTGTTCATCGATCAGGGGGCCACCCCCGACACCGTTCCAAACGACGGTTTCACCACATCACTCCTCTGGGCGACGGTTGAGGATCCGGAGAACGATATATTGTCAGTATACGCTGATCTGACAAATATCGGCGGGGAAAACAAACAGCGCCTCTACGATGACGGGACCTCCGGCGACGTGTTCTCAGACGACGGAACTTACTCCGTTGAGTTCATCGTCAGCCCCGCCGTTCCTCTGGCCAAATACGATATCACCATTACCGCAGAGGACGGCGTCGGCCATCTGACCACGGCAACCGTTGAGATAGAGATCATCATTCCCCCGGTTCCCCCACAGGTGGAGGACGTCATGGCGGATCCCGATATCGTTCCGAATGACGGTAAAAGCAAAACGACCATTACCGCATTGGTCACCGATCTCAACGACGATGTGGTCGAGGTCCATGCAAATCTATTGTCGATACAGGGTAGCAGGAAGGTATCGATGAGGGATGACGGCGTATATCCCGATCAGGCGGGTGGTGATGACGTCTGGACTCTCGAGATCAATATATCGACATCAGCCTCCACCGGATCGAGGAGCATTGAGATAACGGCTGAGGATTCCATGGGAGGGACGGATTCCAAGGACCTTATCCTGACGGTTATCCAGGCCAACAATCCGCCCAATATAATAGACTACTGGCTCGATAGATCAACCGCAGTCATGGGGGATGAGATATCGGTGTTCGTCAACGTTTCCGATCAGGACAACGACATCGCATCGGTGGAGCTGGACCTGTCGGAGCTGGGACTGGGAAAGGTCGGACTTAACGATAACGGACAGTTCCCCGACGCCGCCTCCTCCGATATGATCTACTCCGGGTCCTTCTTACTAGAGGGAAACATCTCGGCAGGTGATTACAACATCACCATCACCGTAACCGATTTCGCAGGGGATAAGGATACAGCCGTCACAAAGATTACCATAGAGGGCGAGGGCGAATCCACCCTGATATCCCTGAACCAGGAGGTATTCATAGGGATACCCATCGGACTGGGGATTCTCCTCCTCATCCTGCTGGTGTTTTTCCTGATAAGAAAGCAGAGAGCGCCCGCGGCGCAGAAGCAGTTCAGACCGATCCAGCAGGGAGCGGGGCCCCGGCCTCCATACGGGACCAGACCGGCTCAGATGAGGTAGTCTGATGAGATTCAGGATCGGGGAAGCGGAGCACGACCGCCCCTGTTTCTGGATTGAGGATGACAGAATATTCCTTATCGATCAGAGATCACTTCCCGAAAGCATTGATATAATCACCGTCGATGACATGGAAACGTCCCTGGAGATGATAAGATCCCTTGCGGTCAGGGGCGCTCCTGCGATTGGGGCCTTCGGATCCTGGTCCCTGGCATTGGCCATTCGGAGGGGTGAGGATCCGCTAAGATCCCGGAGCCTGATATTGAGGACAAGGCCCACGGCCTTCGATCTCGAATACGGGCTCGATCTCGTGATGGAGGGTTATGAATCCGGAGGGAGGGAGGGAGCAGTGGATTCCGCCCGCATGTTCTACGATAATACGATAGAGACATGCCGGAGGATCGGGGAAGCGGGATCGCATCTTATCGGACCCGGATCGAGGGTGCTGACCCACTGCAACGCAGGAGCACTCGCCTCCCTGGACTGGGGAACGGCTCTGTCTCCGATAAGACATTCCTTCAGGGAAGGCAGGGATCCCTTCGTATGGGTATCCGAGACACGGCCACTGCTCCAGGGTGCGAGGCTCACGGCGTGGGAGCTTCGGAACGAGGGGATAAGACACAGTGTGATAGTCGACTCCGCTTCCGCATACCTGATGGCAAGAGGAGATGTTGACATCGTTGTCGTTGGAGCCGACAGGATCTGCTGCAACGGGGACTTCGCCAACAAGATTGGAACCCTTCAGAAAGCTCAGTCAGCCCATGAATTCCGGATCCCCTTCTACGTTGCCGCACCCTTGAGCACCTTTGATGGGGGATGCCGGCACGGGGATGATATCCCCATCGAGATCAGGGGCGGGGAGGAGATTTCTATGATCGGCGATTCCAGGTTCGCACCGTCAGGATCGGAGTGCTTCAATCCGGCATTCGATGTCACGCCGGCTAAATATGTCACGGGTTTCATCACTCCGGACGGAGTTATATCTCCCGAAGAAATAAAAAAAAATGAGGGAGCGGGAGCTCCCTCGATATGAGTAACAGTATGTGGCCGCTACTCTTCTCCGCCCTCGCCCTCTTCTTCCTCGGTTTCCTCTTCCGGCTCCTCACCTTCACCCGTTTCCTCTTCCTCATCTTCCTCCCCGGGTGGTTTCCCCGCGGTCAGGATCAGGGCTACGGCGGCAACGATTAGGATCGCGGCGCCCGCATAGAGGGCTATGGGTATGGTGGTTCCGAAGAGCTGAAGCTCATCCTCCAGGTCCTTGCAGAAGTCGCCCCAGTATTCGACGGACCCCGTTCCATCGCTGACGCCTTCCACATCCTCCTCCACCTGGGTGTAGTACGCGTGGATGAAGAGGTTGTCCCTCGACTCGAGAACCATCTTCATTCCCTTGAGGATCATCAATCCCGGGATCAACGCGAGCTGGGCCTTGGTAGCGAGCGCTGTCTGCTTCATGGTCTCCTTCGTGGTCGCATTGAAGGACAGGGTCAGATCGAGCGCTGGCTCGATCCCGTCCGCAACCTTCAGGAGTCCCTGGGTTACAATCGCTTTTCCCTGCGCCATGGCTTTGTCATCAGCGGAAAGAAGGGAGCTGACTTCAAGAACGGTTATTGGATCTCCGTCCATCGCCCAAAGTGTTACCACATTCGACTGAACCATCTTCTCAAGGCTTTTTTCTGATGTTTCGAATGTGTTGTTCATCCAGCCCAGGGGTGTTTGCAGATCTATCATTCCGGTTATGTTGAGAATGCTGCCGGAGACGGCATCGATATCCCAGACGTATGAGATGGTCGTATTGATGTCCAGTCCTGTGAGGAGCGGTGAGAAGTACTCGCCGGGGAATACCGAGGTATTCGTCCACTTGTATGTCGCAATGCCCGTGTCAGTCCCCTCGAGCATTGCGATCCCGAACAGCTGGTACATTTCGAACTTCTGCATCATCGGATACGCCGATTTGGCCGTGGGATCCGCCGGGAAAGTCCAATAGGTCTCGGTTCCAGTTCCGTTTTCGTATAGGACCTCGTGCGAGGTGATGTTGATGGGGAACTCGGAATAACCCGGAGAGATGAACTCGGTCTCATTATCATATAGTGCATATGATGTGATATTGATGATGGCAACATCATCTCCCCCGTCTTCTCCCTTGATGAACTGATAATAAGTTACATTCTCGCCCGATATCTGTCCCTTCAGGGTAAGATTGGTGTTCATGGTCTTGTATAGCTGTTCATATGAGGGCGGTACGAGGTCTATCTTCATGCTTCTGTCAACGTCCAGGATGGTTCCCGTATCGATGTCCACCACATACTTGAAATCGCAGGCATATTTTCCCATAATGCCCGGAATCTCGATCTTCTCCCCCAGGATCATCTCGAGATGGACCTCCGAGAGAGGTAGGTCCGCGAGGATCATGTGATATTCCGCCGCGGGTATGCCGCCGACCTCGACCTCGTCGGTAAGAATCAAGGGGAAAGACATATCCAGGTCAGAATTGTAGAACTCGAATTCCTCCGTGATATTGCCTGACTCGTTCAGAAGACCTACGGGGAAGGTGAAATGACCATCTCTTGAAACGGTGGACCATCCATCGACATCCACATATTCCATGGATACAGCATTCACCCCGAACATCACTGTGGAGGGAGTTTCAATGGGAGTTCCGTCCGGAAGCATCTTGGTCATCGTCTCCCGGATCTTCGCGACGGAGAAGGTCGCATCCGTGTAACCCGTGCAGTTGATCATCTGTTCCACGACGATTACCATGGGATCTCCCGGCCCCTCGATGGGATTGGTCATTTCAATTGTGGTATTGAGGTAGACCGTTTTGTTGATCATCGCAGTATCGGCCGGGAGCCTCCTCGCAGGCTGGGGCCTCCAGTTCGTGAACTGCTTGACGACATCCAGGACAATTCCGGTCTCGGGTTCTACCCAGTACGTCATGTTGAGGGTTCCGATCCCTCCCGCGAGATAGGGAAGCTCCTCTTCAAGTATGTTGTATTCATATGCCGTAAGAGGGGCGAACGTCTCTGTGTCCATGCCAATGAAAACGGCCGTGATCTGTGCTCCGAAACCGTCGTCCCACATGGTGTAGTTGATCATCTCCACCCCGGTGGGAGGGAAGAGGTACTGTCCGGTCCTTCCCATTCCATCATGCGCTCCCGTGGCGGAATGGAACATGGCCTCCACGGTGGAGCTGAGAAGAGGAATGGGATTTCCGAGGGGATCGAATACCTCGGTGGAGTCGGATGCGGTAAGCGTGTAGTTGTCAGCGGATGTGACCTCGAGGGTCCTGACGGCTGTCGCACCGTTGAGGGTATTGAATGTACCCGTTGCCTGATCGAACAGCACTATGGTCCCCCCGAACCCCGTGACAGATACCAGATCCGAGGGATATTTTATCTCCGGCACTTCCGGAAGCGGGGGAAGCGTCAGGAAATATCTGAGATCCTTCGTGTAATCGACTATGGTCCCCGAGAGGGGATGGACCCATACCTTCTCCCAGATCTCCAGTTCGAATGTGGTATTTTCCGCTATTTCCTTGGGAAGTCCGGCTGCCAGTTCATCGGGGAGGGGCAGTGTCCAGTTCTCCTCCTTGCCCCAGAATACATAGCAATTCACGCCTCCCCTCTTCTCCTCTCCGTCGAAATAAGCCGTGGACGTATCAAGGAGGTTCATGCTCCATACCGTATAATCTTTCTTCTCCACGGGGATCGGGAACACCCACTGGACGTCGTCGTCCTCCGTGTATTCTTCCATGTATCCCTCGGTGTCATCCACCTTGTAAAGCTGAAGCCTCTTCGGATGGACGGTGTATTCGTGATACTTGTTGAGATCATCGATCTGTTCGGTCCAACCCGTATCGTTTCTATATGCCGTCACCGTTTCCTCGACGAGGTAATTGTCACCGGTCTTACCCGTGTTTACAATATGCCTCTCGATGGTGAAGTCATCGTTATCGTAGTCAGCCGATGTGAAGTTCAGCTGTTTAATGTATCCCCCGTATGTGAAATAATGATCGAAATCCTCGGGGAATTCTGCCTCGTCTTCCATGGTCGGGACCAAATAGAACATAAGCCCCCCTCCAATACCAGCCATGATAAGGGCGGCTATGATCAGCCCGACAGCTAATATGGTTTTTATACCGCTCATTAATACACCTCTATAAACATGAGTACCCACATGAAGTTATGTGACCCCTAAAATCTGTTCAAGCGTTAACATATATATAAAATACATGGATAATGTATAAATGCGAGGATTCCCAGCAATACTATTGATCATTATTTTAAATTATATGGAAGGTTATTGACGTTTGTAATAAGGTATAGTACTTTCATACCTGTCATGGCATTGGATGTCTATTGACGACCTATATTTGATCACAAATTGATTGGGGTTTTTTCTTTCTTAAGTTGCGCTTAAAACTTGTTTTAAGTGCAAGACCGCCTGTCAGAAAGATTTTATTAATCATCTCAAGCTATCCCCTTCGATGGTTCTTCCACCCTATCTTCCGGAGAGATTCACTCTCAAACCTCTCATCTACAGGTTTCTCATCAAGGAAGAGATAGGTATGGAGAACCTCTCCAGGGATACTCCCTATATCTTCGCACCAAACCACAACAGCCACATCGATGAGTTCGTTCTCATGCCCCCGATATATCTGGGTACGAGGCGAAAGACGCATTTCTTTGCGGATCGAAAGCACTGGTTCGAGGGCAAACTGTACTTCCGCCTTCTCGCGAAGAGATTCGAGGCGATCCCGGTCGATCGGGGCAGGGGAACCGCAGATGAAGCTCTGAGGCGCGGGGTGGAGAAGATCGAGATGGGCCATAATGTTATAATATACCCCGAGGGCACGAGGGGATGCGACTTCAAGGTGAGAAGGGGAAAGGTCGGGGTGGCAAAACTCGCCCTGTGGTCCAGGGCGCCGGTGGTCCCCATGGGGATCTGGGGAACGCACCTGATCATGCCGAAGGGGGTTCACAAACCGAACATCAAACGGGTCGTCAAGATCCACATCGGAAAGCCGATGACCTTCGAGGAATTCTTCGGCAAAGACGATGATCCCGCGGTGCTGAGAACAATAACCGATCGGATCATGGATGAGATCGCAAAGCTCGTTGGGCAGGAATGTTCTCCAGCCTGATCCATCATCGTTTTTTAATATTTCAGTCGATAACTCCCTTCAATCCGCAGCCCGGACAGCTGAACTTAGTCCTGCCCTCGACCTTTACCGTGAACGTGACCCCGCAGTCAGGGCAGTCTAGCACCACGAGTTCCCCCTCCGAGTCATCGTCACCGCCGATTTCGGACACCCCGTCCTCGTGATCCGATCCGTTCCAGTCCACCTCCTCTTCCTCCTCATCCAGACGATCGGATATCTCCTCTTGCATCGATTCTTCCCCTTGCTCCGATCGATCCCTCATCTCCGTTTTTTTCTTCCTGCGAACCCTTCCGGATTCCAATGGTAGATCCCGTGATCGCGGTTTTCCGGGAACCGATTCAACATCCCAATCGTCGAGCTCCTCCTCGTCAAGATCCTCCAACTCCTCGAGCTCCTCTTCCTCATCATCGATGATGGGTTCGTCATCATCGATCTGTGATCTATCGAGAACCGATCTCATCACGTTTTTCGCATCCATCTTGATGAGCATCTTCTTGGCAGTTATATCATCGGGGTTGAGGATCAGGGCTTTCTGGAAGGAATACAGCGATCCGTCGCGGTCTCCGATCTGCTTCAACGCGATTCCCCTGTTCGTCCACGCATTCGACAGCTTGTCATCGATGTCAATTGCATTGTCATAGTATGACAGGGCTTTTACGAAGTCCTGATCGATGATTGATATCAGAATACCGTACAGGGTAAGGGCCTCCGCCGATCTTCCCTGGATCTGGAGGGATCTCTCGACCTCGTCCCTGGCATCGGGGTATCTGTTCATCGAATAGAGGATCTTTCCGTAGAGGAGATGCACCTCCGGATCCCCCGGGGACAGCTTGATCGCTCTCTCCACCGCCCGCTTGGCCATGTCCACCCTCCCGAGTTCTTCGAGGACCTTGGCCTTTGCGAACCATATGCAGTGGTCTGACAGGTGCAGGACCAGGGCCATATCGAACTTCTTGAGGGCCTCGGTCAGATCCCCCTGACACTCCAGCAGAAGCCCCTCGAGATAGAGGTGTCTGGTCCTTGGAACCTCGCCCTTCAGTATCTTGAGCTCGCGCCGCGCGGCGCCGATCTTCTTTGCCTCAAGTGCCCTGAAGAATTCCTCTTCCGACATCAAACCTCCTTCTTTTGATCCTCGATATAGTTTTCCTTCTCGATTGTGAACACGTATCTTATCGGTATCCTTTTCCTCTTTCCGGACCAGTAGTGGCATGTCTCGCAGTATTTCCCCGTTGATATGGTCCATCCATACAGCGTCTGGTTCTTTATGTCGCTCATCTCGGAGCCGCAGACCGGACAACTCTTCCCCTTGAATGTCGTTTTTCCCTCCCTGCAGTGGATTATCAGATCGACATTGTCCATGACCGCCGAGATCTTCCTCAGCCTCCTTGGGGAGAGGCGGAATCTCTTTCCGCCGTTATCGTTCTTCAGATGCTTCAGTATCAATGCATGGAACCTGGTCTGTGAACTTATCGTAACGTTCCCTTCCAGGACCTTAAGTATCGTCTGGCGGACCATCTCTTCGCTGGGGATGGAATATCCGGCCTTCCCCGCCTCGGATACCGTGGACATGACGGTTAAAGGGCTGTCGTAATAGAAAAATGGTTCGCTAGATGCGGTAAATTAAGAGAAAAGATACGGACGGGGAAAAAGGGGATCAAACCCCGCCCTTCGGTTTTGGGATGCATTCGGGAGGCCCACGAGGGCCGCCTCTCTCAACAAAAAATGATTGTCAAGAATGCAATATAAAACACGGGGCAGGGGGTTGCCGAAAGTAAAGGAAAGGATCATTCTTTCCTGGCGAGGACCTTTCTGTATCTCACGATGTATCCGGCGACCTTGTTCCTCAAGGGGATCGACTGGATGCTGGCGAGCTTCTGAAGGGTTTCCTTGTTGTGCTGGAAATCTCCGGTGAACTCATCCGGGTATTTCTTGAGCAGCTTAATCGCGGTTCGCTTTATGTATGTCGGTCTGATGTTTCCCATTGAACTCACCGATCGGGTTTGGCCGATTGAACTTCTTATATATATACGTTGTCCAGAGAGAGGTCCTGCACGTTCATGATGATTCGTATAGGATCGCATTTTGATTCTGGGATTTTTTCTTTGTTGAGATGCGCTTAAAACCTGTTTTAAGTGCAAGATCCCGGAGCGGGGTATCGGCCGATCATATTCCGATCATGATGCCATTCATTCCTCGATATCCTGAAGATCATCCAAGATGTCAGTGGAATCGGTTCTCCCGATTGTTATTCCACCCGGTTCCGACTCGAAATCGATCGGATCATATTCGTATCCGCAGTCGGGGCACTCGGAAATTCCCGGATATATGTCCCTTCCGCATTCGGGGCATATCCAGGGCCTTTCCTGCAGGTCCCTGGTCAGGACCTCCTGCTCTTCCCTGCCTTTTTTCGACAAAGTATAGACGATCACTATCGCGATGAGCAGGATCAGAAGGAATGCCACGAGAATTATGATCACAAGGAAGGTTCCCAATTCCGATCCGTTTTCATCTTTGTCCTCGATCACGGTTATCGTTATCTTCTTAGTCACCGAATCGCTCGAATCGGATACTGTCAGCGTGATGGTGTACACGCCGGGTTCGTCGTATACGTGATCGACCTTCGGACCAGCCTTTTCCTTCTTTATCCCGTTGCTCTCGTCGAAATCCCAGGACCACGTGATGGTATCTCCGTCCTCATCGTAACTCCCAGAAGCATCAAACAGAAGAACGCTTCCGACGTAGACAGGGGAAGGTGGTGAGATCAGGACCACCACAGGAAGGGTGTTCTCGACATCGAGGGTGTAGTAAGGGCTCCGGATGATGAAACTGCCGTCATCCGCCTCGAAATAATACGAATGGATTCCCGGTGAGAGTTCAATGCCGTATGCATGGTAGAAGCTGTATCTCGTCAAATTGGTCAGGAAACCGGAGGAAACCAGATTGTATTCCGAGGAGTTGTCAATAACGACGATCAATCTGTCGGGATGATCCTGATCCGGGTCCCTGTATTCGACGCTTATCCTGTATGCGGAATCCGTTTGGTTCCGCTCAAGGTAATCCTGGTTCTGCAGGTGCCTGATCGAAGGTTGGTGGTTGTCAAGGATTCCCAGCGCGTACATGCCGTCCTCCAATCCGGTGAAGTTGCCCCAGATCCGTTTATCATCCGGATCCATCCCAGAATTCGGGGCTTTGCTCCATCGGTCGAGCCTCTCGTCGTAGATGAAGACACCCAGCCTGGCAGTGTTCATTCGCACGGGGAATTCCTTTCCCTCGTATCCGACGGATACGTTTGCCCATTCGAATCTGTATTGGGCGAACCTGGGGATGGGCGAGAATGAGAGATCCAGGGACTGTACGATTCCCGGCTGGACCGGAGGGTCCTCGGGTGACCCTATGGTGACATACCCCCTTCCTCCCGTCTCGGATATTCCATAGGACATGGATATGAAAACATCGAACGAGAAATCCTGGTGTGTCTCGACCACTCTTTTGAGAAGGGTTATGTTGATCATCGCTTCCGACCAGGCCCTCATATCGTCATAAACCCTCAGAACGAGTATCTTCCTGCCAACCCCCGTCACATTCAGGCGGACGATCGAATCGGATCCGTAGTAAATCGGTGTCGGATCTCCCTGAAATGACCATGAATACGTAAGGGGATCGCCTTCCGGATCGCTTGATGCGGACGCATCCAGAACGATCTCCTCCCCCGGGAATATCATGCTGTCATCGAAGGGGGAGCTTATGACGGGTATCGGTGCAGAATTGGCCGCTCCTATGGAATAAACTCTTCCGTCCTTCAGGGTGATGTAGAGGTGTTTCCCGGTCAACGCGCCCTCACCCATGGGTTCCGAATCTAGGATGATACTCCATATCTCAGAAAAATCATCTCTCCCTTCGGATCTCACTGCGAGAAGCTCCCACGGGTTCGATCCAGCAGGTATGTAGAAAGTCGACCCGCCGGATATTATTCGGCCCGAGGTTCCGCCGGTGATCGACATATTCGAGATCTCTGTTCCGTTATTGAGGCTGGTGAAATAGACCCTGTTTCCAGATTGGGCCGCAATTACATCGGCGGTTTTTGAAACAGTCGGAGGAGATCCGACGAGCTCGGGCAGGTTCATCTTCCAAATCAAATCGGCTTCGGTGGAGTTATCCTTGAATCCATCATCGATGTCCTTGTCATCGATTTTCCCGTCCGAATTATCATCAGGGGTCCTGTCGAACAGGGCTATCGTGTTTCCGTATGCAAGGAGAAGCCCCTCGTCAAGCACGGCGATGGATCTGAGATCCGATCCGCCGAGGTACAGACTGAGGTTCATTTCGGAAATCTCGGTTCCGTAATTGGCATCGATAACCCTGAGGTTCGATCCCGAGCCTATGAATATTCTCGTATCCAAAGCCGCCATCGGATCCTTCCTTGTCAACAGGGGCACCGACCATTGAATGCTTCCGTCATCATCATCATAGGCCGATATCCTTGAGTCCGAGGTTGCAACGATCACATTTCCCCCGCTGACGAAGATCGGCTGGATTGGAGTGGCGGTCAGAGGCGCTCTCCAAAGCACATCCCCCGAATCCGGTGTTTTCACCGTTTCTTGGATGAAAGGTCCGTCATTTCTGCCGTCCCTGAAACCTACCCAATCAAATGCCCATACTGCGTTGTCGTCGCCGAGAACGAATATCTTGTTTGCGACGGACCAAATCTGATCCTTGTCGACCAGTGCCGCAGGCCTTCCTATGAAATTGACGGATGCGTTCGAATACCTGAAAAACTCACCCGGCAATCCTCCCTCGTCCGGTGTCGAGTTGAGCGATATGAAATCCCCGCGGGGATCGACCAGATAGATCATGCCTCCGACCGAAACGGGCGCGCCGTCCCCTCCCAGTTCATCATACCATTTTGGCTCCGAATTTCCTTCGAACGCTCTTCCAAGATCTGCTATCCAGTAGGTCCGGTTGCTGTCCAGGTCGGATCCGGCATATCCGTCCCTTTCGGGGCCGCTTCCGGATGATGTCCAGTAACCTTTGAGTACCTCATTCGAAATGAAATCGATTGCGAGCCAGTGATTCTGTGGTTCCTTGTCCTTCGGTATGATGTCTACTGCCGATGCATAGACCAGTGTGAATCCCGCCTCAACCACCCATTCTCCCTCCACGGTAAGCCTCTCTCCCGGTTCGATCGAGACATCGGTGATCTCGGAGGCCAGTTTCTTCGGGGTGAAATTACCCGTGGTTACTATGAATTCGACTCCGAACCTGGCCGGGACCGTGGCGTTGTTCCAGAAATCAGCTCTTATCTTGACGAGCTCCCCTATGAACGGATTGGGGTCCGACAGGGTCAGATCCTCCATGACCAGGTCAGGCATTCCGAACGCCACGAGCGTTCCCCCTCCGGTCCCGATCTTCTTCGAGACGAACACCCTGCCCATTCCGAGGGCGGCCGTGGACCTCACCTTGTCGCCGATGTTCTTTTTCCATATCAGCCTGTCCGCATCACTTAGAGGAGCGTTCGTTCTACTAACACAGTAGACATGATTATCCTCACCGCCGAAAACCACCGCGTTATCCGCGATGACCGGCGAAGACTGGAATATCTCCCCGGTGATGTTGAACCTCCAGAGGATCTCGTGGGATGACACATCGACGGCCACAAGGCTCCCGCCCACTTTGGGGATTCCGGCAACCCGATAGACCCGGTTTGCTGAAACATACACGGTGCCGTCGTGATAGGCAGGTGTTGTTGAGATGTTCGGGGGGCTGCCCTCGCCAACCTCCAGGTCCCATAATTTCTCGCCGGTAACCGCATCGAAACAGTAGAGGTATCCCTCGTAATTCCCGATATACAGCTTCCCGTCCGCCAGCATGGGAGCTCCAACTATTAGATTCGAGGTCATGTAGGTCCATATGATGTCAGCATCATTCGGACCCGTCTCGGATTCTGTATCGATTCCGTCGTTGCCGTCGGAGAAACCGTCAGCATCGAGGCAGAAGACATTACCCCACCCGTCGCCGAAGTATACCATTCCGTTCCAGTAAGCCGGATGGGACTGGATGCCCAGGAAATTGGCCGTATCGTTCATATGGTACGTCCATATGATATCGCCGTTGGTGATGTTGATGGCGAAAAAACCGCTGCGGGTGATGTTCGATGTTCCGACAAACAGCTTTCCGTCGGCGACCACAGGCGATGTAAGAATGCTGTCCATTCTAAGGTTGGTATCCCAGAGTTTTGCCTTCGTCTCGATGTCAAAGGCATATACGCGGCCGTTGTCCGCACCGAAGTATATCACACCGTCAGATGCGGTTACGGCAACGGATATGTGGTTGTTGCCTCCCGTGTATACGGACCAGACAACATTTCCGGTATCGGGATCAATACCCCTTACCCTCCCGTCCCCCGATCCGATATATATGATGCCGTCGTACAGGATAGGGGCGTCCGTTTCTTTCAGATCCGGAATTGACGTTGTCCACAACGTACCGTTGTTCAAGGGGACCTCTATAGGCGAATAACCCGTGTGGGCATTATCCCCCATGTGTATCGGCCACATGTCACTTGATGCGGATCTCGCCGTAATTGGAGCGCGCGTTTCATGAGAATCCGATACGGCACCCCCTCCTGCATCCGTTGAGGTCAAGAAGTTGAATGTTCCCAACAGCAATATGATTACGAGGATCGATACCGAGATTCCCTTTAAAGGCCTTATTGACATTGCGGCAACTCCTGCACACTAGGAAAGCATTAGCTCGCTCATTTCAAGAAAATCTTGGTAAATAAACATTTTGTAAAGGACCCGGCACATGTTACATATGGTCTTGAGGCGATGTCAGTAGGTGAATGTGTCATCCGTTGAAGGTACATGCACGTCGGCTATCGATGCGAGATCATCTGCCAGGGGTTTGCGGTTGTCGCCGTGGATCAGGATGATCTCGTCCGGTTTGCACCCCTCCGCGAATTCAACGAGCCCCTCGTGTCCCGAGTGAGCGGAGAAGTCGAAATGACACACCTCGCATTTCACCCTCTCGAGAACCCCGCCGATGTCGATTGTCCCGGTCTCCATGAGCATCCTCCCGTTCGTATCCTCCACCTGATATCCTGTCAATAAAATCGCACTTCTCTGATCGTCCTTGATCCTCCTTATGTACTCGAGAACGGGGCCACCGTCCAGCATTCCCGAGGTTGTGACGATAACACTGGAACCGGCCGCTTTATCCCTTTGATACGGGGTTCTGACGAAGTTCATCTGGTTCATTGCCTTTCTCAATGCCCTTGGATTCCTGATGAATTCTCCGTGCCTTAGATAGACCTGGGCGACCCTTCTTCCCATTCCGTCGAGCCATTTCTCCTCGGATATCGAATCCAGGACCTGTACGATCTCCTGAGTCCTCCCCACGGCGAATGCCGGTATTATTGCCTTCCCCCTCCGTTCGATGACCTCCCATACCTTGTCAAGGAACGCTTCTTCCACCTCTTCCCTCGACGGGTGCGGTCTGCCCGAGTAGGTCGATTCCATTATCAGGACATCGCACTCAACGGGTTTGCCCTTTTTCTGCAGTCTGGTGTCAACGGTGTTGATGTCTCCAGTAAACAGAATTTCCCGGCCGTTATCCGAGATTTTATACATGGTGGATCCCGGGATATGCCCCGCATCGTACGGCATAACCCAGATCTCACCTGTCCTGTCCTCGATTCCGTAACGAAGGTACTCGCTTTCCTCGGTGAACCTTCGAAGGTCCATGGGATCATATGGTATCGAATACCCTTCGAGCCTCGATATCTTCAGGCTGTCCTCCAGCAGGATCATGGATATCTCCAACGTCATTTCCGTTCCCTTGATCTCCGATCCGTATTCGCCAGATAGCCAAGGTGCGGCACCGATATGATCGAGATGCGAGTGGGTCAGATAGGCCGCTGTTACCATCTGGACCTTTCTTGGATAGACGGGAGGCCTCCTTGGTGTCAGTCCGTAATCAAAAAGTACTCTTGTATCGCCCGATTCGGCCACCATTCCGAGACTGCCGATCGACTCAACTCCGCCTACAAAGCTCAGCTTCATTTCCTATCCGGCTCCTGTCGATCGGGAAAGTGCGTGAACGGTTAATAACATTGGGTTTTCTTGCCGATTGATCAGGAATCCTGCAGGGTTTCATGATCTGCCATAATCATCGGGTCATTCTCAACTGGGTAACTTTTATATGTGAAATGGTTTTAGGGTGCTCTACCACGGCAGGTTGAGATATATGATAATACCTATTCGATGCTTCACTTGCGGAAAAGTGATTGGACATCTATACGAAGAATATACTAGAAGGGTTCAGGCCGGTGAGGAACCCGACAAGGTCCTGGACAGTGTAAAACTCAACAGATACTGCTGCAGAAGGATGTTCCTCACCCATGTTGAGACGATCGACGAGATAATGCCATATTCATGACTTCAAGTCCTTGCCTCTCCAATTTCGCCAAACATGCCAATGGGGCCGTAGGGTAGCTTGGACCACCCTTATGTTTTCTCCCCGAGAAAACATGGGGATGGAAGAAGGGAAACCCCCCTCCCGAGGGGATCTCTGAAGTTGCCGGTGCAAGCATGTCCTTCGGACATCCAGTGGGCATATTCGACTCACTTCATTCGCCAAACATGCCAATGGGGCCGTAGGGTAGCTTGGACCATCCTTGTGCCTTGGGGTGGCATAGACTCGAGTTCAAATCTCGACGGCCCCACCATTACTGACATCCGAGGGTTGGATTTCCTTATCGGGAGGAAAAGACTGGCCCATGCTCAAAGCGTTATTATAAACTTTATATTCATCAGAGGATAATTGATTATCAGGCGGAGTGGGCGATTTCATCGTTCTTTCGGCAATCTCTTCCCCTGAGGTATCCCCAACATCCACTCCGCCCCCTGAGGGGCAATTTATTTTTTTCCGAGATCGTTTAGGGTTTGAATGTCCCCGACCCACTACTGTCCTGTCTGTTCCGTTTACCTGCCCGATTCGAATCTGTCCCGGTGCCACAAATGCGGTGCCGACATCGAGTTCGAATTCGAAAGAAAGGCCAGTTACGAGGCGAAGATGAGGCGCAAGAGCCAGCTGGTCGAAGGTCCGTTCCATCCCGTGACCGGACGAAGATGTCCGATCTGCAACGAGGACGTCGAGATTCTGAGTCCCCGGGTTGAGGAGTTTCAGGTACGTGGAGGGATCCTTGGCAAGGGTCCGACCGGGGATGAATATGCTCTTTTCAGAGCGGTTATCGGATATCAACCCTGGAGATGCAGAAAGGGGCACAGTCTGTTTTCGGGATACGAGGTGGTATGGAGGGAGATCTGCCCAAGATGCCATGATCCGCTTCATAGATACGGCGATCTTGTCTATTCATGCTCACGCTGCCGTCTGATGGTTCCAAAGGATCTCTTTCGCAAGGACGATCCGGTTTCCCTGATGGAAAAGCGGGGTTTCAGATACTCCCCCGATCTGGAGGATAACGCCAAACACCCCATATGATGCGGTCCGCGCCAACGGATAAAAACAAAAGGGAGAAAACAATTCTCCGGCTTGAAGATCATTTCCTGATCGGGGTGTGTTCATGAAAGAACCGAATGGAACCAGTTCTGGAGGCGTGAGGGAGGGGATATTCCGGAAGAAAAGGTGGAATCTCACCCTCATGATCGCCGCGGCAGCGGTTCTGATCGGCTCATTCACGGCGCTGGCTTACGTGACTTTGACCGAGGAATCCACCGACGAGATCAGGGTGAATGACCAGAGCTATAGGTGGGAGGATCTGTCCGGATTGTTCAATGAAACCGAGATTGACGGACACGTGGGTTATCCCCTGGATGAGATAATAATCGCATCGGGTGTTGACAGGCCGGAGGATCACGAATACAGGGTGGTGGGATCTGACGGTTATGTGAGGACCTTCTCCTGGGAGGATATGCGCGGCGGTCTTCTGGTCGAGGAAGGAAAGAAAACGGTTTTCCCGGAAAAGGAGAGAGCGTTCTGGGTCCGGGATGTTGTGGGGATAGAGGTGGTTTGATTTGAAATACGGACAGGTGTTGACATTCGCGGCCATCTTCGCCGTGGCGGCAGTTGCCATCGGAGCCTATGTCGCTTTGACATGGGAGGACGATGATGATGGGGATAACTCCTCGGGAATCATCATAACGGTCAATTCGGTGGACTTCGACATGGGGGAGATGATGGAAGAGTTCGAGATCAGGACGATAACGGCCAGAAACGATGTGGAGTATACCGGAGTATCCATGAGCTATATGGTCAACGAGTCCGGATTGGAGAATCCCGGGAATTACCAGTACAAGATCTCGGCTGCGGACGGCTATTACAGGAACGTGACCTGGGATGATATGCTTAACGGGGTACTTGTCGAGGAAGAGACCATGTCCGCATTTCCGATGCTGCCGGGCAAGTACAGGATCAGGGATGTAACAAGCATAGAACCGGTCGAGACGGATATCATATCCGTTAACGGAAGGATCTTCACCTGGGAGCAGCCCTTCTTCATCATCGATTCCGTTACATTAATGGACGATCAGAACAATTCATACGAGGGCATTCCCTTAACAGATCTCATCAATCTCACTGATGTGGAGCAGCCTGAGGACTTGTCATTCAGGATTTCCGCGGATGACGGTTACTCGAAGACATTCACCTGGGATGAGCTGTCAGCAGGGATTCTGAATCAGTATGATAAGAAATCAATATTCCCCGATATGGAAAAATCATATTGGGTCAAAGGTATCGTATCTATCGAGGTGGTATGAAAATGACCGAAGAGATCGGGAAATCGAAGATCTTGATGACCGTACTGGGTGTTGTTCTCATCGGCTCCGTATGGGGGTTAATGGAATGCCTTCTGGGCGGATTGAAACCCGCTGTTGCAGGATTGCCGATATCCATGGGTGCGGTACTGGCAGGACTGTTCGGCCTGTTTTTCATGATACTGGCCAGAAGAATGTTCGGGTTTGCCGGCGTCTCCCTGGCAGTTGCGGTGGTCGCGGGAATTCTCAGGTTATTCGCTCCTGTCGGAACATATGTTCTATGCTCTTCCATTGCGATAATGGCCGAAGGGCTCGTATTCGAGATCATTGTGAACAGGAGGGTATTTCAGGACAACCTTGACGGGAACGGGGACATCAGATCCCTGGCTTCCCTGGGGATCATCAGCGCGTTCGCGGTGTTCTGCACGGGATATATTACGTCCCAGATACTGACGCCCATAGTGGCGCGTGACACGGGGAATATTGCAGATGTGATCAGCATACTCCCGCTTATATTCGGAAGAGGGTTCTTCGCAGCGGTTCTCGGGGGAATCTCCGCCCCGATCGCCGCATTGATAACTCTGCCCGTATTGGATGGGACCTCGGTCAGGAAAGGGGTCTTCTTCACATCCTCCATCATCGTTACCGTCTTCTGCTGGAGCGTGATCTATTTTGTTTTCTATTGACGATCCGAGGTGTTATGAATGACTACAGTGAAGATAATCCGTTTCGATCCGGCCAAGTGCAAAGGCCATCTCGACTGCGAGAGAGCGTGTTCCCGGATACATTTCAAATCGGACGAAGGGGGGGAGAAGTCCGCCATCAGGATAATCGAGGGAGAGAACGGTTATTCGATGACCAACTGCAATCAATGCGGTCTCTGCATCGATCTGTGCCCCGTCCAGGCGATCAGGAGGCTTCCTAGCGGTGTGGTCGTCGTGAACAAGAACACCTGTGTCGGATGCCAGTCATGCGTTGCCTTCTGCCCGGATCACGTTATGAGGAGAGCTCCGGGGATGGTGATACCGCACAAATGCATATCATGCGGCGCATGCGTGAGAGCCTGTCCGGAGGGCGCCCTTGAACTGGTGGAAGTTCCGATAGACGAAGTTGGGCAGATGGTCTATCATAAACAGGGGGTGTGCGAATGAGCGGCAAATGCCTCAACGACGATGTCAATGCGGTCAGGATCGGAACCGGAGACGGTCCCTTCGAGACGGGCAACACCAAACATGAATGGGACCTCGAGGATCTAAGGAAGGGGCACCGGATCCTGGCCGAGTATGTTTACGAGAAGAAACCGGTGGACCGGGGGTACGCGGGCAGGATGCTGCTCGTGGATCTATCCGCCAGCGAGATCAGGGAGATCCACCTGACCGAGGATGTCAAGAGAAAGTTCACGGGCGGAAAGGGGTTCGGCCTCAAGATGATATGGGATCTTGTGGATCAAGATACAAGATGGGACGATCCCGAGAACGTTCTCGCGCTGAACAGCGGACCGATGAACGGAACGACCCAGTATTCCGGCATGGGCAAATGTCTGAGTACCACCATATCGCCATTGACAAATATCGTATGCGACTCAAACGCAGGCGGATACTTCGCCCCTTATCTGAAATTCAGCGGATTCGATTCGATCGCCATCCGGGGCAAGGCGGCGGAGGATGTGGTGGTGTTCATCGATGGGCTGGAGGGGAAGGTCAGGATCGAGACCGCCCCCCTGGAGGAGACCAACGCCCATCTCCTCAGCGAACAGTTAACCCGCCTGTATTCGGCCGATGACACCGAGGCCTCCCGTCAGAAGGTTACCGTGGTATCCGCCGGAAAAGGATCCGAGAACAGCTACTGGGGGATCCTGAACATATCATTCTACGATCCGAGGAGAGAGGTTGCAAGATTGAAACAGCACGGCCGCGGCGGTCTCGGAACCGTGTTCAGGGACAAGAAGATAAAAGGCCTGGTGGCCAGGATAGAGAAGCTGACCGGCATCTCCAACAATCCGACCGATGTCGACAAGATAGCCAATACCGGCATCAAACACCATACCCAGATTCGGGATCTGGATAAGGTCCAGTGCAATATGAGGGTCGTCGGGACGGGGAACCTCGTAGAGGTCATGGACGCTTACGATCTCCTTCCCACCGAGAACTACAGGTTCGGATCATTTCCCAAGGCTTCCAGGATATACTCCGACAAGTTCTACCGGTATTTCACCCAGGTGATCCCCGACGGGTGCTGGTACGGATGCACACTGGCCTGCGCCAAGACAGTGGACGGGTTCAGACTAAGAACCGGTCCATACAAGGGTCAGAGGGTGACCGTCGACGGACCCGAATACGAGACCATCGGGGGCGGATCCAATATGAGCATATGGGATCCGGAGTGGATCCTCGAATTCAATTTCTACTGTGATACGTACGGTCTTGACACCATATCAGCAGCCACTGCGCTGGCTTTCTATATGGAGATGTACGAGTATGGAATCCTCAACAAGGAAAGATGTGACGGTCTCGAACTGTCCTTCGGGAACGCCGAGGCCGTCATGGAATTCCTCCACAGAATTGCGAGAGGCGACAACGGCGAATTCGTCGGGATCGCCGCGAGGGGGATTCGGAGGGTAAAGGATTGGCTTATTGAAAAGGGCTGGGGGGATCCCGATCTCATAGAGGATTGCGGAATGGAGGTCAAGGGTCTCGAATATTCCGAATACGTGAGCAAGGAATCCCTTGCGCAGCAGGGCGGATACGCCATGGCCTCGAAGGGTCCGCAGCATGACGAGGCATGGCTGATATTCATGGACATGGTGAACAATCAGATACCAACGTTCAAGGACAAGGCTGAGGCCCTTCACTATTTCCCCGTCTGGAGGACCTGGTTCGGACTGGTCGGACTGTGCAAGCTTCCATGGAACGACACCACTCCGATCACCAACCCCCAGACCGATGAACCCGCAAAGGTCCCTGAACACGTCCAGAACTATGCGGATATCATGAGCGGCGTTACCGGATGGGAAATTAAAAAGGAGGATCTGATCGACCAGAGCGAGCGCGTGTACAACTGGCAGAGGTCAATGAACGTCTGGCTAGGAAAGGGCAGGAGGGAACATGACATTCCCCCGTACAGGTCTATGGGCCCGGTCACCGAGATGGAGTACGTTTCCAGACAGGATCGATATGACGGACAGCTGATGGAGAGGCTCGGATTATCCGAAGAATCCGTCGAGGCAATGCCGGTCCGGGAGAAGATGAGAGTTCTCTATGAATACCGAAAGGATCAGTATCAGAAGCTCATGGACGCGGTATATTACAGGCGCGGATGGACTCAAAACGGCGTCCCGACCCCGCAGAAGATGAGGGAGCTGGGATTCGGGGACGAGGATGAGATGATCTCGATGCTCCAGGCGGCAATAGACGAGGATGACGCCAATGGTTTGAACATCTGGGGCGGGAAATACAGTCCTGACGAGGAGAAGCCGAGCGATAATCAGAGATACTGGGAGGATTGGTGAACTGAACAACTCGAATAGTAAGTCGAGGTGCCTAATATGGATGATCCCCGGATCGCCTCTAAACTGAGGAAATCGCATGTTGGCATTGCGGGAGCCGGAGGTCTTGGCTCGAATGCTGCCATGGCCCTGGCCAGGGCGGGTGTCGGCAGATTGACGATCGTGGATTTCGACAGGATCGAGGAGTCGAATCTCAACAGGCAGTATTTCTTCCTCGATCAGGTGGGGGAGCTCAAGGTCGAGGCGCTTAAGCGCAATATCGAATCGGCCGTGAAGGGATGCGATGTGAATATGGTCGACAAGAAGCTCGTCCGGGGAAGCATGTTCGAACCATTCCGCGATGTCGATGTGGTCGTGGAAGCCCTTGATCAGGCCGAGACCAAGGCAAGGTTCATCGAGGAGATCCTGCTTGGACTTCCGGGGAAACCCATCGTCGGTGCTTCCGGGGTTGCCGGATACGGATGTTCTGAGAGACTGAATCTTGTCAGGTTCGGCGACCTGTACCTAATTCAGGACCCGGATGCGGCATCGAGCGAAAATGATGTTCTGCTGAGCCCCAGGGTCGGTCTGTTCGCCCACTACCAGGCAAACGTGGTCCTTTCCATCATTCTGGGGGGGGATCCTTGACAATACTGGTAAACGGCAGGGTGTTGGATCATATCGAAGGTGAGTCCATAAACCGGCTTCTCAAGAGGCTGAAATATAATTTTCCGCTGGTCGTAATAAAACAGAACGACCGGATAATACCGTCCGACGAGTTCATCAAAACAAAGGTATCGGACGGAGACCGCATCGATATAATACATTTGACGAGCGGGGGTTAGTTCATTGGTTTTTCATGACGAGGAGATCAGAAGAAGGTTCAGGGATGCGTCCCGCAGCGGGAAGATAACATGCAGTGAGTGCCTGAGGCTCGGAGATGAGCTGGGTATTGATAGAAGAGAGATCGCTCCGACCCTTTCCGAAATGGGAATCAAGATCATCGGCTGTCAGCTCGGATGTTTCCCCTGAGGTCCCTGAATGATAATAGTGGCATTGATCGGTCTAAAAAAAAGCGGCAAGACAACCACCGCCGAGGCTCTCATCAGGGAATTCAAAAGAAGGGGATTCATCGTCGGCGGAATAAAATTCATGCCCAATTCCACATTCACACTTGACAAGGAAGGAAAGGACACCTATCGCCACAGGTCCGCCGGCGCCGACTTCGTGATCTCCCTTTCAAAAGGCGAGATCGCGTACATCGGCGACATTCAAGGAAGAGCCCGCCTTTCGGATGCTCTGCGAATGGTGCCGGATACCACGGAGGTGCTGATATGCGAGGGTTTGAACGAGGACCATCCGGATATCCAACGTGTCCTAATCGCCAGGGATCCGGACAGTCTCAAGGAGACTGTCGGGATTAGAAGGATCAAAGATGGTATCATCGCAGTTTCCGGGATAATCGCGAATGAGTTATCCGAACATCCCGAATATCCGGTTTTCAACTGCACCAAGGAAACGGGCGTATCGGGTCTTGCAGATCTGATCCTTGACATCGAAAATAGTTCAAAACAATGATCCTGTTGGGATTTCTCCGATCGAATAACGAAGTCAGAGCACCATGCTGATTGGTTTGAATGGTGTCCTTTATGAGACGTTCATTTCATGGGAGCGGCACTGAAGGAGGCTTCCAGAAATGTCTTGGTGGTCGATATGCCCTTGATATTCCTCAGATCCTCTATGATCCTCTTTGCAAGTTCGTCCGGATCGCTGCATTCGACGTGAAGGATGAAATCGTATTCCCCGAACAGAGGATGTACTTCCTTGATCCATGCGAATTCCTGCATTTTCTTGAACGCGTCTTCTTCGAAGCCCGCCCCGCATTGAACCATCACGTATCCCTTGGTCATATTATCAAATTGGTTTTCTCTCCAATTATTATTTTCCCCTTATTCTTATGAAACAGGGCCTAAATTTTCCGCAGGATCATCATCTCTCAAAGGGATATTATCGGATTAATATCGGCGATTGAATATATATTCGTCTATCGCAAGTGTTATATTTAATAGCGTTATCAAGAGTACGGGATGGGGTGTTTCCGGTCGGCTGTTCTATATTGATCTGGTTCATGCAAACGTCCGGCTCCCAGCCACTTATCCGCCATAGGAGAATTCAACATGGAGCAGAAGGTGATGAACAGATGGATTATCGTCGTCGGCGCAATCCTGATCCAGCTGTGTCTGGGTGCCATTTACGCTTGGTCGGTCTTCACGACCCCTCTTGTAGCGCCCCTTCCTGATGAAACGTTCCAGAACGATAACGGAACGGTCCTGACCGTCGAGATCGTCGAGGGAAGCATAGCTGTTGGGAAGGCCTCGGACATAGTACTCTACTTCGAAGACAACGGGGATCCGGCTTCGGATCTGACAAACGTCACCATACGCATGGAATTACGCGATAAGAACAACGAAGCGGTGACCGCGGACAAGATAATACCATTCCTCGGAATCGTATACGAGGAAGGGGACAATATCACCGCCGGCACCTTCCGGGCCGAATCGCAGGGAGGCGGGAGATACCTCTTCTCGACCGCTTCGGACGATGATAACGATATAAAGGGTATAAACCACGCCGGAAACTGGCATTATCTCATAACCGCAGATAGGATGGAGGATAATGAGAAGGCCACATACGATTACGACATTCTGGAACAGGTCAAGACCGGAGAGTTCGGATTCACCAAGTCCCAGACCCAGATGATCTTCGCTACCGGCCTCTTCTTCTTTGCTCTGTTCACGATATTCGGAGGGCGGCTCGCCAAGAAGTTCGGGCCCAGAAACATCGCCATTGCCGGCGGAGCGGTATTGGGTGCGGGATATATCATCGCTTCCTTCGTCGGAGACAGCTTCATCGGGCTGATCATATCCATAGGCATGCTGGGCGGTATCGGCATAGGACTGGCATATGTCGTACCTATAGCGGTCGGTGTGAAGTGGTTCCCGGACAAGAAGGGACTTATCTCGGGGCTTGCCGTTGCGGGATTCGGTTTCGGCGCCCTCCTCTGGATCAAGCTCTGCACTGGCTTCGTGTTCGGTCCCGTAGACTTGTCACCCGGGTGGGGTGGACTCTACGGGGACGGCCTTTCAGTTTCAAACGTGTTCCTGATCTACGGCATAGCGTTCGCGGCCGCCGTTGTCGTGGGCGGATTCATCATGAGGAATCCCCCGGAAGACTGGAAACCCAAGGGATGGGAACCTCCCGTCAAGAAGGATGATGACGAAAAGACCGAGGCGACCGGGTCGGTGGAATTCACCTCCAAGGAAATGATAAGGACGCCCCAATACTGGATGCTCTTCTTCATGTTCATGATCGGGGCGGGAGCAGGATTGATGGTCATCGGGATCATATCCCTTTTCGGCAAGGATGCTCTTATCGATAACGGATATGCCCGCGCCGAGGCGGTCACGATCGCGGGAACCGCAATGGCGCTTTTCTACTCGCTGGCGAACGGGATAGGCAGGATCGCCTGGGGTGCGATATCCGACAAGACCGGAAGGAAGCTGGCGTTTGCCATCATGTTCGGAATTCAGGGCATCATGATGATCCTCTTCTACTTCATAGGCGGAAACGAATATCTTCTGTATTTGGGCGCAGCGGTGATAGGTTTCAACTTCGGAGGCAACTTCGCTCTGTTCCCGTCCGCAACAGCCGACTTCTTCGGAAACAAGTCTGTTGGACTGAACTACGGTTTCGTTTTCTTCTCCTATGGTATCGGTGGGATTCTGGGGCCCATGCTCGGAGGGATCATGGGCGATATGAACCTGTGGATATGGGCATTCATTCCGGCCGGGATAGGACTTCTGATCTCCGCCGGACTCGCCCTGCTCCTCAAGGCGCCGGTCAAGAAAGAATGATGGTACCCAGATAAACTCTATGCCGCGCATATGCGGCATTTTTTTTCTATTTAATTTCACTTCATGGAAATGAAAATCTACCCGATAAAATTAATCGGAATTGAAAATCAGATCTCGATCCGCTTCACCGTGATCGGTATCATGCCGTCCTTGTATTCGGTCATGGCTATCTCTATTGGATCGACCATATCTTCCGGGATTTTGATGAGAACGGGGGCTCCCAGGGCGATCTGGAGGCCCCTGGCGCCTATGACCCTGGCCCTTTCGAATCGGGTGAACCGCATAACGGAGGGTAGGATAATTTGGATTATAAATATATTGATCAACCGCCATTTTTCATATGGGCTTCATTTCCCGGATCCGTTATATCCCGGCTCCCCGGTATGTTTCGAAAGTGGAAATAATCCATCGGATCAGACGTATTCGTATCGACAATCAATATATATGCCTAGATAAATAAGGGAAAGGATCATGATAAATCGATCTTTAGGGGCTAACGAGGGGCCGAAAGGATGTGAGCCGTTTTCCATCCAGCATGGAAAACCGGCTGAATAAGGTCGCTCAAGAAAAAACCTATGGGGAATATCCCGATTAGACCGCACCATCGAAAAATACCAATTATCCATAATAATCGTAATAATCCGTTAAATAATATACAATAATACTAACATTCTCGAAATCTATATATATTTTAGCAGCATATCTATGAATTGCGCAGTGTACGCATTGTGCTGTTTCAAACAAAATAGAGAGTAAGGTTAATTTTTGTTCATCACGCATTCAATCCTCTCTTCTTAACCCCTTGCTCTCTATTACTCCTTCATTTTGGATCAATATGTAATAAATTGATATACAACCCAATTCCGCTCCCGTTACGGATCCGATCATCCTGATTGGAAATTGATTCCGAAATGAACCGGTGGAGCGTTTGATGATTCTCCGACCGGCAGCATCAGGGGGCGGTATAGATGCCTCCATGCTCCTGGCGGAGGTTCAATGAATCCGACCGATATCTCCCTGCTTTTCGTTACGGGGATCTTTCTCCCCGCGTCATCCCTGAAACCGCACTTCTTGCACCTGAGACCCTGCCCCGATCCCATGGATTCCATTCTCCCTCCGCATTTTCGGCAGAAAGGATTGGCCATATCGGTGATCTCAAGAAGGGAGATGACCTGGACCTTCTCGAGATTCAGCGTTCTGGGATGATCCCGGACAGCGGGGCGGATCCCGCCCCATACCCGTATTTGATCTCCTTTTATTAGATGGGATAGTTCCTTCCTGAATCCCTTCGTGGGTTCATATGCGGCGCACTGGATCTTCCCGCCATGATCGTCGGTTATTTCGAAGTAGAGGTGACCGCCGGGGCCGTATACGGGATCTGAAGATACCCTGCCCTTCGCAGAAATTGAGGAATGGTCCGTAGGATCGGAAAGTCCGGCAGTCTCTTCGATATGGGCGTCCGTGTGCTGGTTCGTCTTCCACAGCACCCATCTTTCCAGGCCCTCGACGATAAGTGATGAAGATGCCTTGATCAGATCCCCCGGATCGACCCCCCTAAGACCGAGTATTATGGGGCAGGGAGAGTGCGGAATGCAGAGGACGTTTCCATCGGAGTCCACGTTGAAAAACGTGGAAACATGTTCCCTGGAAACCCTCCTGACGGATTCAAGGTCGACGGACCTTTCACGGGATTTCAGGGAAGGATCACGGTAGAGGATCACTTCGTATGTGTGGCGCTCCAGATCCGATCCGACGGCTGATGCCGCCCCTATCAATCCCCTCTCGTTCTTCCATCCCCTGTAAATACAATTCCGCCCCTCCATTATCCGTTTCGCGTGATCCACGTCGATGATCCTGTGCAGAGCGCGGTTGTAGAGGTCGTTGAGTTCGGATGGTACATCCCCGATAAGGAGTACGAGTCCCGGATTCGTCTGGGGATCCTGAAGGACGGATAATTCCTCAGTCAGTTCCTCGCATATTGTGAAGATCTCCTTTTCCAGCCCTTCCTCCCCCTCATATCTCAGGCAGACAGCACCGTTCCCCCTGGTCTTCCAGGGGACGTTCGGATTCAACCGGATCAGTTCCGGGGGGGAGACAAGATTCAGCTCCAGGTCATCAAGCGCTTCCAGGATCCTTGCGCCAAGATATGTCGTACACATGCCCATTTCGGCGGAATCCGTGCTGTCCACTCCGATATGGTAAAGGCTCAAATCCTCACCTGTTCAGCTGCTGTTTGATGGAACCCGCCATGAGAGGCAAAAGAACGGTGGCATCGCCCTCGACCGTTATGTGCGGGGCTTCCTCCTTCACTTTGCCCCAGGAGATACCCTCCTTTACCCTAGCTCCGGAGAGAGACCCGTCCCATTCAACCGCTGTTGTGATGTATACAGCGTAATCGAGGCCGTCCCTGTACTGGTTCCACCAGATCACGTGATGCTTGGAGATCCCCCCTCCTATCATCAGGGCCCCGGTCTCCTCGGCGTCGAATATGATATCAGAAAGCTCCTGCTCGTCCCTGAACAGGTCGAGCTTGAAATCCCGATGCGACTGCCTCCACATCCACAGCTGTGCGCCGAAGGAACCGTCCGTCGGACCCGGGAGATATATGGGAATATCGTTTTTTGCGGCCCAGTAAGTGATCGATGATTCGTCTTCAAGGCGCAGCCCCACCTCCTTGACGATCTCTCGGGTCGAGAACTCGGTCTGACCCGTCTTCCATATGTCCTCCATGAGCTCTCTCATCTTCTTCTCGAGTATGATCCCGTACGAGTCCATGGGGATGAGGACGTTTCCCAGGCGGTGGATATCCCTGTGGTGGAGTTCGACGTCGTCCATATCGAATCTCCCGTGATGGTAGTTCCTCCAGATCCTGGCAAGGTCATGGTCAAGAGTGCCGCATGTGGTTATGATCCCGTCGATCCATTTGTGTTTCACCATGTATTTTATGACCCCCCTCAGACCTGTTGATATGATGCAGGCCGGAAATGATAGGAAGGTATAGCATTGGTCCCTCGTGATCATCTCCTTGAATATCGATGTCGCCTCGTGCAGTTTCTTCGCGGTGAATCCACCGCCCTTTCCCATCTGCATGACGAGATCATCGACTGTCTTGACGGAATCCAGATCAATATCCTGAACCGGAGGGTACTCGATTTCCTGCGGCATGTAAATCGATGTTCAGAAAGGGTATGGGGTAATTAGAGGTTTCGAGTGATCCTGTCTTACACATAAAACAAGTTTAAAGCGCAACTTAAGAAAGAAAACCCCCCCGATCCATTTATGATCTTCTTCAAATCCCTAATATGCGTGCAAGGCTGAGTGATCCATTTTCAGAGTCGGGAAATGAGGTCAAAGCGTTTTTAATAGGTCGAGGGCGATAAAACCGCATGGATGAGCTCAGGGAGGCTGTCACCCTTCTTCTCATCGTCGGAGGGATACTACTTCGTGCAGATGCCCTGATAATGCTCTATCTGAAGGGAAGGGATTTCAAAAGGCCCCAAGGGGTATTGCTGGCTTTGATCTCTCCTGTGGTGGCACTGGTCTCATTCTCATACCTTTCTTCCAGATCCGACGCGGAGAGGGATCGGCCAAGAAATAATCTTACGAGGATAATCGTGGAGATCGTTCTCTTCATTGCGGCACAGCTATCCGCCGGATGGTGTTTTTTCTATTTCATGTTCATAGCGGGACAGGCGATCCCCTCCGGGAGGGCGATCGGGCCGATGGCCGAGGTTGGCGATTATCTTCCCGTGCACATAGCTATCATCCTATCGGTGTATTCGGTGATATTGATTTGCCTGCTGTCACTCTTTCATCGTGAGATGGAGATCGGCGATCTTTTCAAGGGAAAGAAGATCCTGAGCAGCTCTCTTTACGGAATGGCAGTATTAATCCCGTTGATCCTGATCCTGAGCCTTCTGATAAATCTGCTGGCTCCGGTGGAAACGCAGACGTCTTCATCGATCATTGCAGCGCCTGACAACCTCCTTGACATGATATTTCTATTCATTGGATTGGTCCTCATCGCACCGCTCGTGGAGGAGATCTTCTTCCGGGGCACTCTTTATGCCGTCATCGACAGGAATCTCGGCGTGTATCCCGCCATATTGATCACATCGGTGGTTTTTTCGATAATGCATTTCGATCCCGTGCAGGCCCTTCCGTTGTTCCTTCTTGGAATCCTGATGGGTTGGCTGAGATCGAGATCGGATTCGATCATACCATCGCTCGTCGTTCATTCGGCAAACAATTTATTGGCGCTCGTTCTGATCTCTTCTTGAAATATGGTATTTCGCAATAAAAAATATACATTTGGTCTTATCTTTTTGGAAAACATATAATAACATATCAATTAATTCACTGCTGGTGTGTACCATGGGGAAAATGAAATCGACAGCGTTAGTTTTTGCACTGGCCATGACATCATTTATGATTTTGGCGATCACCGAAACATCAGCGGGTAATCACCAGACGAGGGGCGGACTGGACGATCCGCTGGATTTTGAAATAACATTTTATTCCGGTCCAACCTATTATCCCGGATCCGAAGACAGGATGTACGTGTATCTTTACAACACGTACGACGGATCGGGATTCGAAGGGGAAAATGCTCCAACCAACGATACGACACTGGAAGGTGTCATGATAGATTTGCTGGGCATCTTCGATGAAGACGGATCGCCGGTAACAGAAGATCCGATTGAGTGGGAAAACGGGGAATTTTACAACAACGGTGGAGACGGCTATCAGATGGCCAGGTACACCTCCAGATATTTCTACTCCGATGCATCATCCAATCCGTTATCATTCAACATCAAATCAGAGGACATCCGGCCCGGAGCCTATCTGATGAGGTTCAGGGTGTCGTATTTCTACATGACTGACTGGGATACGGGGATCGTATATACATTTAAGAGCACCACATATGATATTGAAAGGAGTTTCAACGTTAGAAGCTACCTGTACGCGAACGGATGGCCCGATTACAATCTCTACGCTTTCAGCGAGAGCTTCGGATGGGACACCCTTTATTCGGGAGCTTCCCACAAGCTCTTCGGTCTGTCAAGCACATCTTCTTTATCCGGAACCCTGACCGATATAACGGGAACCCTTTCATTTCCGGGACTGCCGATTACCGTGGATAATCCCTCTGTCAATTCGGAGACCATGCCGAACTACTTTGCATGGAGGATCAACGTTCCTTCGAATCTGCCCCCGGGGATATACGAAGCACAGATAGGATTCAGCTACACGCGAAATGGAGATGATATCGTCGAACTTCCCAATTTATACTCCTTTGAAGTGGAGTATACCCCGCTTCTGATGGCGCCTCCTGACGATGATCTGGAGACTCCATTTGCCGTATACAACAGGGCTTCCCTTCCGAACATGATCGAAGTGCCGTTCATCAATAACGGCAATGTGGACCTGAGTGAGGTTACCGTGAGCCTCGACATGTCCAATGCGAGATATGTCGAGAACAGCCAGATATGGTTCGATGAGAACAACAACGGGAACGATGTCTATGAAGATCAGGAAGTGACGATCCCTTCAATACCTGTCGGAGAAACAGGCATCGCTGAGTTCAATATGATCAACTTCCTACCTCGGATGCCTCCAGGCCTGTATAAAATTCCGATGGATTACATTGCACATTATGAGGATATGGGCGAAACCGGCAACTCTCCCGGAGACATGATGTCAGGTTACTGGAACGAGATGGGGTATTATCAGCACAGAAATATTCTGAGGGATATTACATATCCCGAAAATAATAACGAGGAGCACATGCCCTATCTTCTGATTCGGATCGTGGATGATTCGGGACCGATGTTCACCGGATTCATCGACAACAATGCTAATCAATATCCGGGCACTGTGAATGCGTACATGAGATTGAAAGTGGAGAACCATGAGATGTATGATTTCTTCAATTTGGTCTACAGGATTCACGTGGATGACGGGTCTCCCTTCGCTTATCCTTATTCATCCGGATCTGAGGATATGAACGAGACAACACTGCCCCCCATCTACAGATCTGGTATATCCGATTCCAGCAGTACCGGGACTGGGACCGATTACCTGTATTTCTACGCGAATATCAGACGGGATGCGGTACCGGGGCTCAATTACTTCACGGTGGACGTTGAGGGCGTGGATCAGTTCAACCAGCCGTTCCAGCTTTCATTCATGGCATATGTTACCGTCAGATCCCAGCAGCCGAGGTTCGAGATGATGTCCGCTGAGATCGGGAACATATCCGATGACCGGGTGATACCGGTGACCGTTCACATGACAAATGTCGGTCTGGGAGGAGCCTCGAACATGACCGTTTACTACAAATCCGGAAACTCGGGGATCAACAACATCGATGATCCCGTCAACATAGGAGATGTCGCCGCGGGTGAATCCTTCGCATACACTTTCCATCTCAAACCGGAGAGCGATTCCAGATACCTGCACGGCAGTTATTCCGGAAACATGTATTATTCGTTCTACGATGACATCGGTGAGTTCACCGAACTCATGTCCGGATCCAGCGTCAGCGTCCGATTTGATATCTATGCGAAACTGCCAGATCTCCGCATCATTCATGCGAACGCGCCGATAATTGACAGGGGCGACACGGTCACCGTGACGATCACCGTTATGAACTTCGGGGGAAGCCTGGCGGAGGATATTCGAGCGATTATTCCCTACAGCAACGCCTATTTCATGGTGGAGGAAGGGATAAAGGAACTGGGTGATCTGGATTCGGGGGAGACCGTGACCTTCACCTGGGAGATCGAGGGAGGGGATGAGTTCTCCGACGGATCCACCTATTCCTTCACGATATACTTCTCGTATACGGATGTGGAGGGAAGGACATTGATCTTTTCAGAGGGTGAATCGGAATCCTTCTCCCTCAGGACCAGGGACCGGGTCATTCCGTCAGAGCAGAGAACGGTTGTCAAGGATGACGGTGTGATAGTCAGCGAGGGAGCCGGATCCGTGATCCTCGGGATCCTCATACTGATCGGTCTCATCATCTTCGGGTCAATGATGGCCGGAAAAGGCGGATCAGCTGCGTCCCCTAAAGAGGAAAAGGTGGTAACCCCGAAGAGGAAACCTTCGCCGAAACTGACCGTCGAGGAGGAAGAGGGAGAGGATATGGACGAGGATGAGGAAGAGGAGGAAGAAGAAGAGGAAGAGGAGGGAGAGGAAGAAGAGGATGAGGGCGATTGGTAGTATTGTCGATCTCCGGTGAATCCAAACGACACGGGATCGCAACCCGATCCCGTGTATTTTTTTTCGAAATAAAAGTAATAAAAGGACATTGATTCCTTTGAGAAACGTAATTATCTTCCGAAGGAGAGCGAGATCACATCATTGGGGCATGTGTCAGCGCATTTGCCGCAGAGTATACATTCCCTGTTGGTCATATTGTCAGATGCCACCATCTTCTCCACATCCAGGCTCATGAGGCAGTTCTTGCTGCACTTCCCGCAGTGAATGCATTTGTCCTTTCGGGCCTTGAGATGAAGTGAAGGGATCCCCAATCTGTTCTTGATGGCTGATCCGATGATCATGAAAGGGGACATCCAGCAGATCATGTGGCACGATCCCCTCCTCCCCATGATCAGC
>JBLIRG010000110.1:0-5283 GCA_049472195.1 Thermoplasmatota archaeon
GGAAGACCAGCGATCAGCTCATAGTTACCACTGACGACGGCAGCCAGGGCTGCAGGGGCTTCGTCACCGATTCCATCAGGAATCTGATCGACATCGGCGACGAGTTCCAGCTATGCGTTGCAATGGGGCCTCCCATCATGATGAAATGCGTCTGCGACCTTACGAAGGAGTACGACATTCCGACCATCGTGAGCCTCAACCCAATCATGGTCGACGGGACGGGCATGTGCGGGTGCTGCAGGGTCACCGTCGGAGGTGAGACCAAGTTCGTCTGTGTCGACGGCCCCGAACTGGACGGGCATCTTGTCGACTGGGACGAGCTGTTCATCCGAAAGCACATATACAGGGAGGAGGAGGCCGTCTCCTATCAGTCACACGCATGCAGGTCGAAGACGGGATACGAGAAGGGCGAGTCCATGGGAGGTGATGCCTGATGGCGAACTTCGCACCCAGGGTCAAGATGCCCGAACAGCCTCCGGAGATCAGGGCAAGGAATTTTCAGGAGGTCCCCTTCGGACTGACCGAGGAGCTGGCGATCCAGGAAGCCGGGAGGTGCCTCAACTGCAAGAATCCCCAGTGCGTTCAGGGATGCCCCGTGGGAGTAAAGATCCCGGAGTTCATCAAGCTGATCAAGGAGGAGAAATTCGCGGAGGCGGCCAGGAAGATCAAGGAGACGAACGCACTTCCCGCCGTCTGCGGAAGGGTATGCCCGCAGGAGGTGCAGTGCGAGTCGAAATGCGTCCTTGGGATCAAGCACGATCCGATAGCTATCGGATACCTCGAGAAGTTCTGCGCGGACTACGAGAGGGAGATGGGGCTGACGGAGATCCCCGAACCCGCCCCTCCCACCGGAAAGAAGATCGCCGTGATAGGTTCCGGTCCCTCGGGGATAACTGTGGCCGGGGATCTGATCCAGAAGGGACACGAGGTGGTCATATTCGAGGCTCTCCACAAGGCCGGCGGAGTGTTGACGTACGGCATACCCGAGTTCAGGCTTCCCAAGAAGATAGTGGCCGCCGAGGTGGAGAACGTCCTGAAGCAGGGAGTTAAACTGGAGCTCGACGCCGTCATCGGAATGATGAGGACCGTGGACGAGCTGATGAACGAGGACGGCTTCGACGCCGTCTACATTGGGGTGGGGGCGGGGCTTCCCAGGTTCCAGAACATCCCGGGGGAGAACCTCAACAACATCTATTCGGCGAACGAGTACCTGACCAGGACCAACCTGATGAAGGCCTACATGTTCCCGACCTACGCGACCCCTGTCGAGAGGGGTAAACATGTGACGGTGATCGGGGGCGGAAATGTCGCCATGGATTCGGTACGGACGGCTCTTCGGCTCGGGGCCGAGACGGCGACCATCGTTTATCGGAGGGCCGAGGAACAGCTTCCCGCCAGGGCAGAGGAGGCTCATCATGCCAAGGAGGAGGGGGTCAAGTTCCACTTCCTCGCAAATCCCGTCCGTTATATCGGAGACGAGAACGGATGCGTCAAGGCCATGGAGTGCATCAAGATGGAACTGGGGGAGCCCGACAGCTCCGGAAGGAGGAGGCCTGTACCGATGGAGGGATCGGAGTTCACCATCGACTGCGACATGGTGATCATATCCATCGGGACCGGGCCCAATCCCGTGATCTTCACCACCATGCCCGATCTAAAGAGGAACAAGTGGGGATACGTGGACGTGGACGAGGAGACCATGGAGACGTCAAAGGAGTTCGTCTACGCGGGAGGGGACATCGTCACCGGATCAGCTACTGTGATCCAGGCCATGGGCGCGGGAAGGAAAGCCGCTACCGCGATCCACCGGAAATTGATGGGCTAGGATGGCCCAATACGATCAACCATGCATGTCCGGAACGCAGCTGAGGCATTCCTGATATTCTTCCGACAGGTTGTCGATCTCCTCATCGAGGAGTGTCTTCCCGCACTGGTAGCATTCCTCGTCGGCCTTTGCCGGGTATTCAACCGTGAGCTCGGGGATCTTCTCCCCGATCTCCAGCGTTCCCTTCTTGAGGCTGAGATCGATGTTCCTCATCACGCTCATCATCTTCTCGATCATCCTTGCGTGGTTGATGAAGATTATCAGGGATGCCAGCGTCGATCTTGGTTCGTGATCGGGGAATGTGAGGAACACGTCATCCTCCTTGTAGTGTATCCGTATCACCGGATAATCCGCCCCCTTGACGCTGTGCATGTTGACCTCCTTGATCCTCCCGATATCCAGTTCCCAGAAATCCTGATCTTTCTTCTTGATCGGTAAGAATCCGGGAACGTCCTTGTGGGTGAATACCACGCGTTTGTTCGTTATGTTTATCTCGCCGAAGATCGGCTCTCCGTTGAAGATCATATGGGATCTGTTCTTCCAGACGATCAGTTCGTCATTCATCAGTTTCATTTATTTCCCCTTCTAGCGGGATATGGATGAATCTCCCGTATTATGTCAATATACAGGATGGCTTTACTTTTATAGCCTAACATATCAATCGTATGTGTTATGACAATCAATACCGGAATTTTTCCATAATATAATCAACTTTAGGGACATTATCAACATATCGAATCCTGGGGAAAGGATTTTTATAATGATCTCCGATCAGACTTTGAATAAGCGGCTGTAACATGGGGCTAAACCAATGGAAATCGACAGTGGAAAAACGGTTCCGGCACCTGCCGAACGCCTCGGGCGGGATGTCGTCGGATATCAACGGGATAGACTGATCGAGTTTCCCCATCTCATAACAGTTATCCAATCACTTCCATATCCATCGATTATCATAAATTGGGAGAGGCAGATCCTTTTAACGAACGACCCTTTCCGAGAATTGGTATCGGCGGGATCGGATGAGGATCTGCTGGGAAAGAGACCCGGTGAGATATTGAACTGCATATATGCGGAAAATTCCACCGGAGGATGCGGTACGACCGAAATGTGCGAGTTCTGCGGCGCGCTGAGATCCATTCTCGGCAGCCAGGAAACCGGCAGTTCTTTTCAGAATGAGGCCAGGATGATCACGAAGAAGGATGGGATCGAGTCGCATTTCGACCTGCTTGTGACCAGTTCGCCTCTTGATACTGGAGATGGCGATTCCTTCTTCCTCCTGACGCTTGTCGACACGACTTCCCAGAAGCGAAGGAGGATGATGGAGCATGTCTTCTTCCACGACATACTCAATACTGCCTTCGGATTGATGGGGACCCTGGATTTCATAAGGGAAGCCGACAAACCGGATCAGGTTACGAGCCTGATCGAGAACGCGCAGAGGATCTCCGAGAACCTCGTTGAGGAGATCACCTACCAGAAGAACATCCTCGCGGCGGAATCCGGGGATCTGAAGCTGAATATAACCGAGGTGGGAAGTTTCGATCTACTGAACAACGTCATCATATCCACGCTGAAAAACGATGCTTCCAGAGGCAAGGAGATCAGGATAAACGGTGATTCCGAGGATTTTCCCCTGGTCACCGATGAGAAGATCCTCCGCAGGGTCCTCGTCAACATGGCCGTGAACGCCCTGGAAGCCTCGGAAAAAGGAGGGGAGGTCATCCTGAATTCGTCGGTTTCGGGGGACGAGGCAGCGTTCACCGTTCACAATGACGGGATCATGTCCAGGGAGGTGCAGGGGCAGTTGTGGCAGAGATCGTTCTCGACGAAGGGCGAGGATCGGGGCATCGGAACCTACTCCATGAAGATGTTCGCCGAGCAGTATCTGGGGGGGAGGGTAGAGTTCGTTTCGAACGAGGAGGAGGGAACGATCTTCTCCGTTCGGTTGAAGATGTGATGATCTTTGATCCCGTTTGGATCAGGAAGGATTTGTAATATTATTGGTTTGGAACGTATTATTCTAATTCATGCTAAACATCTCCTCCATCGTTTCAATGGCTGATCAAAACATCCGCTGCCGGGGATGCAATCCAGGTTTGATCCTTTCAAAATCGATATCTTCAATGGAAACCTATTAATACCATTTGACACCATTTGATATCATGAGCCATCAGATAAATCTAAGGCTTCCCGAAAATCTCTTTTCGAGAGCTAGTGAATATACAAAGATACATGGTTTTTCATCCATGCAGGAATTCATCAAAGAGACCCTTCGGGAGAAACTCTATGAAAGGGAAGAGATCTCGAAAGAGGAGCTTGAACTAGTCAAGAAATTGATCACCGCTTCAGAGGAGAAAGGGCTTTATGGTACCGAGAAGGACCTATTCGATAGACTCTGAAGATGGAGAATACGAACTGATCCCTACAAAATTCTTTCTCGATCAACTCGATGATATGGATGATTCATCAAAGAAACTGATCAAAGAGAAATTACTCCTAGTAAAGATCAATCCATATCGATACAAACGAATAAAGGGATATGATCTCTTTCTATTCAGGATAAGATTCGAGGATGGAAGAAAAGAGAAGAGACTGATCTATCTCCTAGATAAGAGGAAGATCAAGATTCTTTGTATATTGGATAGAGACAAGGATTACAAGGATCTGAAGAGGTTCCTGAAAAGCCATGGATACCTTTGAAATTTACCTATGTCAATCACATATTAATTCGATCATCTTATCAATGCAAAACGGTCGGGACCTGTAAACCGTAATCTGATCGGACGAGAAATTCAGGTTTACAGGTGAGACCAAAACCGATACATAGTATGTGATGTTCAGTTTTGGTCGTATCCAATCGATGTGGAGTTTCGAATCCAGATCGTCATCTGATCGACGGAAGGATTCGAAACGGGATCTTGGACCTTTGCCGCGGGGCAGTCCTATCAATTTATACCAACCAGTCAAAGGTATGGAAAAAACCGATACAAATCATACTCTCATCAGTTTTTTCCTACACGAGCAAACTGTAAGTTTGTGAGCAAGATGAATTTTCATCGAAAATTCATCGCTGGACCGGGCCACCATTCCCTAAGTAATTTGGTATTAATAAAAAAGGGAATGGTGGATCGGTCGGGTTCTAAACCGATTTCATTTCAGAATAATCTCTCAGATCGAAGATCAGTCCATCTTTCCTCTCGGATCTCTTTGAAATTAACCCATAATGGTATTCATATCCAATCAACGGGATCATTTCACTTTTTCGTTCCAAGTCCTTCAGGATTAGATCACAATCCCTCTCCTTCAGATCCTTCCATTTTACCTCGAACAATATCGCCTTCTTCTCTTTCTCATTCAGACAGACGATATCTATCTCCTCATCCCTGTGCCACCATTTTCCCAGTTTATTGAATTTGAAGGGAAGTTTTCCACCATTCATCATATCGACAGCGATCTCC
>JBLIRG010000111.1:0-5034 GCA_049472195.1 Thermoplasmatota archaeon
AGGATGAACATGGACACCTTCTCCCCGTCGTAGGGCAATTCTATCATCTGGAGGTGGTCGTTCTCCATGTACGAGAACCTCTCCTCGGTCCCGGTCATGTGCATCATGGGAACCTCGACACTGCCGCCGTCCTCGAGGTGGAAATCCCCATCTATTGTGAGATCCTCGTCGAATTGATACTTCCAATCGCCCTTGAAGTATATGGCATTGGTAAGGACCAATCTCACTAAGGGATCTATCGCTCCCTGCGGGATCAGGTCCTTGATCCTGTCGTTGGTCTTCTGCTCCACCCAGTCATTGATCGTCTCTCTGGAACCCTCGGGATCGTTGATGTAATCCAGCTCCTGGGCGTTTCCCTTGTAGACGTCCTCGATGATCTGGACATATTCTGGAAGAATGTGATAATCCTCCTGAGGCCAGATGGAATTGGCGGTGTTCAATTCCACCTCGCTGTCCTCGTTGATGGATTCCGCCAGTCCCTTGTGGACGATCCTCCTCGAGGTGTCGTTATCATGCAAATGGAGGACCTCCCTCATCTCATCGGCGGTATTGCCCCGTGCTCCCTCGTAGGTCATCGAGAGAGCGGTATAGATGCTCCATGGTGAGATGAACATGTTTCCGCCTTCCTCGGAGAGCTTCATGTACATGTCGAAGGCAAATTCGTTGTTTGCCGTGACGACGTCCATTACCTCCACGGAACCGGGATCGAGATCGTTTATGTCCTGTTCCTCCTCATCTTCATATCTCATGCTCAGATAAGCGGCCGCACCGATCAGTATCAAAGATAACAGCAGGGCCGATACACCTATCACCATCTTCTTCATATGATCGAATTTTGTCCGAATTGTATTTTAACTTAGCGGGTAAACGCTCGAAAGATCACGTGAATTCCCGGGTTCTAACCGAGAATAAAACCGGGATGAAAACTATAATAATACATCATCTCGATTTGGACGGTTATGAATCAGGACGTTGACATCGATTGCGAACCTTTCAGGATCAAGATGGTGGAACCCATCAGGATACCAGGCAGGAGTGAAAGGGAGGCCAAACTGGAGGAGGCGGGATTGAATGTCTTCCTCATCAAGGGTGAGAGCATATTCATCGATCTTCTGACCGATTCCGGGACCGGAGCCATGTCCGACCGCCAGTGGGCGGGCCTGATGATGGGCGACGAGACCTATGCCGGATCCAGGAACTTCTACAACCTGGAAGCGGCTGTCAGGGACATCATGGGATTTCAATACGTCCTCCCCTGCCATCAGGGGAGAGGTGCGGAGAACGTTCTCCATACGGCCCTGATAAAAGACGGTGACGTGATCCCCGGCAATACCCATTTCGATACTACCAAAGCCCATATCGAGCACAAGATGGGACGGGCGCTGGACTGCACCATTCCCGAGGCTTCCGATCCCTACATAGATCTTCCCTTCAAGGGAAATGTAGACCTTGATCGTCTAGAGGAGGTCTACAAGGAATACGGATCAGAGAGAATTCCCTTTACCGTCGTAACGTCAACCTGCAACTCGGGAGGAGGGCAGCCCGTGTCTCTTGAGAACATGAGGGCTGTCAAGAAATTATCCGATAAATACGGGATACCGGTATGCCTGGATGGGGCCAGATATGCCGAGAACTGTTATTTCATCAAGACCAGGGAGCCCGGCATGGAAGAGTACTCGATCAAGGATATAGCGAGGATGCAGTCCGATTGCTTCGACATGATGACAATGTCCTCGAAGAAGGACGCCATCGTAAATATCGGCGGCTTCATCGCCACCCATCATGCCGAGATCTACGACAGGATCAAGAACTTCGGCATCCTCTTCGAGGGATTCGTAACCTACGGAGGACTGGCAGGCAGGGATCTAGAGGCCATCGCGGTCGGTCTGTATGAGGGGATTAAGGAGGATTATCTCGCCTACCGTATCGGCCAGGTTCGGTATCTCGGGGAGCAGTTGAAGGCCAGGGGAATACCTGTCCTGTGGCCCCCGGGAGGCCACGCGATATACATCGATATGAAGAAGTTCCTCCCCCACATACCGCCCGATCACTTCCCGGGTATGGCATTCTGCGCCCATTTATACCTGGAATCCGGGGTGAGGGGGGTCGAGATAGGAACGCTCCTCAACGGAAGGGATCCGGATACTGGAAGGAACAGGCCGGCAAAGCTTGAACTCGTGCGCCTTACCATACCGAGGAGGGTCTACACCCACCGCCATATGGATTACGTCGTGAATTCGGTGATGAAGGTATGGGAGAAGAGGGATCAGATAAAGGGCTTCGATCTCACGCACGAACCCCCGGTCCTGAGACATTTCACCGCAAGGTTCAAATGGACCGAATGATCAGGGATCGTCCCGGAAGTTGGCGACCGCGGTTCTGGCCATCTCAAGGGCTTTTTCAAGGTCCGGCGATCTTCCGGTCAATCTGATAACAACCATTCGCCTATCCTGGGGATACGATCCGAACTCCACCTCGGGGAAGGATTCCTGAAGATCTTTTAAAGTACCGGCAATACTGCTCTCCCTGCCCCTGAATATAATCTCCTCGATCCTCAGTCCTTCCTGATCGTGATCTGGTATCTTATCGGAGAAATCGGGATTCCCGATGATAGCCCGGTATTCTCTAGGAACACCGGGAAGAATGAATATCAGTGAATCCTTCACCTCTCCCGTCAATCCTTCAGCCATTCCGGCATCGTTCTCGATGCAGGAAAAACCCCTGGGAACGAGGGACATCTTGCTAAGCCAGACCTCGGCGCTAACGGGCAGGTCCTTTCCGGGATTCCTTCTCAGCCATTTGGAGATCATACGCTCTTTCGCCTTTTCCGATCTCACGAGGGGCAGGTTCAACGCCTTGGATATCGATTCGACGGTGACATCGTCATGTGTCGGCCCCATTCCGCCGCTCACAAAGATCAGGTCGAATCGATCGTCGACCAGCCTCCTCATCTCGGTTATGATCTGATCCTCCTGATCGGGAACAATCACCCACCTCTGCAGTTTGATACCTTTCTTCATCAGGAAATCTGCCAGGTACAGGGTGTTGGTGTCCTGGGTTCTGCCCAGGAGGATCTCGTTCCCGACCACGAGTGCGGCCGCCCCTCTGCGCCCGGATCCTGAATCTGAGATCATGGTCGAGTATAGACGCAATGCGATGATAAACTTTAGCTCGGATCAATCCTCTCGATCCTCAGGATCTCCATGTCGCCGGGTGGGAGGACAGACTGGATCTGGTCCAGCTCCCCTCCGAGTTCCCTGGATATGATCTTCGCGACATCGGATTTTTTGTTCTTTCCCGGGGTGATCCGAAAGTAAGTGCCAGAGCAGTTGCTATTAATAGCGGATTCGGGTCCGAACATGACCTTCGGCACACCCTCGACATATATCAGACCCGCCGCTCCTACCAGAGGAAGCTTGCCGATGTAATTCTTCTTTCCGCGGATCATGAAAGATCCCTTTGGAAGGAACTCCCCCGCCTGCGGTGTTCGGCTGACCTGATCGGGAAGAACCCAATATCCCCCCTCGGATCCAATCCTTGCCGTCCATGCTTTCGAGTTGAGCACGGAGAAATGGCATCCCTCGCGCTTTGTGGCCTCGGTGATCAATTTATCCTTTTCATCCCTGACAACTACCGACGGGGCTCCTTTGATGTCAGCATGTGCGTAGAGGTCCTGGTCTCTCATGTATTTTTTTACAAGTCTCTCGTTCGATCTCGCATCCCTTCCCCCGATCAGAAGGATGCCCTCTGATGAGAAGCACCATCTGTAGGATTCGAACCAGAACTTTCTGAGAGGAACGGGTCTCTCCACGCGATCCTCCTCCATTTCCTCGGCCTTCCTCATCTTCTTCTCCGAGGATGCGATCGCCTTCTTGATACCTTCCGCCTTCCTCTTGGCCCGTTTCGCTTTCTCGTACAGCAACTCGGCGTTGGCGTTGATGTCGAGGAGAATGTCCAGATCAATGAAGTCCTCCCCCTCCGGGGTATTGATCCTTGTCCTGATGATGCCTCCTCGGCCGGATGGATCCCGATTGTAGGATAATACGTCCGGGTAGGACCCTTTGTCCTCAGCGTATCTTCCCGGATCGAAATTCTTCAGGAGCGAATCGATCCGTGCGTAATCAAGGTAAATGGATTCCGCAAGACTGCTGAACCTGACGGCCTCTTTTTCCCTGTCCCGAAGGGCCTTCTGCTGGTTCTCCAGCAGTTTGGCATATCTGTCAATTGCTCTCTTTCTGCTCCTCTCCCCGGGGGGTATCATGCCGGTGGAATCGAACATTATGTCCTCAACCGCTTCGGATAAGGAATCATATGTGAAAAGCTCCAGACCTCCGTTTTCTCTGTTGATCTCGCTGTATTTTCGGATGATCTCCTCCTCCACCCTCTCTGAGAAGAATGATCTGAGAAGGACGGGTTCGAGGAAAGCAGGGGATCCGTCTTTTATGTGCAGACAGGCTCCCGATCCGTTTTTGAGTTCGTCAAGGAGTTCGACAACCCGTACGTGGACCGACTCCACCTCCGCTTCCGCCATTTCCTGCATCGGGAGATCCTTCGGGATATCCGCCCTGAAGCATATCTCCTCGGAATAAACCGGGGGGAGCCCGATCCTCCTTATGAGGAAGTGGACCAGGTCCTCCCTGTTCTCGTCGATGAGCCGTTTGACATCATCAAGCGATATGGTCCCGGGATCAGCCCCCGTGGGGGGAGGAGAGAAGACCTCCCCCCTCTTGATCGTCCTGGATGCCCAGGATCGGGAGGTGTAGGGTGCGATGATCACATCGTCAGCGGTCAGGATAATGTTTCCGTCCCCGAATATCTCTATGTACAGCTTCATTTCCGCGTCGTCGTCGAATCCCTTTGAAAAGTGGAGGACGATGATCCTGTCCATGGCGGTTTGGGTGACATCCTCCAGGACCCTGTTCCGGAGCGATTTCCGTAGTATCATCGCATACCTAGATGCCTCCCTGGGCATTTCGGCTTTGACCTTTGGTGTCAAAAAAAGATATCCCCCGATCTTTATGAAGAGGTCTACCT
>JBLIRG010000012.1:0-53255 GCA_049472195.1 Thermoplasmatota archaeon
TTGGATTATTTACAATATAACATATCATCATTTAGATGGCCGAGATCCCCCGTAACCGGAAATACACCCTTTGAAAAAACACTATTTTATTTAAACTCTCAAGGGTATTTTTTAAAACCACATGTTTCGAGGGATCAAAATTTCCGACTTCCGCCACTAATCGGTAAGAAATTGAAGTATTTCGGAAAGCCAGAATACAAAGAAAAAGTCACGAGATCCCCACTCCACCCCCGAGATCACCCTTTGGGTGATCACTGCACACCCAGGAGGATCTTCAGGATCTCCATCGTAACCCGCGCGTCGGAGATCGCGCCGTGGGGAGGACCTTTTCGCTTTACCTTGAAGAACCTCTCCACATCGGAGAGGGTGGGGATCGCGGGGGATCCCTCCGGGGGATCGCTTGGGAGGGCCCCGGCTTCCTTCATGGGATCCATGGCCATCTCCAATATGTCGTATTTCCATCGATCCATTGGGATCCCGAAGGGATCCTTCCAGAGGATCGGAGCGGTATGATCTCCCGAGTTGAATCCGGCGAGCCACACTTCGTACTCGAGGAGATGGCCCTCGATGAAATCGAAGAACTCACCCGCCGCCTCATCTACCGGCGGGGCCGAAAGGATCTCCTCCTCTGAGATCCCCAATGTTTTCAATCTCTCATGATATGAAGAAAGATTGATCCCGGGATTGCATAGGGAATGGAACGTCTTCGCGGTATCCGTGATCGCCCCGATCTCGATGACATGGGCCGAATCGGGATCCTCGTGGGTTGTATTGATGCTGATTACGATTATCATGCTACCATCCCGTTACGAGTAATTTAATATTGATCTCGTTTATGAAATACATTTCATCTTCTATAAAGGTCGTTTTGATATTATCATCCGTGTAATTTGTCAATATATGACCTCAATCGCATCCGAGGATTCGCTCGTGGATCTCGGAATATGTACTCTTACCATACAAAAGCGCGGTCTCAACGGAATAGTGCTTCTTCATCTCCTTAACGATCCGGTCTGAGATCCCCCGTATCTCCTCCGGAGCATATTGATCGGAAAAGATCGGTATCATCATTCATGGTCTTGAACGAGAACGTTTATCAACGGATCGGGGTTGGGTGCAGGATAGTATTATATATTATACAAACTTATTGAAACTTAGGTGTACTTATATGGTTCAGGCCCTGATAAATCTCGACGAGAACACAAACAGGATCCTAAACATCGTGAAAGCCAAGTATGACCTTCATGACAAGGGAGAGGCCGTGGAATTCGTCGTCAATAAATACATTGAATACGAAAACGAACCGGAACTCAAACCCGAGTTCATAGAGAAAATGAAAAAGATCCGCAAAGAGAAGAGCATAAAGGTCTATGATTTTGCAAAGAGGTATGGTTTGGATGTATGATCTCCACATCAAGCCAACCGCTGACAGGATCTTCAGGAAACTGGCGAGAAACAACAGGAAACAGCTGATCATCATCAACGAGAAGATCGGGGAGATCCGCGAAAATCCACATCATGAATACAAGCATCTCAGAAAACCTCTTGAGAACTTCTACCGGGTTCACATCGATTCCAGCTTCGTTCTGATCTTTTCCATCGATCACGCCGAGGAAAAAGTTACGGTGTTCTATTTCGGACATCATGATGACGTTTACAAGTGGAGACCAAAGAAAGAATGAAACGATCTTCGATCTGATCATATCATCAATCGCACCCGAGGATCCTCTCGTGGGTCTCGGAATATGTATCCTTTCCGCTTGGGAGAGATGTGAAGAAGAATAGGGTCTACTTATTAGGAAGATCAGCTGATTTGATAATGATGATACCTTGATAATCATGCAATTTCAATAGATGTTTATCACCGGTGATCAGATAGTTGGCTTTGCCATATATCGCCGTTTCCAGCACCCTGTTGTCTGATGGATCTTCTTCTATCACATCCAATCTGCCCTTAGTGATCACGATCTCTGAGAAACTGAATATTTCACGAATGAAGGATCTGGCAAGGTGATATTCTACATTAAATTTAACCTGAAGTACCTTCTCCACTTCTTCGAGAATGAAATCTGATTCGATCAGATGGTATTCTCCATTCTTACATCTTCTAAGAAGATCTCTTTCATTCCCATCCCAGAAAAATGCAGATATCAATATATTGGAATCCAAAACTAATCTACACAATAACCTAACTCCCCTCGCTTCTGTATTCTGCTATGGCTTTTTGAATATCGCTTCTGGTGATCTTTCTCTTCTTGGCGATCTCAGATCCTTTTTCCAGGATCTCTTCGAATTCATCTTTCGAGGGGACATCGAGTTTCTTGAGGACCAGTGTATCTCCTTCCCCGTACATGGCAAAAAGCTCTCCTTCCTTCAATCCTAGAAGATTTCTCAATTCCTTTGGTATGACTATCTGGCCCTTTGATGACAATCTTGTTATCTCGATCTCGCTCATCATAAAAAGTAAGATTATCTTACTATTTCTATTTTCTCTTCATATCTGATCATTCATCGCACCCGAGGATCCGCTCGTGTGTCTCGGAATACATATCCTTCCCGCATAAAAGCGCGGTCACTACGGGATAGTGCTTCTTCATCTCCTTAACGATCCTATCCGAGATCCCCCGGATCTCGTCCTGGGCATGCCCGTCGGATCTCAATCTGACGAAGTGATACAATTCCCTCAGGTTCAGCTTCAGGAGAACCCTGCGCCGGTGTGCGTTCGTGAGCGCGTAGGCAGCCACCTCTGCTCCCAGTTCCTTCTCGATCTCCTGATACAGCTCGGAGGATCTCTTCAGGAGATCCAGGTACTCCGTGGTCAGATCCGCCGTGTGAAGCATCAGCTCGGGGATCTCCCACCGATCATGCATGTAATCCTGGGAGATTATGGTGGCCATCCGATGTCTCTTCAGCTGTGCGAATCCCGACGCCGAGATCTCGAAATCGAAGGTCAGGTCCATCAGCTCGAAGGACCGGTGAAGCGATGCGTGGGGAGGGTAATGCCTGAATATCGGCAGGAGAAGCTCAATGAGCTCCTCGTCGCTCATCTCCATGGCGATGTCCCTGCATTCGGGGAACGGTATGTTCGAGTACTGGAAGATCAGGGCCGCCGCTATCTCGGATTCGGGATCGTCGCAGACGGAAGGTATCCCGTGGCAGACAGGCCTTCTCTTCACCCTGACGTAGATCTCCTCGGGAACGGATCTCTCCCATCTTGGTTCGATCACTTCATCGATGAACTTCCTGATCTCCTCCTCCGCCCTCCCCCTGAAATCGCCGGGATCCGTATATTTCACCAGGGAAGGCGCCAGATCCCCGCTCTCCAGGAGGAGTTTCTCCGAGAACTCCCTGATCTCGGCGAGTCCGGATCCGAGCCCCTTGGATATGATATGCTCAAGCTCCCTGGCGTTCACCGTCATCCCGATGTCCGTCGGACAGGTCAATCCCAGGACATATCTCGCCTGCTCCAGAAGCCTGTCACCGTATTTCTCCTTGAGATCCGGATCGGATTCCAATTTTTTGTAGAGATCGAACTTCTCCCGGTCAAGGGCCGCCAGCTTCTTCTCGATTGGGGTTCCCCCGATCTCCGCGGGAACTATCGGCTCCTTTCCCTCGAAGAACACATACCGCTGGGATCTCTCGGTGAAGGAAGCCAGCCGATGCCTCTCGATGAACTCGACCAGGAGTCTCGATGCATCCTCTATATCGATGTTGAACACGGCGTGCTCGGCTATGGACGAATGCCCCATCCGATACACTATCCTCTCGTTTGAGGAACGGGCCTTCTCCACCTCTTCAACGGCATTATCCCTGAGCTCCTTCAGAGACCTGGGGCTGTGGGATACCCTTGCGTACGCTGCGGCCGTGACCTCCGGTGTTGCCGCTTCGTCATCCTTCCAGAATCTGCGATCCAGGGTCGCCCCCGCGAGCTTTATGTTCATCCTGTCTCACCTCCCTCCCGGTAATCCGTGATCCGATATAAGCGTGACCCGGAGCGCATCAATCCTCCTCCCTTGCCTTCTTGCGGAGGCGGTAAACCGCCTCCATCGCCTGGAGCGGGGTCATATTGTCCAAGTCCAGATTCCTCAGCTCCTCCAGAACCGGATTCTCCCTCACTGCCTCTGCAGTCTCCTCCGTGGGGAACAGGACCATCTGAACGGCCCTCCTCGGCGGCGACACGCTCGCGGGAACGGAAATATCCTCTCCCGTGGAGATCGCCCCCGCCTTCCCTTCCAAATAATCAACCTTCTCGATCTCCGACAGGATCTCCCTCGCTCGATCAACAACCACGGGAGGGATCCCGGCAAGCCCCGCCACCTCCACCCCGTAGGATCCGGAGGCGGATCCCCTTCTGACCTTCCTCAGAAACGTGATCCCCTTCTCCCCCTCCTTCACGGACATGTGGTAGTTCACCACCCCATCGAGAGCACCTTCCAGCTCCGTTAGATGATGATAATGCGTCGCGAAGATCGCGTTCGACCCGATCCTCTCCCGATCGGAAATGTACTCCGTCACCGCCCAGGCGATCGACAAACCGTCAAAGGTCGAGGTTCCCCTCCCGATCTCGTCAAGAACGATCAACGACCTGTCCGTGGCGCTGTTGAGGATGTTCGCGAGCTCCAGCATCTCCACCATGAACGTGGACTGCCCCCTCACGAGATCATCCGACGCCCCAACCCTGGTGAATATCCGGTCCACGGCACCGATGCTCGCCTTCTCGGCGGGAACGAACGATCCCATCTGGGCCATGATCACGATCAATGCGATCTGCCTCATGTACGTTGACTTCCCGGCCATATTGGGGCCGGTCAGTATGACGAAGCGGTTCCCCTCCCCGTCAAACCGAGCATCATTTGGAACGAATCCCCATTCCACCTTGTCCTCGATCACGGGATGTCTTCCGGCCCTGATCGAGATCTCCCTGCCGGTGTCAACCTCGGGCCTGACGTAATTCCTCCTGGCGGCAACGTCGGCCAGCGTATTGATAACATCCAGCCTCGCAAGGGACCTTGCAGTCTCCTGTATGGATGGGGACCTCTCCTTGACCATGTCGGACAGCTCCATGAAGAGCTGATACTCCAGCTCGTGGAGCCTCTCCTCGGCATTGAGGATCAGCGACTCCTTCTCCTTGAGCTCCGGAGTAATGAACCTCTCAGAACCAACCAGAGTCTGCTTCCTGATGTAGTTATCCGGCACCTGGCCGAGGTTCGATTTCGTCACCTCTATGTAGTACCCGAAGACGCTGTTGAACTTCACCTTGAGGGATCTGATCCCGGTCCTCCGCCTCTCGTTGGCCTCGAACTCCTTGAGCCACTGTTTGGAATCCTTCGAGGCGGCCTTGATCTCGTCAAGCTCTGATGAATATCCGTCCCGGATCATCCTCCCCTCCCGAACAGATAACGGCGGCTCGTCCACAACGCCTTTTCCGATCTCATCCGAGAGGTCTTCCAGCGGATCGATGGAATTCATTATATGGTTCAGCAGCGGGATCCCCTCGATCTCCTTGATCTCGGCGAGCCGGCCCCTGAGGACCTTCGAGGCTCCCAGGGAGGCCCTCAGGGCCTGAAGGTCCCTTGCGCTGGCCCTTCCCAGGTTGAACCGCATCACTATCCTCTCGAGATCCGACACGGTCTTGAGGCCGTCCTTGATATCGGCCCTCAGGAACAGGTCGCTGTTAAGGAGCGATACCGCGTCGAGTCTGTTGTTTATCACTTTGATATCCATCAGCGGATGCTGTATCCAGTTCCTCATCAGACGGGATCCCATGGCGGTCCTGGTATGATCGAGGACCGAAAGAAGCGTCCCCTTTGAATCCCCGGTCCTGAAGGATCTGAGGATTTCAAGGTTCCGAAGCGAGGTGGAATCAAGGACCATGAACTCCGATCCCTGATAGAAGGATATGGTCCTGATATGATCGAGATCGCACATCTGGTTCTCCCTGGCATAGGCCAGGACCGCACCCGCCGCATTCTTCGCGTGGGGGTGATCCTCCAGTCCGACTCCCTGAAGGGATACTATCTTCAGCTGGTTCTTCAGGATCTCCTCTGAGTATGTGTCCATGAAGAAATGGTCCGGGAAGGACGTGACCAGGACGTTCTCTCCCATCTGAAGCCTGAGCTCCTTGACGAAGTCCTCCTTCTCGGACAGCGACAGCGGGATCACGATCTCGGCCGGCGAGAAGTTAATAAGCTCGGTGATCAGCTGCTGGAAGGGGGGTCCGCTTGTAATCTGTGTGGCGTAGAAATCACCGGTGGAGATGTCGATATGGGCCACCCCGTAATCCGCCGCGGGAAGGATCACCCTCTCCTGGGACAGTCCCTTCTCCATGGCAAGGGGAAGATCGTTCACACGCTCCCTGGTCTTCCTGACAAGGGCGGTCAGGTAATTGTTGCCCCTCAGCTCGGATCCCTGGGGCATAACCATGGTCCCGGGGGTCACGATCTGGACCACTTCCCTCTTCACGATCCCCTTTGCCTTCTTCGGATCCTCCACCTGCTCAGCTATCGCCACCCGGTATCCCTTCCCCACCAATCTGGGAAGATAATTGTCAAGGGCGTGATAGGGGATCCCGGCAAGCGGGATCTTTCCCCCGTACGGACCCTTGTCCCGGGCGGTCAGGGTGATATCAAGCTCCCGGGATGCGATCTCCGCATCCTCCCAGAACATCTCGTAGAAATCTCCCATCCGGTAGAACAGCAGGGAATTCTCATGCTGTTTCTTGATAGCCAGATACTGCCGCATAAGGGGGGTCAGGTCCTTCTCCTCGATCTTGGGGGGCATCGATGCTCTCTTTGGGAAAGGCAGGAGGATATATTACCATTTAGGAGGACGGGGGGGCGAAAGAGAAGGATAACGATTTATGCGTTGGCCCGATACGGAATAAACATGCTGATCTCCGCGGAAGCGATCACGAGGTCCTTCGGTCCGAAGGAGGTCATAACCTCCGCGGGAATGGTGATCGAACCAGGGGACCGGATCGGGCTCGTCGGGGACAACGGATCCGGAAAGACCACCCTGATCAGGATCCTTATGGGGGAGCTGAAACCCGACTCCGGGGACCTGAGGATCAGAACGGACAGGATCGGCTATCTACCCCAGTTTCCCGATTTCAATATGGATGCTAAGGTAAGGGAGGTGGTCGGAGCGCCTTACGGGCAGATAGCGAAAACCGCGAGGAGGCTGGCCGAACTCGAGGAAGAGATGTCATCACCGGACGCCGACTGGAATTCCCTGGGATCGGAATACAGCAGGCTCCAGGAGGAATACCACCAGGCCGGAGGACACTACTTCTCCACCCGATCCGGGAACGCTTTGGAGAAAGTTGGGCTTTCCGCGGAGATCCTGGACAAGAAGATATCCCGGCTCAGCGGTGGGGAGAGGACGAAGGTCATGCTGGCCAGGGTCGTGATCCAGTCCAGCGACGTGGACATGCTGTTCCTCGACGAGCCCACGAGCCATCTAGACGTGGAGACCATGGAATGGCTCGAGGATTACCTGATGGAGTTCACAGGCGGCGTGATCATGATATCCCACGACCGGTACTTCCTGGACAGGATCGTGACGAGGATCGTGGAACTGAAGGACGGGACCACCCGATCGTTCATCGGAAACTACACGGATTACAGCATATCGGCGGATGCCCGGAAGAAGATCATATCCCGGGAGGCGGAGAAGAACCGCATCGAGAGGGAGAGGCAGGAGAGGGTGATCGAGGAGCAGAAGAGGCGGTGGAAGTACAAAACAACTTTCAAGACGAGGCAGAAGCTCCTCGAAAAGACCGAGGTTATCGAGGGGGGAGAAAAAGAGGCCGACATCAACATCAAGATGGATACGGGAAGGGAGGGCGGGAAGAACATCATAATGGCGAAGGATCTGTCCATCAAGAGGGGGGAGATAACAGTCATCAGGGAAGGGGAGATCGACCTCGAGATGGGGGACAAGATGGGGATATTCGGTCCGAACGGTTCGGGGAAGACGTCAATACTCAAGGCGATCATGGGCGAGATCCCCCATTCCGGGGATCTCTGGGTCGCAAAGAGGGCAAATCAGGGATACTTCGCACAGGGGCACGACGGACTGGATCCGGAGCTCACGGCCGAGGAACAGCTCCTGAAGGCTGTCGGCAGGGACAATAAGGCACTGGCCAGGCAGGTCCTTGCAAGGTTCCTGATAAAGGGAAAGGATGCCGAGAGGGAGATATCCTCGCTGTCGGGGGGCGAAAGGGCCAGGGTGGCCCTCGCCCACCTGATCGCGCAGCGGAGGAATCTGCTCATCCTGGACGAACCCACGAACTACCTGGACATACGATCCAAGAACGCGATCGAGGAGGCGCTCAGATCGTACAAGGGGACAGTTCTCATAGTTACCCACGACCGGTACCTCCTCGACCGGCTCTGCAACAAGATCGGGTTCGTCCACGACGGAATATTGAGGACGTACACCGGGAATTACACCCAGGTCAAGGGACAGAGGGATCTCGCTGCGATGGTGGAGCAGGCGGAGGCATACCGTGTGGTATCGAAATTCACGGACTGGAAGACGAATACCAAATACAGGGCGGGGGACAGGATCGTCATAGCCTTCTCGGAGATGGATCGGTTCAAGCAGGCGATGGATATGGGATACCTGAAGCGCATCCGCGGGAATGAAAAGAAGAAGGTTAAACGGGAAAGACATTGAGATCATGATCTCAAGAGGTGATCGAATGGAAGAGGACCCAGGACACATGAGGGTTATTGACATCGACGGACTCGTCGATCGAACGGAGGTGAAATGGATAAACCACGATCTGACGAGGATCAACGATTCGGTGGTAAGGTTGGGAATATTCGAGGGGGAGTTCCACTGGCACCACCACGACAGGGAGGACGAGCTGTTCCTCGTGTTGTCGGGAAAACTTCTACTGGACCTTGAGGATCGAACAGTAGAATTGCTCCCCCGCCAGGGATTCACCGTACCGAGGGGGGTGGAGCACAGAACCCGGGCGGAGGAAAGGACCGTGGTGATCATGGTCGAGGGAAGCACGGTGAAACCCGCTGGAGACTGATCCCGATCCGGAATTTTTTCTATTCTGGACCTGCCAAAATATACTCCTTGTATTATTATAACGCAATATTTTTTATTAGGTGATCTCATATTCCAGTCCTGAGGCCGATGGTATGAATTCTCGCGGGCGATCCCTTCTCCTATCCTTAACTGTGATCTTCTCCCTTGTTTCCGTCGCGGTTCCCGTGATTCGAACCAGCGCTGAAATCGCCGGGGACAACCTGCCGAAGGGCCTCCTCATATCCGAACATGCCCTAGATGCCTCGGAGACCGGCATCAGGGAGAAATGGGTTGGCGGCGAGCCCTGGTCGATAATCGACCTCCCGGGAACATCCCATCCCCCCACCGACGGAGGACCCTCCCTCCCTGCTGTTATGGATCCCATTGTCTTACCTTACAAACTGAAGGACATCCATGTGATCCGGTCGGATCCGGCAGCCATATCGATCGATGCACCCATAGCACCTTCACTTCAATCAGTCCCCGTAGGGAGCGATCTGGTCGATGTATTCAAGATTGACCGTTCCATATACGCCAAAGACACGATCCTCCCCGAAGAACCGGTACTCTGGAGATACACCGGTTCAACCTGGGATGAGGGCGTGGAAAAACACCACTACTCCGTGAGCGTCACCCCCTTCGATTACTCTCCGGGATCCGGAGAACTGATCCTCTACCAGGACATAGACATCATAGTGGAGAAGGAGGATGTACGGCCAATGACCCTCCCGTCGAGGGCAGTGGAGGTGCCCTATTCATACAAGGAGGGAACCCAGCTTCTCATAGTGAGCCCGGCAAGCTTCCTGGATGATCTCGACGAATATGTTCTTTGGAAATCCCAGAAGGGATTGGTCGTCACATCGGTGTCCTTTTCCACCGTCGACAGCACATACTCCACCCTTGACGATCCCTCGTCCCTCTGGAAATACATACACGATGCCTACTTCGGAGACGAACAGCAGCTTCAATACGTCCTCCTGGTCGGCGAGGTCAATCAGGTCCCGTCGAGGATGGTGAAGGATCTCAATCCGTTCGTTCAGGCGGGTGAGCCGTCGACTCTCCCCGCTGACACATATTTCGCATGCCTCGGAGATGCTTCCTCGGGTCCTGGGATTTGGAACTACGACAACGATGCCGACTGGGGGGAGATCAGCGACATCCGTGATTTCCAGGGGGATGTCTACGTATCGAGGATAGCTGTCAGCTCAGAATCACAGGCGAGGAACTGGGCATCCAAGATAATCGGCTACGAGAAGAATCCCACCATGACCTCCTGGCCGGAGAACGCGGGATTGTTCGGGGCAGACACGCACCAGTATTACGACGGAGCCATACAGTGCGAGTATCTCTGGTCCAACTACCTCGACGACACCTACGATACGAAGAAAGCATACTACAGCCAGGGAAGATATGAAGAGACCCCGCTTACCAGATATAACATAAACGTGGGATTCAACGACGGGTTCGGCATCGTCGTATACATGGGGCACGGCCTGAGGCAGCACTGGTCCGAGGGGCTCCAGAACGAGGCAAATCCTCTCTACAACGCAAACGACGCTTACGGGCTATCGCAATCCCCGAGGCTCCCGTATATCACGGCCATGTCCTGCGAGACGAGCTGGTTCGACGGGACATACGACTCCATAGCAGAGGGTTTCACTGAGAATCCGGACGGGGGTGCTCTCGCATACGTTGGGGCTTCCAGAACCACCTACGGAGGGATAGGATACAACGAATACGGCCCGGGCGCCCCCGGCATCCAGGAGGACATCCTGAGGATGATACGCCAGGGAAAGACCCGGTCCGCGGAGATATTCACCGAGGCGAAGTCCTACTATGCCGACTACTGGGGGGCCTATTTCTCGGCATATCCGGAACCCGCCTACAACTGCTGGATGGAGCACAATCTTCTGGGACCGGCCGAGACCATGCTGTGGATGGACAAACCCGAGGAGTTCTCGGCGGATTTCGATTATACCGAGGACTACTATTCGAACATAACGGTAACCGTCAAGGACGGCAGCGGAAAACCGGTCGCGGGTGCGAACGTATGCATATACTCCCCCGCCACCGACAGGATATCCCTCATGGAAACCGACGGGTTCGGAAAATGCACCATCCCCTTCATAATCGAGGAGACCTCAAGCTCGCAGGTAACAATCACCAAAGCCGGATACAGACCTTTCGAGGCCAACACCGTTCTTCAGGACACCACCGAGCCGGTCACCACTTTCTCTCCTGTCATAAAGAATCCAAACGGATACAACGGTTGGTATGTGACGGATCCCGAGATCAGGCTACTGTGCAGCGAACCCTCCGCAACCTATTACCAGTTGAACGGGGGATCCAAGGCCACTTACAAGGGCTCTCTGGCAGCACCTATCGGGGAAACCTCGCTCACATTCTGGTCCGTTGACAGCTCCGGGAACACGGAACCGAAGAATACGGTCACCGTCAAATATGATCCGAACGTCCCGAGGGCGGAATTAAAACTCGCACCCGATGAACCGGACGGCAACTTCGGGTGGTACAAGACCAAACCCGTTCTCACCGCCTCATTGGATGAATCCAAGGGATCGCCCCAGAAGATCGAATACTGGTGGGACAGGGGTCAGAAGCAGGATTGTAACGGTACGATCTACGCCAAGGAGGGGGAGCACACCCTACACGTTCAGGCGGTTGACGAGGCAGGGAACCGGGACGAGGAATACACCTTCATCCTGAAGGTTGATTCGATATCTCCCAGAACCACCATGACCACGGGTGGAGTGGAGCCGAACGAGAAGGGATGGTTCACGGAACCGATGACCATCGACCTGAACTCGGATGATTCGAGGGCCAGGATATATTACAGATGGGATGAGGCGGAAACGTGGGGGGAATACAAAAGCGAGCTGACACCCCCTTGCGGCAACCATACCCTCCAGTTCAGATCGGAGGACACCATCGGAAACATCGAGGAGATCAACGAGATCACGATAAGGTACGATCTTTCCCCCCCGGACGTAAGTATAAAGATCAACCCGGAGGACCCGGACGGGGATAACGGCTGGTATACCAAAGAGCCTTCCGTATCATTCCAGGTTGAAAACCCGGAGGAATCGTTCGTCATCCTCTACCGTATTGACGATGGGATCTGGAAGGAATATGCATACCCTCTGGACATGGAGGAGGGCATAACAAGGATAACGTATTCCGCCGAGGACGCGGCGGGGAACAGGGCCAGGAATCAGGAGATCACTGTAAAGGTAGACATGAGATCGGATACCTCATCAGCCTTCGTCGATATCTCCACGGGGGAAAGCGGCTGGTACATGATGATCCCGAAGATCACCCTGAGAGGAGATGAGGACGTATCCCTTTATTACAAGTGGAACACCGATCTCTATTACCAACCGTATGCTGGAACGATCTATCCGCCCTCGGCCGAGGGCGAGTACGAGCTCTCGTACTACTGCGTCGACGAGGCGGGGAACCAGGAGAACCCGCATTTCATCACCCTGTTCGTAGATGCCAATCCTCCTGTAGTGAAATCGACCAATCTGAACGAGATCGAGGCCGGGAAAAGCCTCCTTTTCGACCTGTCCAATACCACTGACGGGGTCGGAGTTGTCGAATACTACATAGATTTCGGCGACGGGACCAACTCCGGCTGGATCAAGGACGATAAAATTTACCACTCATACGGCTCGAAGGGCACATACACAGTCACCATCAAGGCGAGGGATGCCGCGGGGCATGAGAGCGAGACCGAAACCCACGTTGTGGTTCAGAGCAGCACGACGGATCGGCTCATCTACGTCTCCATCATACTGGGAACGCTTGTGATACTGATATTCGCCACTCTCATCATACTGTTCATCAAGAACAAGGTTCACGACTACCACGTGCACCATCCGCATCCCGGTCTGCCGCCGCACCCTCAACACCACCTTCCGGTCAAGGGACATCATCCCGCGTCGCTGCCAGTTGCAAAGAAACAGACTGGTCTGTCGCAACCCGCGGGCAGACCTCATCTGCCACCCCCCGGAACACAGCAGGTAAAGGCGGGAGCGCCGTTATCTTCCGGGCCGTCAAGGGGTACCGCTCCTGCTCCGCCCCGTCCTCCGAGTAAACCCATCGATGTCTCGAACGTACCGGCTCCACCGAGACCTCCTCAGATACCGCCGCCCCCGGTATCCCCGTCAGGCGGGTCCTGAAAGTACTTCTCATCCGACGGGGGAAAAGACCACCGCTTCCTCAACCTCAGGTATCGATCGAAGTTCCAGATCGATCTGAGACCGAGGTTGTCAACACCTTTCAGGGTATCGAGCACTGCCCTGGCCCCGTTGACGAACAGCCTCTCCTTCTGCTCCTTCTTGATATCGAAATCCAGGGTCTTCACCTCCTGGGTCGGGGCCTCGATTATCCTGCAGATCCTTGTGGGATAGTTGATCGTGGACATCTTGCTCTGTCCGTATCTCATGGTATCGAATATTGCCAGGCCGAAATGGAACAGATCGTCGGGAGGGTAGCCTGGAGCGGGATCCGATACGAGGTTGATCCCCAGGGTCGGCCATCTCACCTCGGAGGGATCTGGACGGTCGAAGATCTCGATCGGCAGATTCGATGCGAATGCTCCGTCCACGATCAGGGAGTTGTGGAGCTTGTAGGGAGTGAAGAAGAAGGGGACCGATATCGACATCCTGACGGCGGCGGAGACCGGAAATGAACCGATCCTGAGCCTGCCGTACATCTCCTTCTGGATCTCATCCGGCAGCACCAGGTCCTTGGAATGGGTCACGTCCGAGGCTATGACGGTGAGGCGGTTTCCGTCGGACTGTGTTATCTTTGACAGCATGCCCACCTCATCGCGGGGGAGCCTTCCGAAGGTGTTTGCGTGTTTCTTGACCAGACTCTCCTCGATCCATGCCTGAAGCTTGTCGCCCTCGTACAGGCCGAATGTGGTTGAGATCGTCGCGATCAGGGCGAACTTGGGAAGCCTCTTGTCCCAGAAACCGTCCCGAAAGCTCAGGAAATCGATATTGAAAAGTTCGTCGATCATCTCATCCACGGAGTACCCGGCAGCCAGAAAGGCGGCGATTATCGCTCCGGCAGAATTGCCGGCCAGCCTCTTGATCCGGATACCCAGGGTGTCCAATGCCCACAAGGCTCCCAGATGGGCGACCCCCTTGGCGCCGCCACCTGCCAGTACGAGATCGCATACATAGGGCTCCTGCTCGTGGGATATTCTGAATTCCGGATCGGATTTGAGATCCTTCAAACCCTTTTCGATGCTGGTAAGCTTGGACCTGTACGTCTTCGTGAATCTGTCCATGTCAATCCACCGCTGCCGGTAATATCCCGGCTACGGATCGGATATCGGATTATCACCATTTTACGGTTTCGACCGCGGGTTTAACCCCCCTGAAAGGGGTCTTCCTTCTTATCATGAGGACGAGAACGGAACTCTCATCGAGTATACCCATGACGAGCTCATCGCCGGCTGCCAGTCCCAGCCCCCGGAACCACTTGGTCAGGCCGCCTCCGATGCGCACTCCTCCGGTCTGGGAGATCATGCACTTGGAATCAAGAGATGCGTCCTTTCTGATCCAAACCTTGACCGGACCCGCTTGGAGCCTCTCGCCCTTATCCTTGGGGATGTAGAGGAATCCCTGGCGGATGGACGTACGGGAAATCGGGGAAACCATGACCATATCATCGGGGATGTCCGCGTCCTTGGTGATGACCTCCTCGACCATCTGCTCCATGGGCTCCGCCCTAATCATCTGAACTCCTTCCTGTCCGGGGAGAACGGCCGACCTTATAACTGGTGAAAGGTCCCTGTCCAGGAGAGGCATTATCGTGACCTCGTCTGATTTGAAGGTCTCCCTGATGACATCGACGGTCCACGGATCAAGAAGGAAGAGATATCTGTATTCGACCGGGGACGTGCCCAGGTTCTCGATTATCCTCTTCATGGAGTCGTGCTGCCTACCTCCAAGGCTGCTTTTACCGTGGAGGCTGAGGGTCCTGACCTTCCCGATCACCACATCCGATCCGTTCAGGGAACCCCTGACCATAGCTTCATCGGGTCTGTCAATTAGATCCCAGTCCTTTACATCCTGGTGGCGGTCCTGAAGTGCTTTCAGCGCCAAAAAAAGAGACGCGCCCCTTATCCTGTCATCCAGGTCCTTCATGCTGTCCTTGATCTGAGTGAGGAATGTGAGCTGGTCCCTCATCATTTCCTGAGATCTCTCGTTTTCATCCATGTTATCCGTCCGCCGTAAAATCTCTTATTAAATATGGCTTTCGGTTGAAACGAGAGATTGTTGTCAAATTGAAAAAAAATAATCTCCCAAATCGGATGACCATATCATCGATCCCGACAGCCGGTGTGTGTTATTCTGATATTGCCAATCCCAAACGTTCATCGGTCCTATCTGATTGATGATCCTGATTTCCTAACTATTATATCATAATAGGATCATTACATAAGTGATTACATAGGGGGAGTAAATCGTGGTTATGTGCCTGACGTGCCAGAAGGAAATGAAAGTAAAGGAGTTCGGCGGGGTGGAGATCGATATCTGCCCCGACTGCGGGGGAGTGTGGCTCGACGGCGGCGAATTGAAACACCTGACGGGCCTGGATCCCGACGAGGGCAGGGTTCTCTCCTGCGACGACTGCGGATGGACCATGAACACGAAGGTGGTCCTGGGCATCGAGATCGACTACTGCCCGTCCTGCGGGGCCGTATGGCTCGATCCCGGGGAGCTTGAGAAGATTGTCCTTCATCCGCCCCCGAAAGGCAACCTCGAGCTGTTCGATTACGTCAGGAAGAACCTCGGATCGAAATACGAGAGGATTCGAAAGTAATTGACCATCGGGCCGACGGAATATGCCGGGGATATCAGGATGGGGCAGGGGGTATTATCACTTCTATACCGCCATTCAGTTCCACCACCATGTCGTCGACCGCGGCAACGGTCCTGACTCCCGATCTCTTCTCTATCCAAAGTGCCTGCTCCTCTGGATTCTCCCTGAGCATCTTCTTTCCCATGTGGGTCAGTATGCACAATTCGGGTTTGATCTTCTCCGCGAAGACGGCCGAGTCCTCGGTGGACAGATGGTTCTGGATCCTTGCCTTCAGGGGCCGGGTGTTTGCGAGGATAAGTACGCGTGATCCTGCATGGGATTCGATGATATCCTCCCTGAGTTCGGTATCGGAGACGTATGAAACGATCCCGCCCTTTGTATGGAACCTGAAACCCACGCACAGGTGATCGGAGTGGACGGTCGGGGTGGGCATCCCTTTGAGGTCGCCTATCTTGAAGCCGTTTCCCGGTGATACGGTGACCACCCTCCTGAGCTTCTTCCGGTGGTAAAGGGAGATGGCCGGTCCTATTCGACCGGTCCCCTTGATTACGGACTTAGGTCCGACGAGGACCCCTCTCCTTCCTTTTCTGCTGAAGGAAAGCCCTTCTATCAGGATCTCTCCATTGGCGTAATGGTCCGGGTGACAGTGCGATATCACGATCCCGTCAGTTTTTGTCGGATCTATCCCATTCCTCTTGAGGGCGTGCAGCGCCCCTGGTCCAGGGTCTATATGGACTTTCACTCCGTCAACAAGGTATATACCGCCCGTGGATCTCTCCTGGGAAAGGGTGACGAAACGCCCCCCGCCGGTCCCGAGAAAGACCAGTTTTGTCATGATGCACGACCCATTGCGAACAATGGTATATAGTTTTTCACGATTTTCGGCGATTTGACCGCCGGGATGACCCATGACGCATCTGATGACTTTTTCTTGTGGTAATATTATAAACAAAGCGAGCAAATCCCTCTTCATGGGAGCATGTGCCCTGCGGCTCAAATCCGGGGCATGAGCCTACCATTGTAGTAACTTTAGGATAACGACATGGAGGAAAGACAAATGGTGCTGAACAAGAAAAAGGTCATTCTTTCCCTGATTTTGGTCGCTGTTATGTTCTTGCCCGCGGGCATGATTTCCGCAGGCGGAACGGAGCAGGATGAAAACCTCGATGCGGAGGACAATTTCAGCGGAGAAGTGATCTCCAATGACGAGAATGTGAAAATCGAGAAGGTGGACACGGTGGATATGCTCGATAAGATAGGAGATTTCGATCTCCCGAAGGTGCAGCCCTCGGAGTTCAATATCAATTCGGCCAAGCTAAGCACGAGCTACTCCCCGGATACGAGAATGGGCAGCCTGAACTCGCTGGGACGGAATGTAAAGGGCATATCGGAATACAGCCCTGCGACAGAGGAGTTCACGACAAGGGCCGTTGATGACGAGTCAAGGCCGTCGGATATGATCAACGGATCGCAGATCACGACCCCCTACGAATCGGTCAGCGGATCCGTGACCCATTCCAACGTCCAGGCGAACCAGGATTACATCGATTGGTATCAGCTTGTGGTCACGGACGGTGATCTGACCCCGAATTCCGGATATATCAAGAATATCTCATTCGACCTCACAAGCTACACCGGTGACGATCTTTACGAGTATGCCCTGATGGACGACGGACAGGGGGGAATGACCCTTCAGGAGGATTACGCGGACGTTCTCAGGGTCATGGTGACATACTTCGATCCCTTCATCGGATTCGTGTACATGGGCGGAACGGAATTATCCTACGACGACCAGGACGACACCGACGGATGGATGTGGGACGGCGACAACGGCATCTACGATGATGAGAACTGGACCTTCAGGTTCCACAACCAGATCCCCGCAACCGGAACGGACGATTCCGACGGATTCGCGGTGGATTTCACCGAGGACGGTTTCATCTACATCGCGATATCCCTGACCTACTACATCACCCAATCGGCGCCTGCAACGAGGCCGGAGTTCACGGCTGACTACACATTCGAGGTCACGGTCCCCACGGCCAACCAACCGATGGACGGCGCAGCCGGAGATGTGGAGAATGCAGAGGGAACCCTATCGGGGATCCTCAGGACGGATTCCAGATTCAACCAGCAGGACTGGTACAAGATCCAGGGAAACGATCCCACCAAACTGTGGAACATCAGCTTTTCCATCAACTGGACCATGGCGAACTTTGCCGGTATGACGGCCCAGTACATATATGATCCGTGGCTCTACATGTATTTCATAGCTCCCACAATGGGAGAGGACGAGGAATGGGATACGGACGACGACGGCTGGAGACTTTTGGGTGCATACCACTATACATGGTTTGGTATAGGGTCCGCCGCGAATCCGGGCATATGGCCGGATCCCAATGCCGCGAATCCGTTCCCGGTCGAATTCTCACCATATCTACAGAAACGGGATATGAACTCCCCTCACCGGGAGGTGTACGTCGGGTTCATAGCGGAACCCCAGCTGTTCCTCTGGGACGGACAGGGCACCCTCACAGGTCAGCTGATCCCGTGGTGGCACAACTGGATGGAATACGATTTCAAGGTCGGCATAGGGGAATACGATGACAACACCCCCCCAGAGATCACAAAAGTGAAGATAACCACGAAGAACCCCGGCGGCATCACGCTCGATCCGCCCACCGGCGGATATTACGAGACGGAATTCACCATCGAGGTCACCTACTTGGATGATGACAACGATGCCCCCACCAACGTATGGCTCGTAATCGACCCGGACACCGCCTACGAGAAGATCGTGAACATCAAGGAACCGGCCGAGGGAGGAGGGCCGAAGGATCCGTTCGACAACGACTATACGGATGCGGATCCGACGCCAGGAAGAGTTTACTGGATCAAGATCAAGGGCGAGGATCTCAGGGATACGCCCACCCCGCATCAGATCCGGGTGAACGCAACCGACTTCAAACCCACCGGCAACATCCGTCTGGCAAAGACATCGGCGGAGTACTACCTCAACGATACGCTGTTAGTATGGAACGACGAACCGGTTGCCCTGAACCCGAACTTCCCCGGAATACCGCCCCTTTACGAGGACGATCAGACGAAGGTTGTTGCCATAGAGAACCTCAACGGGGACGGGATGTTCGACGATCCGGAGGACGAGTTCGTCGGTTTCGAGATATGGAACAAATCCGAGGGAAAAAAGGACTGGGACGACAACTACGACTCGGATCTCCTTCATATCGAAATTGAGGAATACGAGGGAGTCTGGTCCGCTCTGATAACCCCGAAGCACAACGAACACGGATCCGAATCCGTGAGGATCAAGGGTTACGACGAGCACTCCCAGGCCAACATGTCCGTTACCATCACGGTGCAGGGATTGAACGATCCTCCCAAGGTCGAGCATCTCCTGATCGACGGGGGCGAGGTGGAGGTCAACAACGCCGATCCGCTCAGGCCGGTGGCGAGGCTGGAATCCAGGAACGACGTGAAGGAGGACAGCGAGTTCGAGTTCCAGATCGTGGCTGTTGACACCGACAAAGAAGCGGACTGGGGCGACCTGGAGTTCTCCTTCGTGAGAACCCAGTCAGACCAGTGGGAGGGCGATATCGACGTTGAATGGGATACCGGGATCGTTACCTTCACTCCCCTCAACGAGGACGTCAAGGCCGGAAACTCGAAGATGGTTTTCTCAGTTGACGACCACGGCGAGGAGGGAGATATCAGGCTCGAGGTTTACTTCGAGGTGATCAACGTCAACGATCCGCCGAGGATCCAGATCCCCTCCACGACCCCCTACAACTGGGATCAGGAGGATCGGATCACGATCAACCCGATCGCGACCGATGACGACAAGGGTGACACTATCACCTACAAGGTCAACATGGAAGAGAAGATCGGGACCGTGGACGCTGTGATCGATCAGCTCTCCGCCGATGCCGACATACAGAAAGGAAAGAACTGGGAGATCAACTCCGCTACCGGCAACTTCTGGTTCCAGATCGACGATCAGAACATCTGGAAAACGGCTGACGGCATGGAGGACTCTGTGGAGATCACGCTGGTGTTCGAAGCTGTGGACTCCGCCGGCGACTCCCATTCCCAGCAGATCATCCTGACCCTAAACGACGTCAACGAGCCTCCGGATAAACCCGATGTGATCAACTACGAGATCGAGGACGAGGATCCGGATACCGAGGGAGACCAGGGATTCACCGTCAGATTATGGGTGGACGAGGTCACCGATCCAGACGAGGATGAGCTGACATACAGGTGGGTCCTCGGGGACGGACAGACGAAAACCGGTATAGAGGTGACGCATACATACGCCAACGAGGGATACAAGACCGTCGAGATGTCCGTTGATGACGGAGAATATTCCAGCGACAAGATATCCGTCATGATCAACATCATCGCCCCGGAAGATGACGACAACGGCGGTAACAACGGCAATAACAACGGCGGTAATGTCGAGACACAGGACGAGGGCGGACTGGAGGCATGGATGATCATCGCGATCATAGCAGGTGTCATCCTCGTTCTCTTCCTCGTGATACTCGCGTTCTTCGCGCTCAGGAAGAAACCCGCACCCGCCGCACAGCAGATGTATCCGGGATACGACCAGGCCGCGCTTCAGGGATACCAGGCACAGGGACTCCCGCCGGGTCAGGCCGAGCAGCTTCCCCCGATGGAAACACCGGGTCTGCCTCCGGCCCAGGAGGGATATCCCCAGGATAACCTCCCGCCGGCAGAACCGGGAATGGCGCCCGGGGCACAGTTCGAGGCACCTTCCGCCGCACCCGAGGCACCCCCTGCACAGCCGGAGATGGCCGAGGCGCCACCCGCCGCAGGCATGGGCTGCCCGAGCTGCGGATCACCGGTTGATCCCAGCTGGTTCCTCTGCCCCAACTGCAAGGCACCTCTGCAGTAGACGGATGGATAGTGCGAGGGCGCTTGGCGTCCTCGCTTTTTTTTTTCTTTTTTTTATTTTCAGCATCAATGCTGATGCGTAACATTGAAAACAGGGTCCGATGACAAGCATCGAACCTTGAACCTATTTTCCCACCCACCCCGAAGGTCAGGTGTTTCATCTCGTCTACCGCTATTAAAGGAACCGGTCGACTGGATGCGTTGAATATCCTATATGATAACAATGGATTTTAAGCGATTTTCAGGTCAGGAAACGACCCTTCCCACGACGATGTATCCCGATACCTTCTCCACCCTGATCTTCACCTTGGCTCCCTTCGCAACTCCCGGAACGAATATCGTATACCGGTCTATCTTGGCGACGCCGTCGCCCATCTTTCCGACATCCTGTATGAGCACCTCGACCTCGACGCCAACCTCCAGGATGTTCTTCTTGTCCTTGGTCTTCATGCCCTTCTTGACCTTAACGGGCCTCTTTGCTCCGCAGGCCATGCACTCGATGACCTGGGTCCTTCCCTCCTTCACAAGATGGGTGTCGGGTTTCCCGCACTCCCCGCAGATCACGAATGTGTTGACGTAATCCTCGAACTTCTCCTCAAGCTTCTCCTTGGTCACGACTGATTTCAGTATCAGCCTCCGGCCGCTGACCGATCCGGCCGTTCCGAGCTCCCTGAGCACATGTGCAATAATGTGTTCGGAATCCCTTCTCATGGCGCCCACGACCTCCTGATAGTTCTTCAGGACGGTTGTTCTGCCCTCGAACATCAGATCAAGCTCCGGCAGGGACCACCTCTCATCGCTCTGCGCTACGTCCTCGGGCATGGCGCTTCTCGCTCTCTCGAGAAGCTTCTCGTAATCGTATTCGTCCGCCATATGGGAACCTCCGAAGGCCATAAGATGGTTCCTTATTTAAAAATGACGCAGAAGCGGTGATCACATCATATCCGGCGCGTCAATTCCCAGTCCGTTAAGTCCCTTGCATAGGACGCGACGGCTGATCTCCACCAGTGCGATCCTTGTCGTTCTTCTTACCTCATCGGGTTCGCCCATAACGGGACAGTCGCGATAGAAATCGTTGAAGGCCGATGCGGCCTCAACCAGGTAATTGGCAAGGTAATGAGGCTTCATGTTCTCCGCGCTTTCCGTAATAACCAAGGGGAAGCGGGCGAGTACCTTCAGGAGAACTGCCTCGGACTCCTCCGCCAGCCTTCCCCAGTCGGGCTTGATCGCCTCGATATCCGCTTCGATCTTCCTGAGTATGGAACAGGCCCTTGCATGGGAATACTGCACGAAGGGAGCGGTGGATCCCTCGAAGCTCAGGGCATCCTCCCACCTGAACGTGATCCTCTTCTCGGGCTGGACCTTTATGACGTTGAAACGCAGGGATCCGATCCCCACGCTGCGGGAAATGGATTCGAGCTCCTTCTCGGAGTAATCGTCCCTCCGCTTCTCCACCTCGATCCTTGCCCTTTCCACGGCCTCTTCCAGCAGATCATCCAGGTATACCACCCGGTCGCGCCTCGTGGACATCTTTCCCTCCGGAAGCGAGACGAACGCGTAGAAGATCGGATCAGGAACCCTGTCGGATCCCAGCTCGCGAAGGGCCAGTTCCAGCATCCTGGACTGGTATCTGTGATCCTCTCCGAGTATGTTCACGGCCCGGGAGCATCTAGACAGCTTCCACAGATGATAGGCAAGATCCCTGGTTGTGTATAGTGCTGAACCATCGGACCTGGTGAACACGAAACGCTTCCTGAACCTTTCGTCATCACCCCCTTCGATCAGATCGGATAGATCGAGGTACATCGCCCCATCCTCCTCCCTGCAAAGAGGACTTCTCTTCAATCCGTCGGTCACTCTCACCAGTGAACCGTCCTCCACCACCCGGGATTCGTAGACGAAGCTGTCCATGTAAACGTTCATTCCGGACAGGGAATCCTTCATTCCCTGGAGAACCATCTCGATGACATCCCGTACCCCGGCCGCAGTGACATCCTTCGATCCCTCGGCAGATATGATCCGATCATGATCCCCGGCGGCAACGGCTTCCTCGTAGGATTTCAGCATCCGGTTCACCTCATCCTCCACCGACGGATCCTCCTCCATCCTGCGGTATGCGGCCTGATAGAACCGGACCAGGTCGTGGTCCTTCTTCTCCCTGTTCAATACCGGAAGCTCTTCCTCCGGGATGTTGACGCGTCCCCACACCAGGAGCATCGCCTGCTTGCCCATGTCATTTACCCAGTACTGGGCCTCCACTTCGAAACCCGCGAGCCTCATTATCCGAACCATGGTATCGCCTATGATGGGATTCCGGGCTCTCCCCACATGGAATGGGCCGTTGGGATTGGCGGATGTATGCTCGACTATGACCTTTCCGTCTTCCACCCGTCCCCCGCCGAAGGATCCGCCCTTGGACCAGATGTATGATCCGATATCTTTGACGTATGCAGCCGTATCGAAGGCGCAGTTGAGGTAACCGCCGTTGACCTCAAGTTTCCAGATCTGATTTTCATCCATCAGTCCCAATATATCCCGAGCAACCTCTGCCGGAGGCTTCTTCAGCTTTCCCGCCAGCGGAAAACAGACGAGACATAGATCCGCCTGGGTATTTCTGGGCCTTTCGATGACGGGCTCGTCCCCGATCCCCATCCTGTTCAGGGCCTTCACGACAGCGTTCTTGAATTCCCTGGGATAGGTTTCGGCGGGATTAAGATCCTCCATGATTACTGAGAATATCATCCACTCCTTAAAACTATCCCAAGACGGAATCCTGTAAAGTTCCGCCATTCGGGCGGAACTTGAGGTGTTTACCGGATGTCACAAAAGCTTGCCGATTTTACAATAACTTGCAACTATTACGATGAATATCGTAATATTGTAAATATATTACAGTAATATTTCCCATCTTTTCGAAATAGCGGAGTTGGTTTTAAATCCATGAAGCCCCCTACCGCCGAAAGGGGTCCAAACATGGCAAGACGCGGTATAAGAGAATATGATGCGAAAAGGGCTTTTTACAGATTTGTTCCCAGGTACTCGGACGGGGATGTAACGTTCGATGTGGAACCGGTGTTGATCGATCCGAAATCGGACCTGAACAAGATCTCGGATGAGAATCCCTGGCTTAACAACCGGAGACTGGTCGTCAAACCCGATCAGCTCTTCGGAAAGCGGGGCAAATCCGGCCTGGTACTTCTGGACTGTTCGTGGAAGGAGGCTGCGAAATTCATCACGGAGAACATGGGAAAGACCGCCGAGGTCGGTAAGGTCAAGGGCACTCTTACCCATTTCCTTGTGGAACCGTTCATTCCGCACAAGAAGGAGTATTATGTGGCCATGAAGATGGAGGAGGACGGAGATGTCATTTACTTCTCAACGAAGGGAGGCGTCGACATCGAGGAAGTGTGGGACACGGTGGTCGAGCTGAACGTTCCTGTCCTGGGAGAGGGGGAACCCGATCTCGCCAGGCTGACCAAGGGCCTTTCCAAATCCGAACAACCTCTTGTCGAGGCCTTCCTGCAGGGAATGTACAGGTTCTTCGCCAACCATGATGTCACCTATCTCGAGATCAATCCTTTCACCATTGTCGACAAAAGGGTCCTGGACATGGTGGCCAGAATCGACGACACGGCCGTATTCAAGAATCCGGAAGTCTGGGGCGGGATCGAGTTTCCGACTCCGTTCGGCAGGGAGCCCAAGAACGAGGAGTCCTTCATCAAATCCCTGGACGAGAAGACCGGCGCATCTTTGAAGCTTACCGTCCTCAATCCCAACGGCAGGATCTGGACAATGGTTGCGGGGGGCGGTGCTTCCGTGGTGTATGCCGATACGATCGTGGATTACGGCTTCGGCAGCGAACTTTCGAACTACGGTGAGTACAGCGGCAATCCGTCAACCGAGGAGACATATCTCTATGCAAAAACGATACTTTCCCTGATGACCAAGGAGAAGGACCCGAACGGGAAGGACAAGATACTGCTCATAGGGGGGGGAATTGCCAATTTCACCGATGTGGCGAAGACCTTCACGGGGATCATCCAGGCCCTCCGCGAATACTCGGAGAAGCTCAAGGAAGTGGGGGTCAGGATATATGTCAGAAGAGGAGGACCGAACTACAAGGCGGGATTGGACATCATGCGCGATCTGGGAAAGGACATAGGGATCCCGATAAAGGTCTACGGACCGGAGGTCCACATGACGTCGATCATTCCAATGGCTCTTATCGATGACGAGAAGGAGGTGGCCTGATGGAGCCGTATATGCTGTTTTCCGAGAAAACGAGATCCATAATCTACAACCTTCAGGCAAGGGCGATTCAGAGAATGCTGGACTTCGACTACCTGTCAGGAAGGGAGACTCCGTCGATAGCCGCGGTCGTGAATCCCGGCAATAAGGGAAACCACAAGGCCCACTGGGGCCAGGGAGAGATCATGATCCCGATATACCCCAATATAAAAGAGGCCATGGAGAACCACAAGGATGTGGACGTCATGGTCAACTTCGCGTCCATGAGGTCCGCTTACCAGAGCACAATGGAAGCTCTGGAGCATCCGGGAATCAGGGTGATCGGGGTTATCGCCGAGGGAATTCCAGAGAGGCAGGAGAGGGAGCTTGCCCATCTGGCCAAGAAGAAGGACAAGATAATCATCGGCCCCGCAACCGTTGGAGCGGTCGGAGCCGGCGCTTTCAAGGTCGGAAACACCGGCGGAACGATTGAGAACATCAAGGAACAGAAGCTGTACAGGAGGGGATCGGTCGGCCTCGTGACCAAATCCGGGGGGCTCCTCAACGAGATGTTCAACATCATATCCCACAACACCGACGGCATCTTCGAGGGAGTGGCGATTGGGGGCGATAAATATCCCGGATCGTCCCTTATAGACCATCTGCTGAGATACGAGAAGAATCCGAAGATCAAGATGATGGTGGCCCTCGGAGAGCTGGGAGGAGACGAGGAATACAAGGTTGCCGAGGCGATGAGGAAGAAGAGGATTACAAAACCCCTCGTGTTCTGGGTCATGGGTACCTGTTCGAAGGTCTTCCCCACCGAGGTGCAGTTCGGCCACGCCGGAGCAATGGCCGGAGTGGAGCGGGAAACCGCCGACGCCAAGAACAGGGCGTTGAAGGAGGCGGGTGTGATCGTGCCGAGTTCCTTCGACACCCTGGGCGACGAGATCGCAAAGACGTTCATCAAGCTCAAGGACCAGGGAATAATCAAGCCGGTAGAGGAGCCGAAGCACCTGCCGAACATTCCGATGGATTATGCCGATGCCGTGAAGAAGGGGCTTGTCAGAAGACCCACCACCTTCATCACCACGGTTGCGGATGATCGCGGCGAGGAGGTTGTTTACGGCGGATATCCCATCTCGGAGATCGTCAACTCCGGAGCGGGGATCGCCGATGTCATATCCCTTCTATGGTTCGGACGTAAGTTCCCCAAGTGGGCCACGGGATTCATCGAGAGGGTGATCATGATCGTTGCCGACCACGGACCTGCTGTTTCGGGAGCGCATAATGCTATCATTACGGCAAGGGCGGGCAAGGACCTGATTTCCTGTCTGGTCGCCGGCCTTCTTGCGATCGGCCCCAGGTTCGGCGGGGCGATCGACGGATGCGCGAAATACATGATGGATGGGAAATCCAGGGACCTCCCGGCCCGTGATTTCGTCAACGAGATGAAGCAGCAGCAGATCAAGATACCCGGTATCGGCCACAGGGTGAAATCCCTTGAGAATCCCGACGGCAGGGTTACCCTTCTCATCGACTACGCCAGGGAGAACTTCCCTTCAACCGAACACCTTGACTACGCCCTGGGCGTACAGGCGGTAACGACCCAGAAGAAGTCCAACCTGATCCTCAACGTGGACGGGACCATCGGGGTTCTGATGGTCGATATGCTCCATGGAACGGGATACTACACCCCTGAGGAGATCAAGAACATCGTGGACATGGGGCTTCTGAACGCCTTCTTCGTGTTCGGCCGATCCATTGGATTCATCGGCCATATCCTGGACCAGAAGAGGTTCAACGAAAGGCTCTACAGGACCCCGTGGGATGAGATCCTCTACATGGTGGAGAGGAAGGAATAGTTTCGGAATCCGGGGGGCCTTTACAGCCCCCCCATTTTTTTTTCTCGAATAGATTCTGCCAAAACACCCGCAAAAACTTATTAAGCCGGGTAATAAATGGAGGATCGAATGTGGTATTCAGATGAATGAAGGTCCGGATGTACCGAAGATCCAGGAGGATCATATCATAAGGCTCAGAGCGAAAATGGAGGACAATACATACGAGAAGCTTGAGCTCGAGGGGGGTGTTTTCATCGTTTTCCGGGTCCCGGGGGAGAACATCGATCTCCTCAGATCTCTGGAGTACCTTTCAGAATTCCTGTCTCCCGAGACCCTGTCGGAGTCATCGAGGCTTATCATACTGTCCGACAGGAACGTTCACAGCGCCGATCCCTCCATCCTCGCTCCCAAACTCGAGGAGACGAAGAACGAGGACGATCAGCTCTACGAGGAGTTGAAGAACAAGATCAGGGAGAGACTCAAACCCCTTATATTCACCACCCAGAACGACATACTCGAATTGTACAGGGCGGCGATCAGGATCGACGGTTCGATAAAAAGGCCCGATAAGGTCGTCGGCCAGGAACTGATAAGGACAGACCTCCCGGAGGAGGGGGAGGTGGTCTATCTCGTCTTTGACGATGGTTACAGGAAGATGACCAGGAACTCCTACCAGAAACTCATTGACGATGCCATGAAGGATGTGAGAGGGGCCCCGTCCCTCGCATCGGACAAGGGATCATCCGGCATGTCGAAGGAATCCCGGTTGAGTCCGTCGCCCGTAAACAGATCCTCCCTCGCGATGAAACCCATGAGGGAGGTGAGCGGCCCCACCGAGCGAAGCTCGTTCCTTCCCGAGCTACTTCTTAAGGATTTCATAAAGAACATGACCCGCATGGGCTACCGTGAAGATGTCAAGTTCTCAAGGCACGATGCCAACCAGACGTTCCTGGTTGGTATGAACGGACCTGCCATATTCTACAAGGTCCTCCTCAAAGGAGAGGATATGTCGTCCTTTCTGCGCGTACTGGATCACAGATCGGATGCGCTCGGGGTTCTCATCAACGACAGCTGGAATTACCAGTTCGAGGCGAGATCAAGAGTCGGCGGCTTCATTTACCTGTCAGGCGAACGCGCATGGAAGGCCCATGATGTCGTCAGAGAGGTGATAAGGGGAGGTCATTCACCTTGACCAGGGTGCCCGTCGACTGTTCCTCGATCGACAGGATCCTCGGGGGAGGAATAGAAACCTCCGCCGTCACCCAGCTCTTCGGCGAGGGAGGATCCGGGAAATCCAATATCTGCCTTCAGGTGACGAGGAACGTCATCCGGTCCGGTCAGAAGGTGATCTACATCGATACCGAGGGGGCCTCAATGGAGAGGTTCTCCCAGATATGCGGGGGAGAGGAGGAATACAAGAAATATTCCAGGGAGACGCTTTTCTTCCAGCCCATGAACAGCGCACAGCTCAGGGATGCCGTCAGGAACACATTGAAGCTTGCCAACAGGGACCTGCATATCGGACTCATCGTGCTCGATTCGGCAACCGTATTTTACAGGGTAAGCCTGGGATCGGGAAGGGACGAGGAGAACAGAAGGGAGATCTCGCAGATAATAATGGATCTGATGGAGGTAGCCCGAAAACAGGATATTCCGATTCTCATAACCACCCAGGTCTATTCTTCCTCGGCCCCGGGAGATGTGAGGCCCATCGGTGGGCATTCCCTTGCACACAACTGCAAGGCGATCATCAGACTGGAAAAGATAGGAGAGAGGGGTTTCAGAAAAGCCGTTCTGGTCAAGCACAGATCGATGCCTACCGGGGAGAACGCTCTGTTCAAGCTGACCGAGAACGGAGTGGAGGACCTGGATGAGGACGAGGCCGACCTGGTGATGGCAGATACGATGAGAATAGGGGTGTAAAGATCCCGCTGGCGAATTATCACGGCCGGATATCTAGACAGCTGTTCCAGAATCGGGTTATATATGGACTATCATCTTTCCACGATGGAGCCATTTCGGGATCCGCATCACGAAGGCAAACCTGATATTTCAGTGATCATGGAATTATATTTGATAATGATTCACAAACGTTTAAAAGTAAACCTAAGATATATAATGATTGAAATATGGGAGAGCATAACCCATTTTGGGGTGTTGTTATGAACAGGGAGATTTTACTAGGAACAGGAAACGGTATCGGAAATTTTGTGAATACCAGACTGATTGCAATCGGGATGGTACTTCTTCTGGCCCTTTCGTCGGTTGTAATCCTGATGCCCGAGAAGGCATCAGCCGACAGGATCGCCGGAGGAACTCTCGTGAACGATGAGCCTGCCGAAGCATCCTCTTCCTCATGGAGAACGGAGGATTTCCTGCAGTTCAAGGTCCCGACCAAGACGAATTTCTACACGGCGGTTGCCGTCAGGAATTCGCTGACGGGGGATGATTACGACGTGTTTGCGTATGACAACTACGATATGACCACGCTGATATCGTCGTCGACCAAAGGGCAGGATGAGCTGGACCTCGTGATCATCGACGGGCACACATACACGGGAAATATCAAGTACGTCAAGGTCAACAAGTTTACCGGGACATCATTCTGGACTAGCGGGGTCCTTATCGAGTCGGATTACCACTGCGTCGCTGACGATCTCCAGAGCTCCGATCCCGATGACGACGGGCCGCTCGAGATCGGAACCTACAGGGATTCCCTTTTCGAATACGGACATGTCGGTGTCTACTCCAATCCGCTTTCCCGGGACGCTCCGATGGTGAACATGTACGATGTCTATCTCGAATCCGGCGGTGAATACACATTCGACCTGGAGTTCAACGACGGAAACACGGGCCAGATCCCTCACATGTACCTTTTCAAGGGATCGGGCAATTTCGACGACGCGCTCGTCTACGACAAGGCTACCGCGGCCAACGAGGAGCTCAGCTTCGATTTCGATCCCGAGGTCAGCGGATGGTACGGATTGTGTGTAATTGACAGCAATTACGCGTCATCGTCCAACGAATACAGCCTCCTCATCTCATCGGACTTCAAGATCTCCGCAGAACCGACATCAAAGCTCATCGCGCCAGGATCCAACGTCACATACGAGATCGATATCGAGTCGCTTGGAATTACCCAGGACATTGATCTATCCTATGAATGGAGGTCTTCGTCATCCCATATATCCACCCCAAGCGGGGCATTGGCGGTTCTCAGCCAAGACGAGGTCGCACCCGGCGGAGTCGGCACCAAGAAGGCGTACCTCAACGTTACCACCACATCTTCAATGAGTGCGGGGACATACTACCTTCGGGTAAGAGGCAATGACACCGGAGAAGGAAGCACCACACATTACACCGATGTGATCCTGAGGGTGTCCACAAGCCCCGATTTCTTCCTTTCCGCCTCCCCGGAGGCGCTCGTAATCGCCCCCGGCACCCAGGCTGTTTACGAGGTCGAGATGGATACGATCAACAGCTTTTCGGGATCTGTGAATCTTGCCGCGGCGTCGACACCCTCGCACAGCGGTTTCAACTTCACCTTCAACCCGTCATCAATATCCAGCTCCAATCCCGTTTCCAACCTAACGGTGTCGACCACCACATCACTTCCGAAGCAGAATTACAAGATCAGCATCAACGGGACCAGCGGATCCCTGGTTAGGTGGTCAAATGTGTCCCTCACGACCACCGATCCAGTGGTCATCGATCTGATCAGCCCCTCACTGGATGAGCTTGTGGCTGGTGCTTACACGTTCAAGGTGAAAGCGGGAACGCCGACCACGATCAGCAGCGTCAAGCTGACCTTCGGTGGTAGGATGGCAAACCTGGGAACACTGAACGCCTATTACAATTCGGCGACCGGTTTCTGGGAGAGGTCGGTTAACACATACACGTTCATCGACGGAGCCTGCAGTCTCAACATCACCGCCGAGGACATTTCGGGGGGTCTGACAAAGAAAGGGCCCTTCAATTTCACCCTGTCGAATTCGGCCCCCAACCCGATAATAACCACACCGCTGGACAGATCGTATGTAACGGGCACCTCGATGAATATCGCGGTGAACACCACATCACACGTCATAAGCGTTCGATTCAGGGTGGACCAGAACGCCTGGACCCCCATGTCGAGATCGGGAAATACCTGGACCGGCTCCTGGGATACCACCAGGATCACGGACGGACAGCACACGCTGACCATTGATGCGAAGGATACCGCCGGGCTGACCGGAGAATCATCGATAACCATCTTCGTGGACAACACGGATCCAACCTGCAACATGAACTCCCCGATAGACCAGCAGTATATCGAGGGATCGTACACCTTCAGGGTGGTAGCCACCGATACCGTTGGAGTGAATCACGTCGATATCAATATATTCGGATCCAACACCACCCTGCCCTACAATCCGATCACATCCTCATACGAATACACGGTTTCAACTACGACAAAACCCGACGGCGCATACAAGACCTATGCCGTTTCATACGATAACGTGGGTCAGAGCAAGATGAGCGATCTGATCACCTTCTACATCGACAACAACGAACCGTCCCTGTCCATAATGCAGCCGGCAGATGAACAGATCATCGGAGGCGATTTCACGATCTCGGTGATGTCGGAGGATGAATTCCTCAACAGGGTGGAATACAGGATCGACTCGACGGGATGGGAGAACCTGACCGGGGGAGATCCGTACTGGTCGGTCGTTCTCGACACCACCGAACTTACCGATGGGGAGCACATCCTTTCCGTCAGGTCAAGGGACAACGGGTCGCACGTCACCTCCCAGCAGATATCATTCACCGTCGACAATACCGATCCGGTATGCAATGTGGTCTCTCCCTTCAACGGAGCGTTCATGGAGGGGGTGGGTACGTTCAAGATATCATCCAGCGATCTGGTCGGAATTGACCGTGTGATGCTCAACGTGTTCTCCGATTCGTTCCAGACTTCATTCAACAGACAGAACGGGTACTACGAATACTCGCACAACACCCTCACCCTCTCCGACGGCAACTACCAGGTCTATGCAACCGCATACGATCTGTCGGGGAAATGGAAGAACAGCACTACAATCAATTTCAAGGTGGACAATCAGCCTCCTCAGCTTACGGTTAACGGACTTCAGAACGGCGATTACGTTTCAGGGATCGTCGACATCAACGTCAGCGTGACCGATTCTTTCCTTCGGGACGTAAGGTATTCCATAGACGGGGGAAGCTGGACACTCTTGACCACCCCATGGAACACCACCATGCTGCTGGACGGGATGCATACGCTTGAGGTCCAGGCAAGGGATCAGGCGGGTCACGAAACCATACAGGAGGTCGATCTGATCGTCGACAACAACATGCCCGTGACAGCGGTGAACGGACCGGTGGACGATGAGTTCATCGAGAGGGGATACACGTTCAGATTGTCCGCCTCCGACTCAGTCGGGATAGACAGGGTGCTGATAAACGTCTTCGGACGTAACTTCACGGCCATATACTCGAGCGCATCCGGTTACTTTGAATTCACATCGGATACGTCGATCCAGCCAGACGGAAACTACTCCTGTTATGCCATTGCTTACGACAAGAGCGGCAAGATGAGCATTTCTCCCATGGTCAATTTCCAGGTGGACAACAACCCGCCTGTCGTCAGGGTGAAATACCCGCTTCCCAACGGGTATCTCGAGGGATTCGAGGACATGGACCTGAACGTGACCGATAAATTCCTCGACCGCATCGAATACAATCTCGACGGGACCGGCTGGGTTGCGATCGACCAGTCATTGAACACATCCCTATTCTCGGACGGCCCCCATTCCCTTCAGTTCAGGGCATTCGACAAGGCGGGGCATGTGACCACAGTTTCGATGGACGTCGTTATCGACAATACAGCCCCCTACGGGGCCATATCATCACCCGTAGAAGGTCAGTTCTTGGGAGGAACGCCCCTCTTCAGGGTGGTAGCATCGGACATCGTGGGAATCGACGAGGTGAAGATAAACGTGTTCAACGCCACGCTGGACATGAACTACAATTCCGGAACCGGGTATTACGAATACAGAACGGACACGACGCTCCTGGATGACGGGATCTACAACTACACAGTTGTGGTGAGGGATCTGTCCGGCAAGACATTGATACTCGGCCCGGTTATGTTCAGAATCGACAACCATTATCCGGAACTGAAGATATACAACATAAACAACAACGACATCATCTCCGATCAGTTCGAGTTCCAGTGGACCGCAACCGACACTTTCCTGGACAGGGTCGAGTACCAGGTTGATGCCACAGGATGGGTTGACATCGATCTTCCGTTCAACACCACGGAATTCGAGGATGGAATGCACACCATAACGATCAGGGCCATGGATATGTCCGAGAAGGAGACGGTGAAGATCTTCGACATCTACACGGACAACATCGGACCGACCTGTACCATCAACTCGCCCGTGGAAGATGAATTCGTGGAAGGGGTCGTTACCATTCGGGTAACCGCATTCGATCTGGTGGGCGTCGATTACGTGACAATCAAGGTGTTCAACATCGAGGCCAGGGTCCCATACAATTCCCAGACCGGATATTACGAATATTCTTCGAATACGGTTACCTGGGGAGCCGGGGAAGACGGGATCAGGAACGTGACCGCGACAGTATATGATCTCACGGGAAAGAGCTACACTTTCGGTCCGGTCAACTTCAACGTGGACAACAGGAACCCAACGATCAACATAAATTCCCCCAAGGAGGGACAGGTCGTATCGGGACTCTTCTTCTTCGATGTGGAGAACGGAGATGTGTTCAAGAAGGGGACGGATTACAACGTCGACGGTGCCTCGTGGCAGCCCGTATCCATCGGCTGGAACACGCTTCTGGTTCCCGACGGCTCGCATGAGATCACGATAAGGGCCTCGGACAAGGCCGGGCATACGACGATGGAGACCATCCATGTCCTTGTCGATAACAACGACCCGGAGATATCCATTGCATCACCGTCGGGGAACGAGTTCATCGAGGGTGCGTATATATTCAGGTTGTCCGCCTATGATGAAGTGGGCATCCGCAAGGTGATCATCAACATCGCCGATGAGGAGAAACCGCTCTCGTACAACACACAGACCGGCTACTACGAGTTTCTGATGGACACGAGGTCTCTTGAGGACGGCGTTTACACGGTGAACGGTTCAGTTACGGACCTTGCAAAGAGAACCGTTATGACCGGGGATGTCACATTCAGGGTGGACAACACGGCTCCGAACCTGGTGGTCGAGGCCCCGGTCAAGGATCAGCTCATAAGCGGCCTGTTCGTGGTGAGGGCTTCAACCCACGATATATTCGCCGGGCCGGTGAAATACGCCATTGACGGTACTACCTGGTACGATATCACAACTCCCTGGAACACCACCAAGGTCGGAGACGGAATACATACGGTAACGATCGCAACAGAGGACCAGGCAGGTCATGTCACGGAGTTCGAGGTTACCGTGATAACGGACAATACGAAACCGGTGATCTCACAGGCTACCATAGCCCCGGGAGAGATAATCTCCGGTATTCGGACGCTGAGGTTCTACGCATACGATTCGATCGGGCTCAGACAGGTGCTTATGGGCATTAACGAGGCCAGCCAGTTTGAGATATTCAGGGGCGAGGGAGGCCTGTACTACGAATACATACTCGATACGCGGATCCTGTCGGACGGAAACCATACTCTCAGAGTCACGGCTTACGACAGGGCCGGAAACTCCTACACTTCCACCTACGGAATATCGGTGGACAACACCGGACCCCTGGTTTCTCTAGATTATTACTGGATAGAGGGATCAGAGCAGGTTAGGATCGGATCGGTGAAACAGGGCAACTCGGTTGTATTCGAGGCTACGGTTATCGATCCGTCGGGAGTTTCCTCGGTCATGATCAACATAGATTCGTCCGGCTGGCGGGAGATGTCTCCGGATTCCAACACCTCCAACCCGGATACATATGTCCTGTTCTGGCCAACGGGCGATTCCATGGGAGGAGCCCACGTATTCCATATAAGGACAGTCGATACCCTGGGAAATGAGAACAGCATTTCAGGACTCATCAATGTCGACAAGAAGAAGGACAAGACAACCTTCCTCGAGGTATTCACTGATATACTGCCCCTTCTGTGGTTCATTCTCTTCATCATCCTCGTGATAGTCATCATCGTGCTGGCCTATCTCGGCATCCTCACCAAATGGGCCAAAGGCGAGGGCTATCAGAAGAAGGAAAAGACGGAAGAGATCCCAGAAGGGGATGACAAAACCCGAAAGAGGATCCCCTTCTCAAGGGAAAACAAGGAAGAGCCGGGGAAATCCGAGGAGAAGGCATCGAAGTCCAAGAATCCCTTCAAGAAGGAGAAAAACGAGGACGACGGTGTCGACTGGTCGGATTGATCCGGTACTTAAAACATCGGAAAGAAAAGGATATACGCCAATTTCCGCATGCGGTCCCGGCGGGTGATGATCCCGCCGGGGCCGTTTTAAATAATTTTCCATCCCATTCGGATTTATGATAACGAAACTCCGGTTTCTGAAATTTATCGGAGAATAATCGTTTATTTTCAGGTCGTCCTCACTGTTCAAGTAAAACCTTTTAAAACCATAACAAGTTCTATGTAGGCAAATCGGCCCCCCAAGCCGAATTTCAGATTCAATGGTGGAGGTATACATATGAGTGTAATCGAGGCAATGGACGATTTAAGCAGATTTTACGGCAGGAGCGCTCGGGTAAAGAGCGTTGTGGCGATCCTTATCGCTTCATTTTTACTATTGGGATCTCTTCTGGTCATCATACCGGATGAGGCCGACGCGGCAACCCAGTCGGGTGGAACCCTTGTCAATGACGAACCGGCGCGAACCATTGCAACGGGCGGTTTCTGGTCATGGTCCAGCACGGACGAACTGAGGTTCAAGATCCCGACCAAGGCCAATTATTATACCGCTGTTGCATCCCTTAACAGAAATGCCGGCGAGGATTTCGATCTGTTCCTCTACTCGGATTACGATATGGAGAACGAGATAGCATCGTCGACATCGGGAACGGATGTGATCGACGTGGTCGTTTCCGACGGACATACGTACGGAGGGGGATTCAAATACGGTCTTGTAACCAAATTCACGGGTAAGGATTGGAGCCAGGGAGTGAGGATCGAATCCGATTACCACTGCGTGGAGGACGATCTCCAGTCCTCGGATCCAGATGATGACGGGCCTCTGGAGGTTGGGGTTTACAGGCATTCCCTTTTCCAGTTCGGTACAACAGGAACATATTCCAATACTCTCGATGAGGCGGAACCCCTGATAAACATGTACGACATATATCTTGATGCGGGTGGAAGATACACCTTCGATCTCGAGTTCAACAGCGGGACCACTGGTCAGAGACTGGGAATGTACCTGTTCAAGGGATCGGGAAATCTCGATGACGCCCTGGTATCCGACGTAGCCTCCGCGGTTAACGAGGAGCTCTCTTTCTCGTTCAATCCGGACCTCTCGGGTTATTACGGACTTCTTGTGTTGAACTGGAATTACGCTTCCTCCTCGAACCAGTACTCGCTGCTCGTATCATCGGACTTCGAGATGAGCGCGGAACCCACGAGCCAGCTGATATCCCCCGGAATGAACACATCATTCAGGGTGGACATATCGTCACTGGGTATTACAGGTGATATCGATCTTTCATATGAATGGAGAGACTCCTCGGGACCCATATCCACCCCTTCGGGAGCGGCTGCTTCCTTGAACGTGGACGAGGTCGTTCCGGGCGGTGTTCATACCAACCAGACCTATCTCAATATAACAACCACATCCTCCCTTTCCGCGGGAACATACTATCTCAGGGTTTATGGAAACGACACGGGGGTCGGCGGATCATCCCACAATGTGACCGTAACCCTTAAAGTGTCCACCCAGCCGGATTTCTTCCTATCCGCGGCTCCCGAACGGAGGACCATAAATCCTGGAGGTTCCACAACCTTCAAGGTTGATATGGATACCATCAACAATTTCACTTCAAGCGTTTCTCTGTCCGGATCATCGGTTCCCAGCGAGGCCACGCTGAACTTCACCTTCAACCCATCCTCCATATCTGCATCGTCGCCAATGTCAAATTTGACCATATCCACGACTGCGTCGACCCCCAAGGGAGAGTATACCGTATCAATTAGCGGGACGGGTGGATCTATTACCAGATATGCGAACGTCTCCCTGAAAGTCCAGGAGCCTCTGAACATACAGGTCTTGGCTCCTGCCACCGGGGAGATAGTTTCAGGTGTTTACACCTTCAAGATCAAGGCGGGATCACCGGCGACGGTCGACGAGTTGAAGCTCACCTTCGGGGGCAAGATGGCCTCCCTCGGAACACTAACAACATATTACAATTCGGCCGACGGTGCCTGGGAGAGGAGCGTCAGTACCTTTACCTTCAACGACGGGGCGTCCTGGTTCAACATAACCGCCAGGGATGCGGGCGGGGGATACACGTACTACGGGCCTGTGAATTTCACGCTGTCCAACTCCGCACCGAATCCGATCATTATCACCCCCATAGACCGCAGTTATGTTACGGGTTCCAATTTGATGATCTCGGTCAATACAACCTCCCACGTGATCAGTTCCAGGTTCAGGGTGGATCAGAATGCCTGGTCCACCATGACCAGATCCGGGACATTGTGGACGGGGTATTACGATACGACGATCATAAACGACGGCGATCACACCCTGAGCGTTGAAGCGAAGGACAGTGCAGGTCTGACAGGGACCTCCACCGTCACGATCTATGTCGATAACAACGATCCGACCTGCACAATGAACTCACCGATAGACGGCCAGTACATCGAGGATTCATACACGTTCAGAACCATCGCCACCGATACCGTCGGGATCCATCACGTGAACATAACCGTTTTCGGAGTGTCAACAACACTACCCTACAATCCGATAACATCCTCTTTCGAGTACACCGTGTCAACCGGGACCAAAGCCGATGGAAAGTATACCGTCTATTCAACCGCTTACGATAAGGTCGGCCAGACCAAGATGAGCGATGTCATCACATTCTACATCGACAACAACGCGCCCTCGCTGTCCATCAAGAAACCGGCCGATGACGAGATAATCGGAGGGACTTACACGATCTCGGTCACCTCATCCGATACCCATCTGAACAAGGTGGAGTACATGATCGATTCCGGCGGTTGGATGAACTTCACGGGAAGCGAACCGCTGTGGTCAGCAGTAATTGACACAAGCCAGCTCAGCGACGGAGACCACACTCTTTCGGTGCGGTCGGTGGACAACGCATCTCATATTACCGAACAGGCAATCGATTTCACGGTGGACAATACTTACCCGACCTGCAATATCGTCTCGCCCTTCACGGGTGCCTTCATCGAGGGAGTGTATACCTTCAAGATCAGCTCATCGGATGCGGTGGGGGTCGACAAGGTCCTCCTGGACATATTCTCCGATACGGTTCAGATGACCTACAACATGCAGACAGGGTATTTCGAATACAGTTACAATACCATGACCGTAACCGACGGAAATTATTCGGCAGCCGCCCATGCGTATGATAGATCGAACAAACTGACAAACAGCTCCGAGATCTGGTTCAACGTGGACAATCAGGCCCCCGAGATGACAGTGAACGAGCTGCAGACGGGGGATTACATATCAGGAATGATAGATCTCAACGTAACCGTATCGGATGCTTTCCTCAGGGACGTCAGGTATTCTGTCGACGGAGGCGGATGGATTGCGATATCCACCACCTGGGATACTACAGCTCTCCTGGACGGACCCCATACCCTTTCAATAATGGCCAGGGATCTGGCTGGGCATACCGCAACACAGACAATGAACCTGAAAGTGGACAACAACCTGCCCGTTTGCGCCGTGAACGGCCCCGTCCCCAAAGAGTTCATAAAGGGTGCCTATACGTTCAGACTGTCCGCTACGGACCAGGTAGGTATCGATCGCGTGGAGATCAACGTGTTCGGTACGAACTTCACGGCAATCTACTCGTCATCGTCCGGTTACTACGAGTACACGACCGACACTTCCATTCAGGCGGACGGGAACTACTCGTGCTATTCGATAGTTTACGATCTCAGCGGGAAGAAGAATGTTTCTAAGCCGGTCGCGTTCCAGATCGACAACAACGCTCCCGTCCTCCGCATCAACGATCCCGTCGACGGATCCTACCTCGAGGGGATGGTGACCCTGGACGTATCAGCCGCGGATGTTTTCCTTGAAAAGGTCGAATACGATATCGACGGATCGGGATACGTCCCGATCAACACACCTCTGAACACCTCTTCATTCGGGGACGGGACCCATACGATCAGGTTCAAGGCCACGGATAAAGCAGGCCATGTCACCGTTTCGACGATCTCTGTCAAAATCGACAACAACAATCCCACGGGATCCATATCAAATCCCGTGGCGGAACAGTTCATGGAAGGAACGGTGAAATTCAGTGCTTTCGCTTCGGATGCGGTCGGTGTTTCCTCCGTGAAGATCACCGTATTCGGATCAGTACTCGATATGAGCTACAATACGGGATCGGGTTCATATGAATACTGGACCGATACCCGGCTCATCAAGGACGGTACCTACTCGATGACCGTGGATATCGTCGATAACTCGGGCAAGAACATCACCCTTGGCCCCAGGACGTTCTATATCGACAACAACGCGCCGATCCTGAGGGTAAACTACCCGATCTCCGGTTCATATCTGGAGGGCGAGGAGATGATCCGGGTCAGCTCGACGGATACTTTCCTCGACAGGGTCGAGTACAATGTGGACGGCACAGGCTGGGTTCCGATTAACACCACTCTGAACACAACCGGTTTCAGCGACGGCCCCCACAGCATAAGCATACGGGCGCTCGATCTCGCGGGCCATTCGACCTTGACCTCGGTCGACGTGAGATTTGACAACAACAACCCGACAGGTTCGATATCCAGTCCGGTTTCAAAGCAGTTCCTGGAGGCAACTGCCCTGTTCAGCGTGATCGCCAATGATGTGAACGGGATAGATTCGGTTGTCATCGATATCTTCGGGGCATCCATCGAGATGAATTACAACTCAGGGACCGGAACCTATGATTACAGGACCGATACCCGGCTCATCCAAGACGGCACATACGAGATGAACATAACGATAGAGGACATGTCCGGGAAGGTTCTGCATATCGGGCCGAGGGTCTTCTACGTCGATAACACTGCCCCCGTTTTGAGGGTCAATCATCCGATCGTCGGAGCGTATCTCGAGGGATTCGAGACCATGGACATCAACGCCACGGACGTGTTCCTCGACAGGGTGGAGTACGACGTTGACGGAACCGGATGGCTTCCGATCAATACGACCCTGAACACCAGCTTGTTCAGCGACGGACCGCACCTTATATCATTCAGGGCGGTGGACCGGGCAGGACACGTGACGACGACCTCGTCATCCGTCCTAATCGACAACACGGCCCCCTACGGATCAATAACGTCCCCCGAAACAAAGCAGTTCATTTCAGGCCAGTACCTGTTTCGGGCGGTGGCATCCGACATCGTCGGCGTCGAATCGGTAAGGATCTCGGTTTTCAACACCACCCTGGACATGAACTACAATTCGGGTTCGGGATACTATGAATACCGGACCGACACCACCCTCATATCGGATTCGATCTATAATCTCACAATAACTGTAACGGACCTTTCAGGAAAGGTGACCGTTGTGGGACCAAGGTCGTTCTACCTGGACAACCACGTCCCGCAGCTTGAGGTATACAATCTCAACAACGGCGACATAATATCCGCCGTCATATCCTTTGACTACTTCGCTAACGACACCTTCCTGGACATTGTCCAGTACCAGGTGGATACTACCGGATGGTATGATATCGGCATTCCGCTGAACACCACCAGGATAGAGGACGGCGACCATGTCATCAGGATAAGGGCGGTGGACCTCTCCGGAAAGAGCATGGTCCTAGATTTCGATATCATGGTGGATAACATCGGACCCACGTGTACGATCAATTCTCCTGTGGAGGATGAGTTCGTGGAGGGAATCGTGAACATACGGGTCACCGCTTTCGATATTGTAGGAGTGGATTATGTTGTGATCAAGGTATACGATATCGAGGCGAAGGTCCCGTACAACGCGAATACCGGATACTACGAATACTCATCGAACACCATCACATGGGGAGCGGGTGAGGACGGAATTCGAAATGTCACCGCCACGGCGTACGATTACACGGGCAAATCGTACACATTCGGTCCGGTGTTCTTCAACGTTGACAACAGAGCCCCGACGATCAACATCAAGTCTCCGAGCGAAGGCCAGGTAGTCTCGGGACTCTTCTTCTTTGACGTTGAGAACGGCGATATATTCAAGAAGGGGACGGATTACAACATCGACGGAGCGTCATGGCAGCCCGTATCCATCGGATGGAACACTCTGCTCGTACCAGACGGATCTCATGAGGTGACCATCCGTGCGACGGACAAGGCCGGCCACATAACCCTTGAGACCATACATGTTCTCGTGGACAACAACGATCCGGAGATCGAGATAGCATCCCCTTCCAACAACGAATTCGTTGAAGGGACCTATGTCTTCAGAATGGTTGTATATGACGAGGTGGGGATCAAGAGGGTCGTGATCAACATCGCCGACGAGGAGAAACCGCTCTCCTACAACACACAGACGGGATACTACGAATATCTTCTGGATACCCGATCTCTCCCGGATGGAATTTACACGGTGAACGGATCCGTCACGGATCTTGCGATGAGAACGGTGAAGACCGGCGATATCACTTTTAAAGTGGACAACACCGATCCGGTCCTGGTCATCGAAACTCCGATGAAGGATCAGCTCATAAGCGGCCTGTTCGTTATTAGGGCGACCACGCATGATGTATTCGCCGGCCCGGTGACATACGCCATCGACGGAACGACCTGGTATGACATATCCACCCCCTGGAATACGACTAAGATCGGCGATGGAATCCATACGGTCACGATCCGGTCGGTGGATCAATCGGGAAGACAGACCTCATTCGACATATCGGTGATCGTCGACAATTCCAGACCGGTGATATCCCAGGCATCCATTGCCTCCGGCCAGATTCTATCCGGAATCCACAACCTGAGATTCTACGCATACGATGGTATCGGATTGAGCCAGGTCACGTTGAAGGTCGGCGATGCCAGTCCCTTCGAGATCTACCGCGGGGAGGCGGGCCTGTACTATGAATATCTCCTTGATACTAGGAGCCTAGGAGACGGCGACCACACGTTGATGGTAACCGCCAGGGACCGCGCGGGAAATGAATATTCGGCAGAATACGGCATAAAGGTGGACAACACGGGACCGGTGATATCCCTTGACTATTACTGGATAGAGGGAACCGAACAGGTCAGGATCGGCACGGTCGAATCCGGAAACTCCGTAGTCTTCGCCGCCACGGTTGTGGATCCCTCGGGCGTAGCCAGCGTTATGATCAACATCGATTCCTCTGGCTGGAGGGAGATGACGCCGGATTCGAACGAATCCAATCCCGATACTTATGTCCTCTTCTGGCCCACTGGCGATTCCGAGGGCGGATCCCACGTCTTCCAGATCAGGACATCCGACACCCTCGGCAACGAAAATCTGATTTCGGGTCTGATCGATGTGGAGAGAAAGAAGGACAAGGACTCCTTCGGTAAGATGTTCAAGGACTCGCTGCCCATACTCTGGTTCATCCTGTTCATCATCCTGATAATAGTGATCATCGTCCTGGCCTATACCGGGATCCTGACGAAATGGGCACGGGGAGAGGGCATGCAGAAAAAGGAGAAACCTGAAGTACCCGAAGAAGAGGGGAAGAAAGGCGGATTGATCGGTTTTAAAAAGGAGAAGAAGGAACCCTCTTCCCCCGCTTCCGACGAAGGAAAGGACGAACCAAAAAGGAGCAGGAATCCCTTCAAGAAGACGTCAGGCGAAAAGAAGGAAAAGGACGACGAAGTGGCATGGATGGATGATGAAAAGAAGGGCGATTGAGGAGAAAAGGACAAAGATCCTCATTTCGACCGCTTGAAAATCTATCCATAAACCTAATATGCATTGAGGTCAAAGATAGGGATGAAAGGACTTGCACATAGTACCGTATATCTCGATAAGGCGCGGTATACCGTGTCTAACCGTTGCGGTGATCGCATTCTCATTATTCCTGTCGATAATCGGTCTGGGAGAAGCCGACGGCTACGACGCCTACACGGGAGGCGGATATCTCGAGACCTTTGCCACATCGGACTCCGATTCCATATGGAGGGCCGATTCGGAAAACAACCCGAACTCGACGGAGGTGTCGCTCCGCCTCGCGGGATCCGGGACCAAGGGAATTACCCTGGCTCCCCAGGATGTCGTATTCCTCATGGACCATTCGGGATCTCTCGGGACCTACGATCCGCAGGTGCTTCGGATCATCGGTGCAAAGAGGTATGTGGATAACATGATCGCCCCCTTCGACCGGGCGGTAGTCATAAAATTTGACACTTTCGCAACTCCAGTTGGAGAAGGACATCATCTGACCAACGCCTACGCCCAGGTGGCAGCTGATCTAGAGGCCCTGGCGTCCTCGCAGCCGCAGGGTCAGACGAATTTCGAGGCGGGAATCGATCTGGCGATCCAGGAATTGATAACACACGGCCTGGACGAGAATCAGAAGATCATAGTCTTCTTCACCGACGGAACCCCCGATCCCCCCGAGGCGAACGTCACAATAACCCAGATGGACCAGATGGTGGACAATGAGATCAAGATGTTCACGATAGGTCTCGGGCCCGATGTTGACGGGGATCTGCTCGGCTGGATGGCGCAGTATACTGGAGGAGATTATTTCCACGCCAAAACCGCGGATGAACTGGTTGACATATACCTCAAGATATCCGATCAGTTCTACGATTACACTGCGGGGAGGAATTGCACGATAGAGGCTCATCTGGACGGGGAGTTCGATTACGTATTAGGATCAAGCAACAGGACCGTCGGTTTCGAGGCAAACGAAACCGAGAACGGATGGGTCCTGAAATGGAATACCACCGATCTGAAAATTGGGGAGGACTGGACAGTGGGATTCGAGGTGGAATCGCCAGACGGCGACGGAAAATTCTCGCTGTTCAAGAGGGAGAGCCGGGTGATATACGAGTCATGGAGGGGCGAGGGGGAGGAGGCGGAACTGCCCGATCTTCAGATCACCGTGCAGAGGGCGCTTCCACCGCCTCTGCCTCCGCCACCGCCCGCACCGATGCCAGCGCCGGTAGCGCCTGTACCGCCGCCGCCATCGGTCCCTGTCGTCGCACCGTCTGTCAACGTGGCGCCGGTCATAACGGCCACGCCCAACATTACTCCGGTGACCATCGGGCAGACGGCCACCGTTCCGGTCGAGTACATGCTTGCCGGACTGGCGGCCCTGGGTATTGCGGAGAGGTCATCGATCCGAAAGAAGATCATCGAGAAACAGAAGGTCAGTGTTGGAGCTTAAGGGGATGGATAAATGAAAGGAAGGCTGGGAAGGATCCGGAGGACCGCGGGAGTGTTTCTTTTAGTCGCACTTCTGACAGCGGTCCTGTTCCCGATAGCGGATGAGGCTGAAGGGGCATGGGACACAAACGTTTTCGAGGAGGCCGTTTCAATAACTAGGTATCCCGATCACGAGAATGACCGCAGTCCTCTTAACGATGAACCGCTGCACATCATAATTCAATCGAAGAAAGGCCAGTTCATCAACCACGCGGATATCAGCTACACCTGGTCAATCGAAGGCGTGCAGAGCAGCCCGGGGGGCTTCGCTTTCTCCAGAATAAACCAGACGACCCTGGAAGTGGAAATTCCCGGTTATACCGGGGGCACCACGATTTCCTACAATATCATCGCCTACGACGAGGCAAACCATCCGCTCCAGTCCACCACATATTCGTACAAGGTTGTAAAGGACGGTTCCTGGCAGGGCGATGTCTTCACGGACAACATCCTGGTCGAGTGGGGTCCGATGGAGCCGAAGAACGGAGAACCGATACTCATCAACATCACCAGCATAGATCCCACCGTGACCTTTCAGAGGGCGGATCTGATCTACACCGTATCGATACCCGATCAGGATCCCCAGGAGGGCGTGACATACTTCAAGGGGATCAACTCCACCCATATGAACGCCACCATCAATTTCTATCCTCCCGGATCATCCGTCAGTTTCAGGATCGACGCCTATGACAAATACCTTGACAAGATCACATCGGAGAACTACTTCTACGAGTACGAGGACCTGCCGGAGGCTGAACCCATCTACACCGGCTACCTCTTCGTGATCCTGAGGGATGTCTCGAACAAGAGGCCGGCCGAGAAAGCCATCGTAACGTTCTCCAATGACACATACTCGTACACCACCGAGTCGGTCAACGGAATCGCGTTCACAAACGTATCGGTGTTCAAGGGAACCTACGACATCACGGTTGATTACAACGACAAGACATACGAATACGAGGTTGCGGTCCCCACTCCTGACGGCAGGTTCACCTTCAATTACGACATCAATCAGAAGACCTACGAGGTCCCTTTCGAAAACGAGGATCGGCCTTACTGGATCGATGTGATCGGAGTCGTTCTTCTGATCGCTTTCACGATCATGTTCATAATCCTTGCCTCAAAGGTCAAGGGCATCCGGGAATCGATCAACGAGCGCAAGAAGAAGATGCGTAGACGGGCGGACAGGTCCCACAAGGACAAATGGTACGAGAAACTTCTGATGGACGAAGAGAAGAAGACCCTGGTTATCAGAACAGCCGCTTTCCTTGTCCTGTCCCTTCTGGGACTTCTCTGGGCCCCGTTCTATCCTTGGTGGATGATCATCATACTGGCCGTATTCGTCACGGCGGTCTCCCTGAGATACCCTTTCATATCACTTCTCCTCATGGCCGTATTCGTATCGGCCTCTGCAGCGTACCAATCCAGGGAGTTCGGCTGGATATTCCTGGTGTTCTCTCTTGTGACCATGATAGGGGGATTCTTCGACTGGAGATACGCGTACCTCACCTATCTGACCGTTTTCGCGGCGGGTCTGGGTGTCGGATTTGCAGTACCGCTCGCCGCCGCGCTGACGATGTCGATCTTCATGGGATCCGTGGTATTGATCACGGCGGGCATCTTCCTGCTCATCATCGCACCTTCGGGTAATTTCGTGTACTATTCACTGATTGCGACGTCGGCGCATGAGAGGAGCTTCGTCACCTTCTCCAGGGAGGTGGATCCGAACTGGAGCCCCGTTGATTTCGTGAATGCGATTGGAAGCCTCTCCTCTGTGGACACGAATATCATATCAACAGTTCTCAGCGAGACTGGCACATCCCTGATGCCGTTCGTGGGACTCCTGGGATGGGGGGCGGCGATGGTGGCGATCTATCTGATCTTCAAGAGGGTGGAGAAGGATCATTCGACCTACGATCCGAAACTGAAGGGCTGGCTGATAAGATTGATCCCCGGTGCCATACTTATTGTGACCAGCGTGGTCACGTTCCTATGGGCCGAGGTCGATTTCAGCATATGGTATCCCCTGGCCCTTCTTGGGTGCATACCGGCTTCGCTGCTCCCGTTCGCAGTCAGGAAGTTCGGAGAGGAGACACTACCTATGGAATACGGCGTGGAGGAGATCAAGAGCACGGATATCGGAAAGAAGATATCCGAGATGGTTGGCTTCAGACGTGCGACGTTCAACGACATAGGAGGACTGGAAGAGGTCAAGAGGGAGGTCAAGAACGCCCTGATGGTTCCCCTTCTGGAACCGGAAATGGCAACGAGGTACGGTGTGAAGCCCAGCAAGGGCATGCTCCTCTTCGGGCCGCCGGGATGCGGTAAGACGCTCATGCTCAGGGCGGTCGCCTCGGACCTCAACGTGGACATGATCGGGATTAAATGTTCCGATGTCATGTCCAAATGGTACGGGGAGTCGGAGAACCTAATTGCCTCGCTATTCGAGGAAGCCAGGGCAAGATCTCCCTGCATCCTCTTCCTGGACGAGATCGACTCTATTGCCAAGAGGAGGGATTTCTACTCCACGGATGACGTAACACCCAGGGTCCTGTCCATCATGCTTTCGGAGATGGACGGAATGGACGAGGCCGAGGGGATCATCGTGGTTGCCACGACCAATATGCCCGATCTGGTCGATCCGGCTCTCATGAGGCCGGGAAGGTTCGACAAGGTGATCTACGTGCCTCCCCCCGATGAGGTATCAAGGATCGAGATCCTCAAGGTCCACATCAAGGGCAAATTCGTGGACAAGGACATCGATATCGAGAAGATCGCGAGGGAGACAAAGGGATTCTCCGGGGCCGACATAGCCAATCTGGTGAGGGAGGCATCATCACTGGGCCTCGAGAAGGCCCTGGAGACCAAGGAGCCCCAGCCGATCACACAGGAGGACTTCAAGAGGATCCTCGAGGAGATCAAGCCCTCGATAACTCCCAAGATGATCCAGATGTATGACAAGCTGAGGCAGGAATACCAGAGAAAGGAGAGGAACGGCATGCCGAGGGCGGAGCCCGTGAAGGAAAAGGAGAAAATTGTCAAACCGCCTTCACCCGAGGTCAAACCGCCCAAGAACATACCCACACCGCCGCCGATTCCAAAAAAGAAGGAATTGAATATCAGGGGCGAGATCTCCACGGACGAGGTAAACTGGGAGGGATGATCCTGTTCATTGTCGTGGCCTCAATCGTCATCGTCGTCATCGCGGTGGTGATCCTGCTTTTCCTGGGTTTCAAATTCCCCAGGGGCAGGGCGGATTGGCCGTACGACAGATCGGAAACCACAAGGTATGTGATCACGGGAATCCTGTTTCTTATGATCCTCGGCCTGATCTACTGGATCACCAGATACTGGGATTATCCGGTGGGAGGGAAGGCCCTTGCATACATATCCTTCATCGGGATCACTGTGCTTTTCATCCTGGGGCTGCTTTTTCCCTCGGGAAGGAGGGGGGATTGGATCTTCAGAAGGGAGCGGGAGGATTGATGAAAAGGGCCGGTCCGGCCAGCGATGGGCAATCTATATCTACCTGCAAAAGGAATACCAATTTAACTTGCATGGGGGCGGATTATCATGGTTATCGGATTCATACTCATAGTCACGGAACCGAACAAGGAGAAGTTCGTGTATCAGAAGCTTCAGAAGCTCAAGAGAGTGGTCGAAGTCCACATGCTGTTCGGAGAGTACGATATCATTGTAAAAGCAGACGCCCGCAACTATACCGACCTCGGCAGGTTCGTGCTCAAGGAGATCAGGCCCATAAGAGGTGTGCTGGATACCGAGACACTTACCGGAGTCGAATTCCTGTAAAAAAATCTCCCGCCCCTGATTTTGCACCTGATGATCGTGATCTTTGGTTAATTTCGGGTACTGATAATCTGTCAGCCAAGGATTTATTATAAATACATGATTTTTCTAAGGAAAAACATGGGTTCCTGCGCGAATGGAAGCATGCTGATCGGATCTATACCCGCACCCTGCATCATTCTCGACGATGAAGGCATTATCCGGAATATCAACGATCTCGGATCGGATCTCCTGGGTTACGCTCCGGAGCAGGTGATCGGAAGACCACTCGAGGAGATCACATCCGCATCAAATAATATCAAAAAAACCAACGATCGGGAGATCCCCGGGAAGAATGAGGTCGTATCCGGAATGGATATTTCGTTTATCGGATCCGATGACCGGTTGATTCACTGTTCAGTTGGGATCAGTGAAATCCCGGAAGATGGGGGCAGATCACATCTTTTCCTTCTCAGGGATATCAGGGATCGGATCCATCTGGAGGAGCAGCTCCGATATAGAGGGGCCGCACACGATAGACTTTGCAGGAACGCGCCCGTGGGGATTTTCGAGTTCGATATTGCTGAATTGAAGATCCTGGAGTGCAACGATGTGTTCCTGGATTATCTCGGATATTCAAGGGAGGAACTTCTTTCGATCAGTCCCGACAAGCTTCTGACAGAGGGGAGTTCAAGGATCTTTCATGACAGGATCTCCAGACTGCGGAAAGGGGAGAGGGTGCCAGAAAGCGTCGATTACAAGGTTGTATGCAAGGACGGATCCGAGAACTGGTTCCAATTCAACACCCGCTATCACGAGATATCCGGCAGACTGGAAAAAGCCACCGTCGCAATCCACAACATCAACGACAGGAAAGCTGTGGTCGATGCTCTGAGAGAGAGCGAGCTGAGGTTCCGTGAGCTGACGGATCTTCTCCCGCAGACCATCTTCGAGACCGATGAGAAGGGCATGATCACATATGCGAACAAGTACGGCCTCATGTCAACGGGATATTCGGAGGAGGATATCCGAAGGGGAATTCAGGTAACCGATCTTGCAGTTCCGAAGGACAGGAAGAGAATGGTTGAGAACATCTCCAGGATAATCGAAGGCAGGGGTACGACCGGAAACGAATATACCCTTGTCAATAAGGACGGATCAAAAACTCCCATCCTTACATTCTCGCGTCCCATAATCAGAAACGACGGCTTGCGGGGCCTGAGAGGTGTTCTCATAGATATATCGGAGCTGAAGGCATCGCAGGAAGCCCTTCAAAAGAGCGAGGAGAAGTTCAGGACGATCGTCGAGAACTCGCAGATAGGCATGATCATACTTGATTCGAAATTCATAATCCAGTATCTGAACGACAGCATCTGCGGTATGCTGGGATATACAGCGGAGGAGATGATAGGGAAGGACTTCAGGATATTCCTTGACGAGGAGACAAGGAAACTGCTCGCGGATCGCTACGTCAGAAGGCAGAGAGGAGAGGACGTCCCAAGTGCCTATCAGTTCAACGTGATGAATAAAAACGGAGAATGCCTGACCATCGACATCAGATCGAATGTCATCACCGATCCCGACGGCAATATTCTCACCATCGCCCAGATGATGGATATGACCGAAAGAATGCAGGCCACCCAAGCGCTGATGGAGAGTGAGATGAGATCCAGGGCGATATTCGATTACAGCCCGATAGGGTTCGTTCTCAGCAATGACAGCAATGACTGCCTGACGAGGACAAATCAGGCATTCTGCCGCATGCTGGGCTATTCCGAGGAGGAGATGCGGGGAAAGAAAATAGTGGATATCACCCATCCCGACGATATCGATGAGGACGCAACATTGCTTCGAAAGCTCAAACATGGCGATATAAAGGTCATAAACAGGGAGAAGCGGTATATCAGGAGGAACGGGGAGGTTATCTGGGCAAATGTCATAATAACCAACATAAGCTCGGATGTGGACGGATTCCACAACCGCCTCGCCCTTGTGGAGGATATTACGGAGAAGAAAAAAGCCCAACAGGAGATAATAGACCAGAGAAACCGGGCGGAATTCTACCTGGACCTCCTGAGCCACGATATCGGCAATATCCACCAGGGGCTGTACAACTGGATCGAGATCGCACAGGGATCCTCAGTAAAGCAGGACATGAGGAATATGGCCGTGGAACAATCCTGGCATCTTGTGAAGAGATCCATGAAGCTTGTCAAGAACGTTCTTCTCCTTTCGAACATCCGATCACGGATCACCGATCTGAAGCAGGTAGATATCGTTCCCCTCGTCGAAAAGTCCGTCGAGGATGTCTCCCACATCTATCCGGACAGGACCATTGATTTTGATATTGAAAAGACCGAAGAACAGGTCAATGTGATCGCGGAACCGATAATAGAAGAGGCCTTCTTCAACGTGATTCAGAACGCCGTGAAGTTCCAGACCGGATCCAGTGCGAGGCTTGAGATATCCATCGTAAAATCGGACGATGAAAAAGAGGTGATCGTGTCGATAAGGGATCACGGTCCCGGCATATCACAAGAGACAAAGGACGATATCTTCCTGAATATCAAGAGCGAGAGGTACAATTTCAGGAACGGGGTCGGTCTGTATCTGGTGAAGGAGCTGGTGGACAGATACGACGGGAGGATCGAGGTCCGGGACAGGGTGGAAGGAGACCATACGAAAGGGGCGCGATTCGATCTGATCTTCGATCTTGCTCCATCCACAACCTAATGGTGATCAACCGTATTCCGGGCACATGACCACCATGCCGATCGAATCGTGCATGTTGTATGCGTGAAGTCCGTGGGATCTAATGATCATGAAACCCCCCTTGAACCCCACTATTTTTCCCTTCAAACAGTTTCCCTTCAATCTCCGAGGGGATGTTTCCAGGGGATTTTGAAGTGGATATTCTATACTGACGGGTTGAAATTTCATATCCGGAGTGGCGGTAAGGACCTTGATCCCTCCGTAAGTCCCGATCCGTTCGCTGATCCGATCCCATGACAGTCTTATCTCGTCAACGGCGGACATCGTCATATGAAATGCCCTGTCCTCATCGAATTTCCTCCGCATCGATTTCAGCATATTTGTCGGGTGAACCGACTGGGGTATGGAGCACTGGAGTGAAATTATACACTCCAGGGTTCTCGCTGAATACCGATCTCCGAGCAGAGCGACGGCCGTTATCAGATCCGCGCCCTGTTCCATGCCCCGCATATGGAGTCTCCTGACCTGGGTCATACCCACCTTCAGGCGGTCGTGGTATACCGCCAGATATACGGCGTGCTCTGCCTGGCAGAAACCGGCTCCGCACGATCCGCTGCTGCAATGGGGTTCGAATATGCAGACCGGATCCGGGAAATCCCCTGAAAGGCACGAGTAACACTGCGATTCCGTCACAAGATGCGCCAGGGAGGGACAGTGGATATGTCCTCCCTCGGCCCATCTTCCCGTGCAGATCCTCGTACCGGAGATGACCATGTCGATCTCGGGGATTCCGCCCATGTCAACCTCGCACACCTCGCCAGAGGGATGGAGTGAACCTCCTTCCCGGTACAATCTCTCCATCGTCAAAACCGGTCCCGCGGAGGTCCAGGAATATCCAAGAACATGATGGTAGGAGTAATTCTCGGGAAAGGTCAGCGGAAGCGTTATCCCGACTGGTACCGGAATTGCGCCTTTCGGCCCTGATTTGACGTCCTGCACCATCATCAATTTAAAGTATACCTCCCTTTATTAGGTTACCGCATAGGTCGAAATCTCGGATGGATGGAAATGGACACGGACAGCAGAATGGAACTGGTCAGCAGGGGTGCCCAGGAAATTGTGACCGACGGGGAGCTTCGAATCCTCCTCGACGAAAAGGAAAGACCGACGGCATACGTCGGATACGAACCCTCCGGATTCGTCCACATAGGATGGCTGATAATAACCAAGAAGATAGAGGAACTTATCAAGGCTGGATTTGAGGTGACAGTGCTCCTTGCAGACTGGCACGCCTTCATAAACGATAAATTCGGCGGGGATTTGGGAAAGATCCAGGACTGCGGTCATTACTTCATCGACTGCTACAGGGCTTACGGACTTGGCGAGGCGATCGATAAGGGCGATCTCAAATTCAGATGGGCCTCGGACCTTGCCGACAATGCGAAATACTGGGAGAAGGTCCTCAGGGTGTCCAAATCGTCATCCCTCTCAAGGATAAAGAGGGCCATGACCATCATGGGGCGGAAGGAAGGCGAGGGGGACCTTGACACATCCAAGTTCATCTATCCGGCAATGCAGGCCTCCGATATATTCGAGCTTGAGGTTGACCTAGCGATGGGCGGAATGGACCAGAGGCATGCCCACATGCTTGCCCGCGACGTGGCCGAAAAGATCGGATACAAGAAACCCACCGCCCTTCACACCCCTCTACTTCCGAGCCTTTCCAGGACCGGTAGGATGGAGATGGTCACCGGCGCAACGGGCGGGACGGACCACGATAAGATGGCCGACCGGATCGAGGAGGACCTGCAATATCTCATCGAGAACGGAACCCTCTCACCGCCCACGAGGGCCATCATCACGGGGCTCAGGGATATGAGACCGGACAAAAGGCACAAGGCCATAGAGGTCCTGCTTGCCGGAAAGCGCAGGGTGGGCGGGAAGGCCCCCATCTACTCGATTCTTCACAAGGGGGAAAACGAGGAGGCCCTGATAAACAACAGAGAGCACAAGGAGATGGACAGGCAGCTCAACATGGCCAGAAGGGAGCTGTACAATTATCTGGGCATAACCGAGGACGATGAGGATTTCGACATGAAGATGTCAAAATCCGATCCGGATTCCGGCAGACTATGATCCGGAGAAAAACGGATTCGGAAAAGCGGAATTTATGCCGGTTGGGAGTATAACATCCGTTTTTTCAGAGAAATCCCCATATGCGATAAAAGTCAGGGGCCCACTTACTCTGAGT